>DATFDT010000405.1:0-7514 GCA_035251975.1 Pyrinomonadaceae bacterium | reverse complement strand
GGCAAGCCCCTCTTCCTGACTTGTTCCATTCTCACTGACTTGTTCTATTCTCACTGACTTGCTATTCAGGGTGTGACTGTAAAAGTGATCTTGTTGGATTCGATCGTTGATCCATCACAACAATCCAGCCGGCGTCGAAGCACGAGCTCGTACGTGCCCGGTTGCAGTGCGTCGTACCACGACTCGGCTCCGGTTGAAACGTTGCTATCAACGAGTACAAACCAATCGATGTCCTTCTGTGCTTTCGGATCGAGAACGATCTTCTGCGGGAGATTGATGTCCTTACACGTCCCATCATGCTTCGCAATCTGTCGCACACTCGACGTCCATTTCATGATCGGAATTAACTGGCCATCTCTCGTGAGCCTGGGTAGGTTCTGGTAAAAATTTGACGACAAACAAAGGTTTTGCGGATCCGCCGATGTATTGGTCATCGTGAGCGTGATCAGGATCGAGTCGCCAACCTTGAACCGATCCTTTGACTCCCCGATCTCGGTCCCGGCTTTAATCGTTAGTTGCACCGGCGCCTGTGCTTTGGTCTGCGTACTCGCGGCGATTATCAACGCAATCAATATGGTGATAGTTTTAGTCATACCTAAAAAAGCCTCACTACCCAAAATAGTGATTTGCGACGACGCCGTATTCCGTGTAATTGCTCGAATCTACCCCGTTTTGACATCACCCAAACCCAGCAAACGAACACATCTTTGAGCAACGTACGATAAGACACGCACTTAACCGGCTGCTATTTTCGCGTTGTTTGATACCACGTAAAGGAGAGCCCATGCGTATTAATGCAGCCAGACTCGCCGACACGGACCACGCGGAGCTAACGTCAGGACTTAGCCGCGAGGGCGTGTCGGAGATCTCAAACGAATTGCGTCGACTACTTGCCGACGCGTTTGCACTTTACCTAAAAACAAAAAACTTTCACTGGCACCTGAGTGGCATTCACTTTCGAGACTACCACCTGCTGCTTGACGAACACGCCAGTCAGATCTTCGCCATCACCGACGACATTGCAGAACGCGCGCGCAAGATTGGCGGCACGACGATTCACTCGATTGGTGACATTGCGAGAAACCAGCGACTCAAAGACAACGATGACGAGTTCATCGCCGCCGTCGAGATGATGCGTGAGCTGCGTGAGGATAACCAAAACTTTATCGACTCGCTGCGTGCGACACATTCGATCTGCGAGAAGTATGAAGATGTTGCCACGGCCAGTTTCATAGAAGTTTGGATCGACGAGGCGGAACGCCGGCACTGGTTCTTAACCGAGATCGTGCGCGAGCTGTAACGATTAGGAGGGAAGTATGAGTTCTGTAGAAGTAATAGCTGACGAAACTCTTAATGTGGCGACGCCGCGACCGCCATTTCCGCCGTTCACTCGCGAGACATCAATTCAGAAAGTCAGGCTTGCGGAAGACGGTTGGAATACGCGCGATCCGGAAAAGGTGGCCCTGGCTTATTCGCCGGATTCACGCTGGCGAAATCGCGCGGAGTTTGCCAACGGCCGCGCTGAGATCATCGCCTTTCTCAAACGCAAGTGGTCCAAAGAGCTCGACTACCGGCTGATCAAAGAGCTGTGGGCCTTCGACGGAAATCGTATCGCCGTGCGTTTCGCATATGAGTGGCATGACGACTCGAACAATTGGTTTCGCTCGTACGGAAACGAGAACTGGGAATTCGATGACAACGGATTGATGCGCCGTCGTTATGCCTGCATCAACGATTTGCCGATCAAGGAATCAGATCGCAAGTACCGCTGGCCACTGGGTCGACGTCCCGACGATCATCCAGGACTCAGCGACTTAGATCTTTAATTGAACTGCTTCTCTGTGCAATCTCTGTGTTCTCTGTGTCTCTGTGGTTAACGGAATGTCTACCACAGAGACACAGAGAACACAGAAGTTGCACAGAGATAACGGAAGAAGATTTTGACATGCTCAAGACAGCTCAACTCATTGATCGCGACACTAAGCCCAACGGTCACTCAGTTATGCCGGAAGGATTCTATGACAACCGGTTTGCTATAACGGTCGACGGCGTAATTCAGCAGGCATCCAGCGATGAACTGCTGATCGATGTGATCAACCGCAGCGGCATTCAGTTAGCCCAAGTTTGCTATCACCCGCAACTTGGTCCAATTCAAACCTGCGATACTTGCATGGTTGAGATTAACGGTGAGCTCGTGAGAGCTTGCGCCACGAAAGTTTCGCCAGGCCTGAGTGTCATTACGAATTCCACCGCAGCGAGTGAAGCTCAAATCGAGGCGTTCGATCGAATCCTCAGCAACCATAATCTTTACTGCACGGTTTGTGATAACAGTAACGGCAATTGCACTGTGCACAACGCGACGAAGTTGTTGGGAATTGAACATCAGAACATTCCTTTTCAAACGAAACCATACGCCGTAGACAACACCAATCCTTTTTATCGTTACGATCCGAACCAGTGCATCCTGTGTGGTCGCTGCGTCGAGGCCTGTCAGAACCTCGAGGTCAACGAAACGTTATCGATCGACTGGGAGAGTCCGCATCCACGTGTGCTTTGGGACGGCGGCTCAACGATAGGCGCGTCGAGCTGTGTGTCCTGTGGTCATTGTGTAACCGTCTGCCCGTGCAACGCATTAATGGAAACTTCGATGCTGGGCCACGCCGGTTTTATGACTGGGCTACCCCAACCCGCTCTCGAGGGCATGATCGAGTACATCAAGGGGATCGAGCCCGAGACAGGTTACGGAACGGTCATGCGCGTCTCCGAAGCAGAGGCAGCGATGAGAGAGTCGCGCATTCGTCGCACCAAAACAGTTTGTACTTATTGCGGCGTCGGTTGCAGCTTCGATGTATGGTCCAAGGATCGACACATCCTGAAGATCGAGCCGCTTGAAGGACCAGTAAACGGAGTCTCGACCTGTATCAAAGGAAAATTTGCGTGGGATCACATCAATAGCGAAGACCGTCTGACGAAGCCGCTTATCAGAGACGGCGGCGTGTTCAGAGAGGCCAGTTGGGAAGAAGCGCTGAGCTTTGTAGCCCGGCGCTTAAATGAAATCAAAGCAGCGAACGGACCAGACTCGATCGGTCTGATTTCGTCGTCGAAGTGCACGAACGAAGAGAGCTTTCTAATGCAGAAGCTCGCACGCGCCGTTGTTGGTACAAACAACATCGACAACTGTTCGCGTTATTGCCAGTCACCTGCAACCACAGGACTGTTTCGAACGGTCGGTTATGGTGGCGACTCGGGCTCGTTCACGGATGTCGCTGCGGCTGAGTTGGTAATAATTATCGGCAGTAACACGGCTGAGAGTCATCCGGTACTCGCCACACGTATCAAGCGCGCGCAAAAACTTCACGGGCTCAAGTTGATCGTTTCGGATCTACGCGAAAACGAAATGGCGCGACGTGCTGACGTTTATCTGCACGCGGAACCCAGCACCGATCTGATCTGGTTGTCAGCCATCACGCGCTATTTAATCGATCAGGGCTTCGCAAAGACGGAATTCATCAACGCTCACGTAAACGGATTTGCCGAGTATCGGAAGAGTCTCGAGCCTTTCACGCTGGAATTCGCTTCACAACGCTGCGGGCTATCAATCGACACGCTGAAGCAGGTGGCCCGTATGATTGCCGACGCCAAGACCATGTCTATCTGCTGGGCCATGGGAGTCACTCAACACAGCATGGGCTCAGACACGTCAACGGCAATTTCAAATTTGCTGCTCATCACCGGCAACTATATGCGGCCCGGCACCGGCGCGTATCCGTTGCGCGGACACAACAACGTGCAGGGCGCCAGCGACAACGGCTCGATGCCGAATTTTTTCCCGGGTTACCAGTCAGTCGAAGATCCAGCGATCCGGGCGCGCTTCGAAGACTATTGGAAGGTCACTCTCCCGCCGAAAACAGGTCTCGACAATCACCAGATGGTTGACGCCATTCAGGCGGGCAAACTCAAAGCCATGTACATCATCGGCGAGGAGATGAGCATCGTCGATTCGAATGCAAACTATGTAGACGATGCATTCTCGAAGCTCGAGTTCATGGTCATCCAGGAAATCTTCTTCGGAGATGTTTGCCGGTATGCGGACGTGGTCCTGCCCGCAGCGCCGAGTTTGGAAAAAGATGGGACGTTTACGAGTAGTGAGCGCCGCATCCAGCGTCTCTACAAGGTCTTCGAGCCACTCGAAGGATGCCGGCCTGATTGGCAGATCATTCTCGATGTCGCGAACCACATGGGAGCCGATTGGAAGTATGAGCACCCGTCGGAAGTCATGGCAGAGATCGCCGCGCTCACTCCGATGTTTGCTGGAGTTACTTACGAACGTTTGGAAGGATATCAATCGCTACAGTGGCCCGTAGCGCCCGACGGCTCAGATCAGCCATTGCTGTACACGAAAGACTTTCCGTTTCCCGACGGCAAGGCGCGTCTGTTTCCAACGAAGTGGCAGGAGCCGCCCGATCAGCCTGATGCGGAGTTTGATCTGCACGTGAACAACGGCCGTCTGCTCGAACATTTTCACGAAGGCAATCTCACTTATCGCAGTGCGGGAATCGCCTCAAAGACGCCGGACACGTTTGTTGAAGTCTCGCCGGAGTTAGCCAAAGAGCGAAAGCTCACGACAGGTAGTTGGGTCCAACTCACTTCGCGCTACGGAAAGATTCGCGTTCGTGCGGTCGTCACCGATCGCGTCCACGGAAACGAACTGTATGTGCCGATGAATTCAGTGGAGAACGCAATCAACCGGCTGACTAGCAGCTACACCGATCCGGTAACGCACACGCCGGCATTCAAGGAAGTCGCAGTGAAGATGACGGTTTTGGGAGAAGTTGGCGAGAGTCCTTTGCCGCGAACCAACTCGCGTTGGGGTCATCCGACGCCACAACGTGGTGTTGAAGTCGAACGCAAGTGGCAGCGTCCTGACTATCGTTTACCAGGACCGAAGCTTTTTCAGATCCAACCACTGCGGGCGAGGTAACAAGGAGGGACCATGGCGCAGCCAATTCCATTGACACTGCCACCACGCAATCCGCAACACGAGCTTGAGGTGCGACTCCAGGCATTACCCGCAAAACACGGGGAGGCGATTCTTGCTGCTTACGAACTGCTCCAGCTCATGCACGACAAGGGCGTGCTCGAGTTGATGCGTGGAACGTTGGGTGGCGGTGAGGTTGTCATTCAGCAGGCAGTCGCTGTCGCCAGAGACCCGGCATCGATTCGCGCGTCACGAAACGTCCTGCTCTTGATCAAAGCGCTTGGTGAAGTTGAGCCGGCGTTGCTGAACGATTTAACGAACGCTGTGCCGAAAGCGTTGGTCCAGGCGAATCGCGAGGAAGCAAAGCCACCCGGTCTCTTCAAATTGCTGCGAACATTTTTCGACGCGGATTTTCGACGTGGCTTAGCAGCCTTCAACGATCTGCTGCAAGTGTTTGGACGAAACTTGACGAACAAGGTTAGGGAAAATGGGAACACATAATCGATGGATGATCGCCGTTGCGGGAATATGTATGCAGATCGCTCTGGGCGCGGTTTATGCGTGGAGTGTTTTTCGAACGCCGCTGGCGAATCAGTTTGGTTGGACCATCGCTGAAGTCACGCTTACGTTCACGATCAGCATCTTCGTGCTGGGAGTTGCGGCATTCTTTGGCGGCTTGTGGCTCAATCGCAAAGGACCACGCGTTGTCGCTGTTACTGGCGGTGTGCTTTACGGTCTCGGAGTGTTTCTGGCGAGCTTTTCTGCAAACAAACTCTGGTGGTTGTACGTCAGTTATGGACTGATCGGCGGACTGGGGCTTGGGTTTGCTTACATCGTTCCGGTGGCCGTACTCGTGAAATGGTTTCCTGATCGTCGCGGGCTTATCGCAGGTATTGCTGTGGGTGGATTTGGAGCTGGCGCGTTGATTACGGCGCCAGTCGCGACGTATTTAATCAAGAGTGTTGGAGTGCTCGATACGTTTGCATATCTTGGAGGCGCTTATCTCATCGTCACGGTCATAACTGGATTCTTTATGCAGAATCCTCCTGAAGACTGGCGGCCGGCTGGTTGGACGCCGCCCGCATCGCAAGTATCGCAACGTGCCGGCGCAGACTACACGCTAACAGGAGCACTACGAACGTGGCAGTGGTACGCGTTGTGGCTGTTACTTTTTCTAAATACGTTCGCGGGGATCTCAGTCATCTCGCAGGAGGCGCCGATATTTCAGGAGCTCGTCGGCGTGACCGCAGTTGTGGCTGCGAGCATGGTTGGTGTTGCCAGCATCGGCAACGCGGTTGGCAGAGTGTTCTGGGCGTGGGTTTCTGATTTGATTACGAGACGCGCGACATTTTTAGTGATGTTCCTGTTGCAGGTGTTGCTGTTCTGGTTGCTGGCGCGGGCCAACATGGTCGCGGGTATGACTGTACTCACTTTCGTTGTGTTGATGTGTTACGGCGGGGGTTTCGGCACAATGCCGGCGTTTGCGGCTGATTACTTCGGGTCGAAGAATGTTGGACCAATTTACGGGCTGATGTTAACGGCGTGGGGGACTGCGAGTGCCGTTGGACCATTGTTGATTGCTTACCTGCGCCAGAGTACGGGGGCTTATTATCGTCCGTTGCACGTGATTGCCGTAGTGATGGCTGTTTCCGCGGTACTTCCGCTTGTGATGTCGCCGCCGCGGAAGAGTGCGCGGGAAAGTGAGCTAACCAAATCAGAAACTCCGCCGGTTCGATCGAAGGCGGCATAAACAGGCTACGAATGCGGTCGAGGCGCTGTGGGAGTTTCGTAGGACCATGCCGGACAGTACCCACGCCGTAACAATCGCAATCCGCCGCGGTTTGCTTCAGGTATAAGTCCGCGAAGCGGGCGCCAGCCTTAATTGGTCCACGCTGTCGCCCGTTTCACGGGCGCGGCGTGCAGGCAACTGTAAAAACATGTAATCTCTCGATGGCTTTATCCAATACTCACAAAGAATCGAGCACCTCACAATGTCTCAATCGTTTACGAACCTTCTCTACCACCTTATCTTCTCAACCAAAGATCGACGTCCAATCATCACCATCGATCATCAACCACGGCTGTATGAATACATCGGTGGTATAGTGCGCAGCGTCGGCGGAATTTCTCTTGGCATAAACGGAATTGAGGATCACGTTCACCTCGTAGCCAAGCTTCGTCCCGATCGCGCACTGTCTGACGTATTGCGTGAATTGAAGTCAAATGCTTCTGGTTGGATGCACGATGTTTTTCCTCGCCTTTCAGATTTCTCATGGCAACGTGGCTATGCAGCGTTCACCGTTAGCCAGTCAAACCTGAAACAGGTGCAGCATTACATCGCCAACCAGAAAGAGCATCATCGCAAGGTATCGTTCAGGAACGAATTCATCAATTTTCTCAAAGTCAACGGGATAGAATTTGACGAACGTTACATTTGAGCGCTGAGCCCGCGAAGCGGGTGGAAGCATAAAGCCTGGGGCGCAAGCCCCAGGATCACGAGGCCCAAATATTGGGAGAGCCCGCGAACGCGGGCGAA
>DATFDT010000404.1:0-12512 GCA_035251975.1 Pyrinomonadaceae bacterium | reverse complement strand
AATTCCCCGCACCACGCGCCGCCCGTAGGAATCGTTGCAGTTCGGCGATTCTCATGCTTTCAGCCACCCGTTTAGCCCGAACCTACCCGTTACGCTTTTGCCCCGTCGGTTCCCAAAGAACAGACGGGGCGCCCCTCTTTTAGGCGCTCTTAATGTGTTTTCGATCTTGTTTTTGAACAGCCTCTATTGTTTGAGGGGGTTCGGCAGGTATCGGTTCAGGTGGCGGAGCTTGACCGCACATGCCGGCGAAGAGTTGTTCGTATTCGTCGACAACATTGTCCCAGGCGTAGTGAGTTTGGATCCGTTGCTGGGCGCGGTTCCGATAGGCCTGGACCAGCGAGCCATCGCGCAACACTCGCTGTAGTTTCTCCGACAAATCATACTCATCGATGTACGGAACACCCGCATCGCCCACTACTTCCATGTTCTCGGGTGTGGCGAGCGTCAGCACACAATTTCCATATCCCATCGCTTCGAGCAACGCCGGATGCGTTCCGCCCACCTCGGTCGCGTGTACGTAACAATAGGCGTTCTGCTGGAGTGCGCGATAATCCTGACCAAACACAAAACCCGTGAAGACGATCCGTTTATCGCCGCGTGCACTTGCCTTCAAACTGTTGATGTACTGCTCGGCATACGGCGCGTCACCGACAACCAGTAACCGGTAAGCAGTCCGCACCTTTTTGAAAGCTTCGATTACGAGGTGAGCATTATTCTCCGGCTCAAGCCGCGACACATACAAAACGTATCGATTCGGCTCCACTCGCCACTTGCGGACCGCGGCGCGATCCGTTCGTCGCTCAACTTCACTACCGTAAGCAATCATTGTCGACAACGCATTGTGGCGCGCGAGATAGTAGTCCTGAATCACCTGAGCGTCAGTCACCATTTCATTTGGCAATAAAGTCGACAAGTACTCCGCAAGATGATAGTAGCGGCGCCCAAGCCAGCCCCATTTTTTGCGTTTGTGCTCGAGCCCGTCGACATTGATCGCCACGGGTGTTCCGGTGAGCCGCAGGATTGGACTAAACGGAGCGTTTGCGCAATTGCAGATCAGCGCGGCGTCGTATCGTGCCGAAACTGCGTGGAGCGCGGAAAGAAAAGTGTGAATGACAGTGTCGAAATACTTGTGCCTGATCGTCGGCAGGACTTTTAATTTGACGCCGTGATACTCCAACTGTCGTGGTGAAACGTAGTGCGCGCGACAATAGACGGTGACGTCGTGACCGCGAGCGACGAGACGCGTCGCGAGGTGTTCCGCGAACGTTTCGAACCCGCCGTAGCTGGCCGGGATTCCTCTTGTTCCTAAAATAGCGATGCGCATCAGATTACGGGGTTACCGAGGCCCGTGAGACTTCTTCATAGACTGCCAGAGTTTTACGTGCAGTCTCTCGCCAGTTGAACTCCCTTGCTCGTTCCTGTCCTTTAACGCTTAAGACTTTCCGAAGTGCCGAATCGTTTACTACTTTTTTGATTGCGCCGGCAATAGCGTCAATGTCGAACGGATCAACGGCGAGGGCCGCATCCCCGACAACTTCCGGCAAACTGGTCCTATTGCCGACAATCACCGCTGCGCCACACTTCATCGCTTCGAGCGGTGGTAGTCCGAATCCTTCAAAGTACGACGGGTAAACGAAGCACAATGCCCCGGAATAAAGCGCGGGCAGATCCTTTTCCGGAACGTATCCTGTCAAAACCACGTCGTCTTTTACATTTGTCTCGTCGAGAGCGCGCAAGGTTTCGTCGTAAAGCCAGGCGCACTTTCCAACGAGGACGAGTTTAGGCAGCTTAGCCGCTGAACCACTTTCTCGCAATGAGGCATAAGCTCTGACCAGTCGGGCCAGATTCTTGCGAGGTTGTATCGAACCAACTGACAGAATGTATTCACCGTCTATCCCGTAATTGTGTCGTACGCGTTGCAGTTCCCTGTTGTCAATTATAGGACCAAAGTGGTCCGGTGCGGCGAGGGGAATTGCGGTAACACGTTGAGGCGAAATGCCGTAGGATTCGATGATGTCGCGTCGGGTGTGTTCCGAGAGTGAAAGAATCCGTGCCGCACGCCGGGCAGAATGCCGCACTGTCAGTTTCAACTGAGTGCGGCTGCGACGATTGAAAGTCTGCGGTAGATGCTCGAACGAAAGATCGTGAATGCTTACGACAACCGGGCACGGGCAAAACGGTGGCGCCGTAAACTGAACGTGCAGCACATCGACGGGATTTTTGCGAAGCTCGGCGCTGAGTGTCAGCGGAATTCTGATTAAAGGTGTGTGGGGAAGTGTTGAGCGAACTTTGAAGTTGGGCCAACGATTGTTGAAGCGCTCGCGAGCTTCATTTGTAGTGATGTAAATCGTGTATTGATTGACGCTGTCGATTGCTGCCAGCGCCTCAATGAGATTTACAGCGTAGCTTTCGTTGCCCCCGAGCTTCGTCCCGACCGTGTGAGCATCGATTGCGATCCGCACTTTGCCTCAAAGATTTGTAGCCACAAAAAGGCACAAAAAGCACAAAAACGAAGAGAAATGTTCTGTGCTTCTTGTGCCTTTTGGCCGATTTATTTTTTGCCGGCTGCGGAAGCCGAAGCATCGACGCCTTGGCCGCGTGTGTCGCGCTCACGGATGCGTGCTGCTTTACCGCGCAATCCACGGAGGTAGTAAAGCTTCGCGCGCCGGACGCGACCGCGCTTTACGAGATCGATGTGATCGATGATGGTTGCGTGCAGTGGGAAAATTCTTTCAACGCCCACGCCAAAACTCGTCTTTCGCACCGTAATCGTTTCGCGCGCGCCGCCGTGTTTGCGCGCGATCACGACACCTTCAAAAACCTGCAATCGCTCTTTGGTCTCAGATTCTTTAATCCGCACATGAACACGGACCGTATCGCCTGGCTGAAACTGTGGAATATTATTACGCAATTGCGTCGCTTCAATTCTGTCTAATCGATTCATTGCTCGATGCTCCTTAAAATCCGCTCTATTCGTTCAGCAAGTCAGGACGCTTACGCCTTGTCTTCGCGATTGCCGCTTCCTTGCGCCAACGTTCGATCTCTGCATGATTGCCACTCAACAATACCTCCGGCACTTTCATTCCTCTGAACTCAGGCGGCCGCGTGTATTGCGGGTGGTCCAACAAACCTTCCGAGAAGGACTCAAACACTGCGGAAGTCTCACTGCCGAGCGCGCCGGGCAACAACCGAACAACGGCATCAACCACCACTGTCGCCGCCGGCTCACCACCTGACAGCACGTAATCGCCGATCGAGATTTCGTCGGTGATTAGCGCCTCGGCGACTCGTTCGTCGACTCCTTCGTAACGCCCGCAAATCAACACGACGTGTGCGGTGTTTTCTGCGATCTTCTGGGCCAGCGCTTGCGAAAAGACCTGACCTTGCGGCGACAGCAACATCACACGCGTTTTGGCCGGAAAATCTTCTCGTCGCGAAGCTCCAGTTAAAGCCTCGACTGCGGTGAAGATTGGCTCAGGTTTCAAAACCATCCCGTCGCCTCCGCCAAAAGGGCGGTCATCAACGACGTGATGCTTGTCCGTGGTCCACTGCCGCAGATCGTGCGCCGTGATTTCAACCAGGCCGGCGTTACGAGCGCGTCGCAAAATCCCACAATCGATCACGGCGCTAAAAAACTCGGGAAAGATCGTGATGATATCGAAGCGCATGCATCCTTCTTGAGAATCAAAGATCCAAAAGTCCTTCAGGCGGGTCGATCACGATAGTCTTTCCCGCGGTGTCGACGTCCACGACGATCGAATCAGCCAGCGGTATCAGTCGTTCTTTACCGCGATCGCCGGCGACAACGAGGATCTCGGCGCCACCTGTTTTCAACACGGATTTGACTGTGCCGATACTCTCGGCGCCAACCTTGACCGTGCATCCTTCGAGTTCCCATTCGTAATAATGATCCGCGGGCAGCGGTACACGATCTTGTTCGGGAACAGCGAATTCAAATCCGATCAGCTCTTTGGCGGTTTCGACGTCGTCGTAACCAGCCACTTTCAATACGACCCGATCGTTCTGAAACCAGTAATCTTCGAGCCGTTTTGTTGTTCGCTCGCCATTTGGCGAAACGAGGATCAGTTCGTCGACGTCTTCAAACCGATCCGGAAAATCTGTCAAAAGCTCCGCGACGATTTCGCCTTTCAGGCCGCGGGGTTTAACCGCTCGCGCGATAACCACCAGCTCAGTCGCGCCCGCGTCTTCCATCGATCATTCAACGATTTCCAGCAGGTAGCGCCGGTTCTTTTTGGTTCCGCCGATGCGTGCGAGTGATCTTAACGCGCGTATCGTTCGCCCTTGCTTGCCGATGATCTTGCCGACATCGTTCGGCGCGACGCGCACCTCGATGAGCGTAGCTCCGCGTTGCTCGACCTCGCGAATGTCTACATTCTCGCTATCGTCGACCAGCGCCTTGACGATCATCTCGATGACGTCTCGCATAATTCGAGCTGCTTAGGCCTGTGCCTCGGTCGCGGTTTGTTCAGCGCGTGCGCTGGCTTTGATCAACCGGCTGACGGTGTCAGTGGGCTGCGCACCGTTCTTTATCCAATAGTTAACTCGAGTCAGATTGAGTTTGATCTCGGCGGGATTTCGCGTCGGGTTATAGGTGCCGAGGTTTTCGAGATACGCGCCGTCGCGCTTTGATTGTTTCTCTTTCACAACCACGCGGTACGACGGGCTCTTCTTGGCTCCGGTGCGCATTAACTTAATCGCTAACAATTCTTCCTCCTTCAAGCGCCACTGATCCGTGGCTCACCTGCGTCTCTTCTTCTTTTTCTTTTTCAACTTCTTCCTTGACGGCGCTGCCGGCAGCGATGGCAACGAGGGCATTTCACCTTCGTCTCCAGCAAACCCTGCCATGTCGGGGACGCCCGCCATTTTTCTCAGCATCTTGCCTTTCAGCCCGCCACCTCCACCGCCGAATATGCCGGCGCTGGAAAGCTGTCGCATCATCTGTCTCATCTCTACGTATTGCTTGATGAGTTGATTAACCTGAGCGACTGACGTTCCCGATCCACGTGCAATGCGACGACGCCGGTTAGCGTTCAAGATGCGATGATCGTTGCGCTCTTCCCACGTCATCGAGTCGATCATGGCTTCAGTGCGCTTGAGCTCCTGCTCCATCATCTTCGACTGCTCTTCGTCCAACTGCGGCATGCCGATGCCGCCAAGCAGTTGGTCTGGCAAGAGCTTCATTATCTTTGAGAAAGAGCCGAGCTTCTTGACCTGGCGCAACTGGGAACGAAAGTCGTCTAACGTGAACTCGTTCTTCTGAAGCTTCTTGAGCTGATCTTCAGCTTCTTTCTGGTCGACTTTCGCCTGTACTTCTTCGATCAGCGACAAAACATCGCCCATGCCGAGGATTCGCTGCGCAACTCGATCCGGATAAAACGGCTCGAGCGCGTCGTAACGCTCCCCAACGCCGACAAACTTCACCGGCTGTCCGGTAACCTGCTTGATCGACAGTGCCGCGCCACCGCGAGCGTCGCCGTCCATCTTCGTCAGGATCACTCCGGTAATTCCGACGCGCCGGTGAAACTCCTCAGCAGAACGAACTGCGTCTTGCCCGGTCATTGCGTCGGCGACAAAAAGAATCTCGACCGGGTGAGTTTCCTGTTTGATCTTGACGAGCTCTTCCATCAGTGCTTCATCGATGTGCAGGCGGCCCGCAGTGTCGATCAAGAGCGTATCGAAGCCTGTTTGCTGTGCGTGTTTCTGTGCTTCACGCACCAGCGTCAAGGGATCGTCGCTTTGCGGATATTCAAAGATCTGCTGGCCGGTCGCTTTCGCGATAACCCTTAACTGCTCACGCGCCGCCGGCCGGTAAACGTCGACCGAAAGCAGTAGCGGCTTTCGATCCTGATTTGCGGCGAGCCAGCGCGCGATTTTTCCGGTAGAGGTGGTTTTCCCAGAACCCTGGAGGCCCACCACCATCACGGTGTTCGGAATCTGCTTTGTAAAAACAAGCCGCGACGACTGGCCACCGAGCAACTCAACCAACTCGTCGAAAACAATCTTGACGACCTGTTCTGACGGTTTGAGTTCCTGCCAAACCTGCTGTCCTTCGGCTTTTTGCTGAACAGAACTAATAAAGTCTTTTGCGACTTTATAGTTGACGTCGGCCTCCAGAAGCGCCAGACGGATCTCTCTCAGCGCAGCATCAACGTGCTCTTTCGTTAGCACGCCTTCGCCTCGCAAGTTCTTGAGCGTGCGTTTTAATTTGTCCGAGAGGGACTCAAACATATAACACTAGGCGAAGTTCCGCGCTGCAGACGGAAACGGAAATGATAGCGGCCGACCTTTGGGGTGTCAAGGCGCGGACTGATTAACTTAACAGCGTAAACCTCTGTGTTTTGACAAGTTAATTTAGGCATCAGCGATTGGACTACCTTGGACAAAATAAAATTGTGGTTCTGTACGGAAGAAAACTGTACGGGACCGTAGTCATGTGTTAAATTCACCACGAATACACGTTTGCGCGGCAAAACTATAGCAACGAGTTTTGACGGTTTTCCCTCCCAACACGCATCATGAAAATTCAGCCGGATTGATCTTTTATAGGTACTAAATGGATAAACGTGTGGGTCACGGCCTCCTGGGACGTGATCAAAAGTCCCCTACAGACCGAGGTGTGGTCGATTTCTCTGACGCTCGGGTGAGAATTCGCTCGCGAGCGAAACCTTCGCATGAATCGCTCATGCGGGAGCTCGACGAGATCCGCTCGCTGTTAGACCAGGGGCTTTCCACAGAAGCGAAAGATCGTCTCGCAATACTCATCTCCAGTGCCCGTCATAATCCTTCGATACTTGCACTTGCGAGGTGTGCCCTCTCCACGGCGCTCGAGCAACAGGGGCATTATCGCGATTCACTCGCGGCTGTAGCGATGTATGAAGACTCCGATTCGCGCGCAAAGCTCGATGATGAGACCGTGAGTTATCTGCGTGTGCAAATCGGCCTTGCATACAATTACAACGGCGATCATCCGAAAGCGATCGCGATGCTTCAAGCCGCGTTGCGCGACCACGCAGAAAAAGGCGTGATCAACTTAGGCCACATTTACGCGGCTCTGTCTCGGACTTATCGCACCATTAGTGAGTATCCGATTGCGCGTGATTATGCGCAGCGGGCGCTTGAGAGTTTCCGTCAGAATGGCGACTGGCGAGGTCTTGCCGAGTCTTATTTTGGCGTCGGCGTGGCCGATATTCACGAAGGAAATTACGAGGAGTGTCTCGAAAACCTCGAACAAGCACTCAAACTTATAGGCGATCGTCCGGCGGCCTATATGCTCGGCAAGGTCTATGCAAACATGGCCGGAGCCTGCTGGTTCCTCAAACGTCCGCAGGAAGGTATCGATTTTCTAAAGAAGGCGATCACCTATTACGAGCGCACCGACCACAAAACAAATGCCGCCAATGGTTATAACAATCTCGGCATCAACCTGATCTTGATCGGTCAGTGGGACAGGGCGCAAGAAGCATTAGAGCGCGCGCTGTTTCTGGCGACCGAAGTTGATGAGCGCGGCGCAAAAGTTCCCATGATCCTTGATTCGCTGGGCGAATTGCACATGCTGCGCGGCGATCTCGATCAAGCGAAAGATTATCTTGGCCGGGCTGTTACACTCGCTAATGAAAACGGAAACAAATGGTATGCGGGTCAGGCATTAAGAACTTCCGGACGCTGTTCTCTGGCGACCGACGATCCTGCTAACGCACTTGCCAAAGCGAAAGAAGCGCTCGGTCTCGCTGAGCTCATCGGCGACCGCCAGGGGATTTGCGAGTCGCGGCTGATTGCTGCAGAAGCTCACTTGAGAGCGAAGAAACTTGAGGATTGTAATCGAGAGCTTCAGCACGTTACCGCGGAGACGTCTGACGCGACCGCTGATCTGAATTTTACAGGCGAAGCACACCGGCTCAACGGAATGCTGAACATGGCGCGCGGAGATGCTGAGTCAGCCGCACAGCATTTCGGCAGCAGTGTCTCGATTTTCGATATGCTCGGCGATCGTTATCGTGCGGCGCGAGCTCATCTTGAGTTGGGTCGTGCGTACGCGATCATCCGGCCCGAGCGCGCGGGCGAACATCTCAGCCGTGCGCTGAATACATTTCGTGATTTAGGTGCGCGGATAGATTTAACACGCGCAGAGGAAGAGCTGAGAGAGCTTGCGCGGGCGACACCGGAGCGCATTCAGGAGCAGTCGGCGTTGACGCAGCTCTTAACGCTGCGACTTGCGGAGGCCGTTGCGTCGCGCGAGTTGTTGTTACGCGAGTTGGCGGCAGTGATGCGTCAGGAAACCGGCGCGCAACGAGTGATCATTACTGAGCGTGGTGAACGTAACGAGCCGAAAGTGGTCGTTGCGCTGGGCTGCGCACCGGTTGAGAGTGAAAACATCGCTGTCGAGCTGGATTCGATTGAAGACGACTCGGCGTGTGCCCGCTATTGTAAAAAGCACGATGCAGAAGTGATCTTGCTGAAGTCGTCAAATGCTCCGGAAGCGAAGATGTACTTGTCGCCACGGAACCGTTCGAAGTTGCCGAATGGAGTTTCGCTCGAGCCATTGTTGCGTGTAGTAGAGTTGGGACTGGACGTTTGCGCGCTGCGTGCAGGGGCGCAGAAGAGTGGCGCCAGCGAACATTCCGACGAGTTAACCGGCACGAGTCTGATGCCTGGATTTATTCATTCAAGCCCGGCGATGACGCAGCTGGTCGAGGAAGTTCACAAGATTCGCTCTTCTGATGTGACTGTGTTGGTCACGGGTGAGTCGGGTACCGGAAAAGAGCTGGTCGCGCGCGCGATTCACGCCATTTCTTCGCGGCGGGCGAAGGTTTTTGTGCCGTTCAACTGCACGGCTGTTCCGAAGGAGTTGTCAGAAGGTTACCTGTTTGGTTACCGGCGAGGAGCGTTTACGGGCGCCGTGAACGATTCACATGGTGTAATTCGAACGGCCGCTGGTGGAACACTTTTCCTGGACGAGATAGGCGATTTGCCGCTCGACGTTCAGCCAAAGCTTTTGCGTTTCCTCCAGGAAGGTGAGATTCAACCGCTGGGTGAACAACGACCCACCAAGGTTGATGTGCGTATCATCGCCGCGACCAACACGGATCTGGAAGAAATGGTGGCCCAAGGCCGCTTTCGTGAGGATCTGTATTACCGCCTGAATGTGATTCGACTGCGCGTGCCGCCATTGCGTGAGCGGCGATCGGAAATTCCGACCATCGTCAACTACTACGTCAATCACTATTCAGCGAAGTTTGGTCGAAAGGATATTCAGATCACGCCACAGGCGGTCGATCTGTTGATGGTGAGCGATTGGCCCGGAAACGTGCGCCAGCTTTGCAACGAGATTCAGCGCACCGTGGCTCGTGCGGAGGATGGAACAGTCATTACTCCCGAGCAGCTTTCGCCGGAGCTCAAGCGGACATCGTCTCCGACCACTCCTTCGGGAGCGGCGTCAATAACTTCACTACCGCCCTCCAACATCCAAACCACTGGAACTGGCACGCTTGCCGAGGCCCTGGCGGAGGTTGAGCGGCGAATGATTTCCGATGCTTTGCGTCGCCACGGCGGCAATATCTCACGCGCGGCTCGTGAACTTGGTTTGACGCGTCGCGGACTCTATCTCAAGCTTGAACGCCACGAACTCAGCGTCAGCGCCTAAGTCGCGCTAACTGTCCTGCGTTGCGCAATTTCCTGCGCGATTTTCGAAATCCGATCGATATCAAAAGGTTTGGCCACGACCCAGTCAGCCTTTACGGCGTTCTTTGTTTCGAGGCTGATGGCGTCGGCCCAGCCGCTGATGATTGCGATTGGCATGGATTTCGAGCGTTGCCTGATTTCGCTGACCAGTTCCCAGCCGGTCATCTCAGGCATGCCGATGTCGGTGAAGATCCCGTCAAATTTCCCGTTGTTTTGATCGAAAAGCGCCAGTGCGATCTCGCCGCTCTGGGCCGAGACGACCTCGCAACCCTCAGCTTCCAGGGCTTCGATTAAGACTTCGCGGACGTGTGTTTCATCGTCAACGACGAGCACGCGAACCTTGTCTTCCGAAGTCGAAACTGTCACTTCCGACGGCTGGTCGGTTTGGGCTACGGGCGTCTCTTCGGTCACTTTGGGCAACGAGATCTTGAACGTCGTGCCGCGACCGGGCTCGCTCTCGACTTCGATGGAGCCTTCGTGCCGGCGGATGATACCGAAACTGACTGCCAACCCCATACCAGTGCCGGCTTTGCCTTTGGTTGTGAAGAACGGATCGAAGAGGCGCTGCTTGACCTCGGGTCCCATTCCGGTGCCGGTGTCGGTGATTAGTATGACGATGCGGTCGCGGTTTTCCTGTGTAGAAACGCGCACTTCGCCACCGGATGGCATGGCGTCGACTGCGTTGTAGATCATGTTTACCAGTACTTCGCGTAGTTCGACAGGATCGCCTTGGATGTGGGCCTTGCAGTCTGCATGCAGGGCGAAGCGTATTGGGGCGAATTCCGAGCGCGTCTCCCAGCGTGGGCGCGTCATTTCGCAGGCGTCCTTGAGCAGCTCGGCGACGGCGATGGTTTCGAACTCGCGGCTCGGGCGCTGGCGGGCGAAGTCCTGGATGCGGCGGATAATGTGCGCCCCATCTTCGGCGCTTTTGATGATTAATTCGAGGCCAGCTTCGACTTTGCCCGGATCGTTGCTGTTGCGGAGGATTAATTGGGCGCGGCCCAGGATACCGGTGAGGGTGTTGTTTACATTGTGGGCGACCCCAAACGACAGTTCGCCCAGCGCCGCCATCTTCTGAGCGTGGATTTCCTGTTCCCGCTGGGCTTCGTAGCGTGTGTGGGCCTCGGCGATGGTCTCAAGGCACTTCCGGAGCCTCTCTCGGGTGGCATGTTGTTGGGAATTAGCGAGGAGTTGGTTAGCCTGCGCCCCAATCTCCCGGCGCTCATCATCGGGCAACTGCTCACACATCTCCTCAATCAGGATCAGCAATGCCCTCCCTGCTGCTTCATTGTCTTCGCAACGCTCTGCCACTCGTTGCGCTCGCTCGAAAATCGGCTTAGCTTCATGCTTCTTTCCGAGACGGCACAGAACAATTCCGCGGGTTATTAACGCCTCAGCCAAAAAGGCTTCCTCTCCGCTGCTTTCAAGAGTATCAACAGCCAAGTCAATGGCTTGTTCTGCTAGATCGTATCTCTTAGAGGCCAGATGAAGCTGCGCAAGCGTCTCGTCGACTTGGGCCCGTCTAACATGGTCATTTAGTATTTCAAATAACCGTCTCGCTTTGTCGAGATGAATGCAAGCCTCCTCAAATCTATTTAATGAAGACAGCAAATAACCGTGGTTATTCTCTACGATTGCGGTATATCGATGATTTCCAATTTGGCTGAAGTGAGAAAGTGCTTGGCTATAATGACCGAAAGCTTTTTCAAAAGAAACTTCCAAATTCTCAGTGATACCAATTTCCTTTAGGGTATTTGCGACTTCTAGATGAAAGCGTCCTTTCAGCCAATCGCCAGATTCTTCAACCAATGACGCAGCTTGATCTAAAAGGGTTAACGCATCTCGCAATCGACCTGCTAGTCTCTCAACAACGGCTAACCGGATTAGGCCAACGCCCCGGAGTTCCCGGTCGCAGGGTGATAACTCGGAAAGTGCCGAATGTAGGGTCGTACGCGCTAAGTCGAATGCCCCCTGATGGTAATAACAACAAGCAAGCTCAATTCTGCCTTCAGCTGTGCGCGTCCGTTCATCTAGCTGCTCGAATATAGCAATCGCTCCACTGAGCAAGGCTTCTGCAGGCTTTCGTCCACCTGGAATTCCTTTCGAACTAGCTACCCATCCGCTGAGCGTACCTGCTATGAACAACAATTCAGCTGAGGCAAGAGTGCTTAATCCTCGCAGTCTTGGCCATTCACCTAATGTCCACCACCGTTGCAACGCGTCGCAGCCCGCATCGTAGTCTCCTATCTCAAGATGCTCTCTCGCGCCAGCGCAGCAGGCTAAGACCTGTTCACTGGTGGTCAGGAGAGGCTCGGAAATAGATTTAAAGGCTGAAACTCTCACACAAATCCATCTCGTCTAAGTTTGCGGATTTTGACTATGTTGTATGCAGTGCCACCATAGTATACAAAGTGTCGCATTTGTATCCCAACGATGGCCTAATCACAGTAATTAATCAAGTTAATGATGGAGAACGAATTCGTAAACAGCTGATGTCTAGAAGCTAAACAGGGTAATGTATTCTCTAAATCCGAAACCCTCACGGCTAAGTTCCTGATAAAGACAGATTTAAAGCAATCTCTCCTTTGGCACAACGCTTGAAACAGAAAGTCATGTACTTTGGTACTAAGAACTTGCGGAGGGAGACGAAAGCTTCCGAGTAGTCCTCTCCACCCGCAACGTCCCAACAAATACATCACTAGGAGAATCAACATGACACGGCTTCGAAGGACTATTATCGCTGGTGTACTGCTGCTTTGCTTCGCGACTCTTTCTTACGGTGGAACTATCACTGGTTCTAGAACAGGCGCGAG
>DATFDT010000403.1:0-22810 GCA_035251975.1 Pyrinomonadaceae bacterium | reverse complement strand
GGCGCAGCTTGACCGTAATCGGAGTAATGCCACCCGACTTCCGTTTTCCATTTCAGAGTGACTTGTGGTGGCTGAGCGATCGTTACTTCAATCGTCAGAATCGCGGCTTGCGCATAGACCAGACGATAGCGCGTCTTAAGCCTGGAGTCTCAACTGAACAGGCACACGCCGAAATGAAAGAGATCGCCGCACGTCTCGCGCAAACCTATCCCGATACCAACGCCGACGTCACCGCAACCGTCGTCCCGGTGCGAGATTTCTGGTTCGGCAAACTGCGCCGCTCATTCTGGCTGCTATTGGGCGCCTGTGGATTTGTGCTGTTAATTGCCTGCGTGAATGTCGCGAACTTGTTGATGACGCAAGCAACCGCACGCCAACGCGAGCTGGCGATGCGCGCGGCGCTCGGAGCGAGTCAGGGACGCCTGATTCGACAATCGATCTCCGAAGCGTTGCTGCTCGTTTTGATCGGCTGCGCTGGCGGGATAGTGTTCGGCGCGTGGAGTCTGCGCATGCTGGTCGCACTGCTGCCGGAAGAACTGTTGCCCTTCTTTGTGAAAATCGAACTCGACGGCCGCGCGCTGACGTTCACATTGCTGATTTCAGTTTTGACGACACTCCTAGTCGGTCTGATACCGGCCTTACGAACGCGCTCAGTCGATCTGGACCAGTCACTAAAAGAAGGCGGCAAATCCGGCACGAGCAGAGGAATGCAACGAATCCGAGGTTTGTTAGTGGTAACGGAAATCGCCCTCGCGGTTGTGCTGCTTACCGGCGCCGGACTGATGCTGAGAAGTTTTACGCGACTACAAAATACTTCACCGGGTTTCACCCCAGACGGTGTGCTCCATCTCGAAATCAACCCAACCTATCGACGCCAGGAAGATTACAACGTCGAGTTCATGTCGCGGCACTATCAAAAGCTGCTGGAACAGATCGCAACGGTGCCGGGCGTAGTTGCAGTCGCGGCGAACAGTGATTTGCCTTTTGTCGGTCAAAAGCCATGGTATCGAGGCGAGTTTTCAATCCAGGGCCAGTCGACTGAAGACCAGAAGCAGAATCCGCTCGTCAATTACCAGGCTGTTTCGCCGGACTATTTTCGAGTGATGCAGATCCCGCTACTTCGCGGCCGTGTCTTTGATAACCGCGACACACTTAGGCCGGATGGTTACCGAGATGTGGCAATCATCAGTCAAGGATTGGCGCAACGGATGTGGCCCAACGAAGATGCATTGGGTAAACGCGTTAACTGCAATGACGATAGTACCGCCTGTGCTGAAATCGTCGGCATCGTAGGTGATGTCAAGCACAACAGTCTCGTCGACGACGCGGGTTACGATTTCTACTCTTCCGCTTACCAGAGTTACGCCAAGCAAACTCACTTCGTAGCACGCACGCAAAGCAACGATCCCACCGCGCTCGCGAAAGACATACAGCGAGCAGTTTGGCAGGTCGCGCCCGATACGGGCATCTTCGACGTCACGCCTGTGACCAGACTGTCGACGAACACGATTTGGCAATCGAGAGTTTGGGGACTGCTCTTCGGCATCTTCTCGTGCATTGCCCTCGTACTCGCAACTGCCGGTATCTACGGAGTGATGGCTTATTTCGTGACTCAGCGCACGCGCGAGATTGGTGTACGGATCGCCCTCGGCGCACAGTGGCGTGACGTGTTGAAGCTGATCCTTGGAAACGGAATGTTGCTCGTCACTATCGGTCTGATAATCGGGCTTGCGGGTGCGTTAACGTTGACACGTCTCATGACATCTCTACTGTTTGAAGTATCTCCGACTGATCCGCTCACATTTGGCGCAGTGGCGCTTTGTGTAATCCTCGCCGCCCTGCTCGCCTGCTACATCCCTGCCAGACGCGCGATCAAAGTCGATCCATTGGTCGCGTTGCGATACGAGTAATTGGAGGAAGATCGTGAACACACTACATGACATTCGCTACGCGTTGCGGATGCTACTCAAGCGGCCGGGCTTCACGGTCATAGTGATTCTGACGCTCGCTCTGGGCATCGGAGCTAACACCACGATCTTCAGCGCTATCGACGCCGTTTTGTTAAACCCGCTGCCCTATAAAGACCCGGAGCGTTTAGTGGTGATATGGGAAACGAATAAGCAGCTCGGGCCTGAGATGTGGGATCGAAACGAAGCCGCGATTGGCAACTTTCTCGACTGGCGCTCGAACAATAAGAGCTTCGATCAACTCGGAGCGCTTTTCGATACCAGTATGAACCTGACTGGTGTTGGCGAGCCGCAAAGAATCAGGAGCTTTGTTGTCACCACTAATTTCTTTCAGGTACTCGGCGTGCAACCGATGCTCGGGCGATCGTTTCTCCCGGAATCAGAAACACCAGGAAGTCCCTTCACGGCAATTATTAGTCATCAGCTATGGCAACGGCTTTTCAATTCTGATACGAGCGTTATAGGAAAGAGTCTTACGCTCAATGCGCATCAGGTTGAAGTGATTGGCGTAATGCCTCCTGGTTTTGCGTTGCAATTCCCAATCAATACGCAAGTGGACATGTGGGTGCCGTTTGTGATCGACGCGGCCGATCCGGACTATCATGACCGCGGTAATAACTTTCTTTACACGGTGGGCCGGCTCAAGCAGGGCGTCTCGCAAGAGCAGGCACAGACCGAGATGAACCTCATCGCCAGTCAGCTTCAACAACAGTATCCAGAGACGAATGCAGAGAAGGGCGTGAGGGTTGTTGCTTTGCAGAAACAGATTGTCGGCAATGTTGAATCATATCTTTATATATTGTTCGCTGCTGTAGGCTTTCTCTTACTGATTGCGTGCGCGAATGTCGCAGGCTTGCTCCTGGCCCGAGTTACTGCGCGACATAGAGAAGTTGCTATTCGCATTGCGGTGGGTGCAAGCCGCTGGAGACTCGTACGTCAGTTATTAACGGAGAGCATGATCCTCTCTGCTTTGAGCGGTTTATTGGGCCTGCTCCTCGCGTACGGAGGAGTCAAGCTGCTGCTGGCGCTCACACCGTCAGACGTGCCACGACTTCATGAGATTGGCTTGCATGTTCCAGTGTTTCTCTGGACGCTGGCGATTTCCGTAGCGACGGGAGTGCTATTCGGCCTCGCTCCTGCTATTCAAGCTTCAAAACCAGATTTGAACACAGCGCTGAAGGAAAGCTCCGGGCGAAATCCTGGAAGCTTTCAGGGCAGTGGGTTGCGTAACCTGCTGGTGGTTTCGGAAGTGGCGGTCGCGCTGCTGTTGCTGGTTGGAGCTGGGTTGATGACTAAGAGCTTCTTCCGCTTGCAGCGAGTTGATCCGGGGTTTGATGCGACGAACGTGGTAAGCATGAACCTTGCTTTACCCACATCGAAGTACCGGCAACAACAGGTAAATATTTTTTACGACCAACTGATCGAACGCGTGAAAAATCTGCCGGGAGTGAAATCCGTCGCGGGCGTTGATTTTTTGCCACTTGGCAGCGGCAATGCGTCGAGCCGTTTTGTCATCGAAGGAGCGCCGGTCGTGGCTTTGGCGGATCGTCCATACGCTGGCATACGCCTCATTACGCCCGATTACTTTCAGACGATGAGCATCCCTCAATTGAAAGGTCGTTCATTCACGGAGCAGGACCGCGAGAACACTCCTAACGTGATCATCGTCAATGACGCGCTGGCCAGCCGCTACTGGCCCAATCAGGATGCGGTTGGAAAGCGACTCGCGATTTCCCAGGAAGAATCCGGTCTCCCTGTCTGGCGAGAGATCGTCGGTGTTGTTGGCAATGTGAGGCATAAGGCCCTCGAGACGGAGGTAATGCCGGAAGTTTATTTTCCATACAAACAGTCACCTGGAAATTACATGAGCCTCGTCGTGCGCACTGCTTCGGATCCTGTGAGTATGGTTCCCGCGATACGCAATCAGGTGCTGAGTGTAGATAAGGACCAGCCGGTTTCTGACGTCATGACGATGGAGCAGCGCGTGGCCAAATCAGTTGCGGCTAAACGTTTTGTCATGTTCCTGCTCGGCGCCTTCTCCGTTCTGGCGTTGGGTCTGGCGGCGGTGGGTATTTATGGAGTGATGGCCTATCTGGTAACTCAGCGAACGCAGGAGATTGGCGTTCGCATGGCGCTGGGCGCGCAGAAGCGAGATGTGCTCAGGTTAGTTGTCGGTAAGGGTATGGTTCTGGCGATCATCGGAACCGCAATTGGCCTGGTTGCTTCTCTCGCGCTGACTCGCCTGATGCGGAGCTTGCTGTTTGAAGTGACACCGACTGATGGGCTCACGTTTGTAATCGTGTCAGTGATCTTGCTTACTGTGTCGCTACTCGCCTGTTACATTCCCGCGCGCCGGGCCACGAAAGTCGATCCGCTGGTAGCGTTGCGATACGAGTAACACTGTTTTGAGCCCGTTCGTCTCGAAATTTGTACCGTTCGTGTATTACTTATTGCGATACGCTCCACTTCACGACTAGCATGCGCCGCCAAAAGGAGACTCCTATGAAACTCAGAATTCTTTTGTTCCTCTGTTGCCTGCTGTTGTCCGCGTCGACGAGCTTTGCCCAGACGACGCCGGAAAAGACTCCCGACGTTTCCACTGAACTGCGAGGTGGCTTCAATGAAGTTAATGACTGGGTGATGAAAGCTGCCGAGATGGTTCCGGCAGACAAGTACAGCTATCGCCCGACGGATACGGTGCGTACTTTCGGTCAACTGATCGCGCACATCACGGATTCTTACAACTACTTCTGCGCTCACGGCGTGGGCAACAAAGTGGAATGGTCCACCCCGGTTGAGAAGGGCGCGACGGACAAGGACACGCTTCTTCCGAAACTGAAAGAAGCTGTCGGGAAATGTAACGCCGCCTACAGCTCCGGCAACGGCCAGCTCAGACCATTATTCACTAACGTGGGCCACACCAGTCTGCACTACGGCAACATCATTACGTACATGCGCATGATGGGTCTTAAACCACCGTCAAGCTAGGCTTATTATTCCATCGCTGCTGCGGCTCGATTCCGCAGCAGCGAAAGTGCGGGGAAACAATATCGCGCGGGGAGTTGCGTCTACTCTCTACTGTGCTATACTGCCGCCCATGGCAATAAAGAAACAAAAATCTCACACCTCAACTCGCAAGAAGTCGTCGGCGTCTGCTGCTGCATCACCTCGCACAAAGAAGGCAGCATCAAAAGCGTCTAAGCGTGTTGGCAAGTCGAAAGCGTCCAAGACGAAAGAGCGGCCGGCTTGGCTTAAGAAGCGAGACGAGCTCACCTTGAAAATGTTCCAAGAGATTTACGAGGACTATCAACAAGGCAAATTCCACCGCATTTTGTAATTCAGACTTTAACAACCTTCGACAGTATCAAAAGGACAATTCATTGATTGTTCCCAACGATGAGGACTGGCTTCTCACGTCCAAGATTCTGTTCTTGCTGACTAACGATCGCCGCCGCTCAGAACATGGGAGACTCAAACGGTTGCCACCCGGAGCGTCGCAGCGTCTCGCCCTTGATGTTTTAATCGCAGTCAGCGCACGAAGATGCAAGACGCAGGTCGTCACTGAGAATTGGGCCGACTTCAAGTCCATTCAGCGCTACTGCAACACTACCATCATCAAGGCGGCGCAGTTCTTCAGGCGTCAGTAATTCGTCAGGATCTCTTCCGGCTTGAAGCCCATCTTGCCGAGACGTTCGCGCGTTTGCTCGATCATCTCGTGCGAGCCGCAGATCAAGGCCACCGGCGAAGGCAGATCCGGCAGGACGTTGTCCAACAACGACTGCACATAACCCGTCGGGCCAGACCAGTCGTGACCATCCGGACGCGAGATCACCTGGCGCAGCGCGACGCCGTGCTCGGCCCAGTCTTCAGTCTCATCGCGATAACAAAAATCATCCGGCGTGCGCGCACCGTAGAGCACAACCAACTGCCCAAACTCCTCTTTTCGTTTCAACACGTGTCGCAACGCCGAACGCAACGGCGCGACTCCCGTTCCCATCGCAACAAAAACAAGATCACGACCTTTCATCGCGTCCAAATTGAAACCATGTCCGGCGACACCAACCAGCTCAATCTGATCACCAACACACTTGTTGTAGATCACGGCGCTGGCCCCTGCCTTCTGCTTCACCAGCACTTCCAAATCGCGATCCTCGGGCGCGCCGGCAAAAGCAAAGTACGCCGGCTCTTCACCTTCCACGCGCAGCACCGCCACCTGTCCGGGCGTGAAATCCACCGCCGCATCAGGGCGAAGCTCAAACGAGCGCGTCACACGAGCCTGGTCACGAACACCTGTAATCACGAGAGTCTGAGGTTTTTTGAGATCCATCAATTTCGCAGTGTAACAAATCAAACTTCCCATTCTCATGGCGAGTGTTTACAATTCCGATCCACATGACGCATCGCCCCTTCGCAACCATGCTGCTTATCGCGCTCGCTGTCTGGTCTGTTCAGGCCCAGTCAGGACGCAAGCACGCGAAGCCGGCGCCCGCGGCCGCAGTGCCCACGCCAACTCCCGAACCGACACCCACGCCAAAGAAAGCCGAGAAGCCTGCGGAGCTGCTCTTCTACGTCGGCGCGGATCGTACCGACTCGTATGCAATGCTTTCTTATGCATACTACGACTGGGCGGTGCGAGGTTGCGCCGATCGCTTACGGGCGGGATCTTCGGCGGGCGTTGATATAACCGATCAATCTTTCAGCCGCGGAGAAGCGATCAAGAAAGCGAAGTCGGAAACTAAAAGCTACGTCGTGCTGCTCAATTTGAAGTTTGACAATATGGCCCGCACGGACACGGAGCTGATACTCGAGTACATCGTGTTTGCTCCCGGCACCGCGAAGATTGTCACGCAGGGACATAGCTACCTGAACGCCAATCGCGCTGGACCAATCATCGCTGGACCAACATCGCGCGCCCCGCAAAGCGAGTATTATCGTGAACAGTTAATCAGGCGGGCAGGTGAAGACGCTGGAAACCGAATTCTAAAAGCACTTCATCTTGACGTCGAGATTCCAAGACAACCATAAATGTCTTCGCTGACCCGGCGCTATCGCGCTCGGTTCTGTTATTCCTGGTAAAGCCTCTCAATCACGTCGCGATACTTCTCATCAATAACTCTTCGCTTCACTTTCAAAGTCGGCGTGAGTTCACCACCTTCGATCGTAAACTCATTCTCCAGCAACGCGATTTTCTTGATCCGCTCATACTTCGCCAGATTCGTCGTAAGCGCATCGATCTGACGTTGAATCAAATCGATGATGCGCGGGTGCGAACAAAGCTCACTACGGCTCGAAACTGATATCCCTTTCAACTTGCAGTACGACTCGAGCTGTTCCCAAACCGGCACGATTAGCGCCGCTGGAAACTTGCGCTCCGCTCCAATCAACACGACCTGATTTACAAAACGCGATCCTTTGATCGCCGATTCGATCGGCTGCGGTGCGATGTACTTACCACCGGAGGTCTTGAACAACTCTTTCTTCCGATCGGTGATGCGCAGGAAACCATCCTTATCGAGCGCGCCAACGTCGCCGGTCTTGAACCAACCGTCACTTGTAAATACGTCACGCGTTGCTTCCGGCTTGTTGTAGTAGCCGCGCATCACGTTTGGACCACGCACTTCGATCTCGCCGTCTTCGGCAATGCGAATCTCAACGTTCGGAATCGCCTTGCCAACAGTTCCCGGACGGATCTCATCGATACTGCTGGTCGTGATCACTGGTGAAGTTTCCGTCAAACCGTAACCCTGAACAATCGGAATACCCGCACCGAAATAGATGTAGGAGAGATCCTCAGCCAACGCCGCGCCGCCCGATACCAAAAGCCGCATCTTTCCACCAAACGCTCGTTGCCACTTTGAAAACACGAGCTTCGACGCGATCGAATGTTTGAACTTGAGCAGTGCAGGCACCGGCCTATGAGTGAGCACAAACTCTGCATACTGACGCGCAACTGACAGAGACCACGCCAGCAACGCAACGCTCACTTTCCCGCGCTCCGCAGCAGCCTCGCGAATACGCTGGTAAATCTTTTCAAAGATGCGCGGCACACCGACCAGCACCGTCGGACTCACTTCCCGCAAATTTGGCCCAACCGTTTGCAACGACTCCGCGAAGTAGACAGCCATGCCTTTGTGCAGGTACATGTACATCGCCTCCCGCTCGAACACGTGCGACAACGGCAACACTGACAGCGCCGTGTCGTGTTCGCCAAAATCGTGATGTCCGGACGAGTCGAGCAGATTCGAGACGAGATTCGAATGCGTGAGCATCACGCCTTTTGGCTCACCGGTTGTGCCTGAGGTGTAGATGATCGTCGCCAGATCGTCCGGCTGCGTCTGCATTACTGTGCGGTCTATGTAATTTGGCTCGAGTTCGCGTCCTTTTTCTTCGAGTTGGGCCAACGTCAGACCATCTTCGGCCGTCACGCCGTCTGCTTCGAAGAAGATGACGTGCTTCACCTGCGGGCACTCACCGAGCGCATCCTTCAACTCGATAAACTTTTCGCGATTCGCCAGAAAGAGAACGCAGGCGCCGGAATCGTTCAGGATGTAACGCACCTGAGGCGGCGTTAACGTCGCATAAATCGGGACATCGATCGTGCCGGCGAAGATCGAACCGGCATCGGTCAGCGTCCATTCAACGCGGCTCTCGGAAAGCAGTGCGACACGATCGCCGCGATGCACACCGATGGCATGTAGTCCGGCAGCGATTCGCTTGGCGCGCGCCAGCAGCTCGTCAGAAGAGATCGAGAGCCAGCGGCCGCCGCTCTTGTAATTCAGTGTGTCAGGACGTTTGTGATTGCGCGCGATTCCGGTGAAGACGTCGACGAGCGTAGCGGGCTCGTCAGGCGAGAACACGCGCCGAGGCGGAGTGCTTGAGTGAACATCCATGTACTCAACCGCTCGATTCACGCTTGTTTACTCCGTTTAGAAAAATGTCCAGCACCTGATCGGCCATCGGCGCGAGCTTGTAGCGACGTTTCGACAGGATCCAGTTTGTCGCCATTTCGTCGAGCGCGCCGAAGAGTATTTTGGCGACGACGTTCCCGTTTAAATCCGCGCGAAAGACGCCGGCGCGTTGTCCCTCTTCGAATGTCGAACGAATCAACGCGAGATACTCTGCAAAACCAGCCGCCGAAAACTCTTCCATAAACTTCGTCGAGCCGCGCAGCTCAACCTGGAACACGACTGCGAGATCGCGATCGGCGCCGAGACGCTCGAGATGCAGCGCCGCGATCTGGCGCAGCTTTTCTCTTGGATCCGTAACGCGCTCGATCTGTTTCCTCGCGGCGTCGAGTGCTTCCTCGACACTGCGGTCGAAGATCGAATGGAGAATGTCTTCCTTGCTCTTGAAGTAAAGGTAGACGGTGCCATCGGCGACGCCGGCTTCGCGGGCGATGTCAGCGACTTTCGAGTTGAAGTAACCGTTGTGGGCGAAAACACTTATCGCGGCGCGCATAATGGCTTCACGCTTATCGCCAACGGCGGCGCGAACAGTAGTTAATGTGCGAGCAGAGCGCATGTCGAACTGAATGATGCCTCACTCAGTTTCGTTTAGCAATAATCGACCGCAATAAGGACAAAAGTATTACTTAGGCGGCACAGCAGCGGAGGCAAGCCCCTCTTCCTGACTTGTTCATTCCAAGAAGATTTAACGAACCTAAGAAAAGAACAAGTCAGGAAGAGGGGCTTGCCCCCGCTGCTGGAGCGTTGTCTGAAAGGTCGTTGTCGGTTAGGAGGCTCGGCTCAAGGTCGCGGGGAATGCCCTTCAACAGAAACTCCTGCGTGGGATACGGAATACGGATCGAGCGCGCGCGGAAGAGCCGGGCGATGCGATAGTTGATGTCGCTGCGAATCTGCACGTGACGGCGCGGCTGGTTCGTCCACACCAGCAAACGGAAGTCGAGCGAGTAATCCCCAAACTTCAAAAACTGCACGCGCGATTTCGGCTCCTCCAGCACATTCGACACACCCTCCGCCGCTTCAATCAGCGTGTGAGTAACCAGCTCGATATCCGAATCATACGCAACACTAATCGGAATCGAAATACGCGCGCGTGGATCGCCATACGACCAGTTCACAACCCGCTGCCCGACGAGTTTTGAATTCGGCACGATGATCGCGATCCGATCGTTTGTTGTAACCACAGTCGTGCGCAGGTTAATACTCTGCACGTCGCCTTCGTCTTCACCAATGGTGATGCGATCGCCGATTCTGATCGGTCGCTCGAAAAGCAATATGAACCCCGACGCGATATCAGCCGCGATGTACTGAAGTCCAAAACCGATACCGACTGAAAGCGCAGTAAAGATCACTGCGATCGAAGTGAGATCGATCGCAAACGCCTGTTTCAAAGCCACCAGCGAGCCGATTGTAATGACGACATATTTCGCGAGACGGCAAATCGTGTAACGCAACCCCGGATCGATATGGCGACGATTCGCTAGTCGCCGCTCGATCAAAACGCTCGACCAGCGCGCGATGAAGATCGTCAGCAGCACGACAAGTGCGCCGATGATCACGCTCGAAACAGAAACCGTGATCCTTCCGAACGTGAACTGTCGCGTCAGATACGCCCAAACGCGAGCGATTATGGCCGTATCCTGCAGAATCGAACTTATGCTTGTAAGTTGAACAAACATCCAACTTTAAGCATAGCTGCTGGCATGTTACAAAAGCGTTGTAACCATCAATCGTTTTTCGAACGACGAAGACAAAACTGGCAAAAAGTTTCATTGACACGGTCTAAACGTAAAACTAAGATGTTCGACCAAAACCGATCCAGAAACTTGAAAAACCAACTTAAATCGAAACTAGTTCCGTATCAGAGGAGACAACTATGCGAACCCCCGTTCGTCACAGCTTCCCCCGGATTTCGTATTTTCTAGCCAGCATTTTTCTCACGCTGCTGATCGTTCCAACAATTCTTGCACAGTCTCAGATCACGACCGGACAGATTCAGGGTTTGGTCCAGGACGCGAATGGCGCCGTGGTTCCTGGCGTGAACGTTGAAATCAAAAACCTCGAAACGAATTTGTCGCGCACAGTGACGACAAATGAGGAGGGCCGATACGTTGCCCTTGCTCTGCCACCAGGCAACTATTCAGTCACCGCGACAAAGCAGGGCTTTGCTACCACTGTTCTCCCGTCTACACCGCTGACAGTAGGACAAACGTTAACGGCTAACTTTTCACTTAAGGTCTCCGACGTTGCAGAGACCATCACCGTCACATCTACTCCGACCGTCGACACAGTGAAAACAGAAGTCAGCACGACGATGAATGAGACCGCAGTGGCCACAACACCGGTCCTCGGACGAAAGTTTGAAGACCTGCTGACACTCACGCCCGGCGTCAGCATCACGCAGGGCCCCGACGGCGACGAGATCAACTTCTCGGGCCAACGTGGAATCTTCAACAACGTGAGTCTCGACGGCGGTGACTACAACAACGGTTTCTTCGGCGAGCAACTCGGCGGACAACGTGCGGCGATCGACATCACGCTTGAAGCAGTGAAAGAGTTTCAAGTGGTTGCGACGGGTGCGGGCGCTGAGTTTGGACGCACGGCTGGTGGCGTGATCAACGTGATCACGAAGTCAGGCACAAACGAAATTCACGGCAATGCCTTCTACTTCCAGCGCTTTGAAGGGCTGACCGCAAACACTTCCGATGGCAAGCCACTCACGGATTTTCACCGCGAGCAATACGGCGGCACGGTTGGTGGTCCATTCAGTAAAGACAAAGCATTTTACTTCTTCGCTTTCGAAGGCATTCGCGAGAATTTGTCGCGGCCCAACCTGAGTGAACAGATCGGCGCTACACCGTGTCCGATTACTACACCAACAATTGGCGCAAATGAAGCTCTAATCGGAGGTAATGAAGATTGCCAGCGGCTGGCGCTGATTAACTTCTTCCGCACGAACCGCAATCAGGAAGAAGGGTTGCCGGTAATACACAAGATCGACAACCAGGCGATCTTTGCCAAAGTTGATTTCAATCTCAACTCCGCCAACCAGCTCGCAATCTCATACAACTTCGACCACTCAGAAAATACCAACCAAACATTCGACGTCCCGACTTACGGCAACTCGGCGAACGGCATTGAAGGTCCGTCGAAGATCAACGTAATCCGCGCGAACCTGTTCACCACCATTTCGCCGACAAAGCTTAACGAGGCCCACTTCTCTTACAGTCGTGAATTGCGGCCACGCGCGGCAGTCGATTCAAACGTGCCGGCCGATACCGCAATGGGTTTCGCCACCACATTCCGGTTCGGATTCCCGTTCTTCCTCGAGCCAAATGTCGACGAGCTGCTTTGGCGCACGCAGGTGAAGGACAACTTCTCTTTAATTAAGGGGAACCACAATATCAAGCTCGGCGGCGAATGGCTGCACACCCTTAACGATCAGGTCTTCCGTGGCTTCTTCACGGGCCGTTATCTCTTCGACAGCGTCACCGGATTCCTGCGCTATTCATCTCCGGCGGCAGCGAATGGCTTCGGGCCCAGCGTCGGCGAATGTCTTAGGCCAGACTTCTCTTTTGCAGGATGGATAACGCAAGCTGCTCCATTTAATCAGACGTGCCCGGCCGGAAGCAGTGTTGGTGGACCATTGCTTCTTTACTTGCAGAACGGCATACCGACCGGTCTCCCCGGAGTACCTGAGCCAGGCGCATCGAACATCAAGAACGAAGACTACGCTTTGTTCGCGCAGGATCGGTGGCAGATAACATCGAATTTCACGTTGAACTATGGACTGCGTTGGGAAGCTCAGATATTCCCCGAGCCGGTGATCCCTCCCAGTCAAACTGTTTATGCGCCGCTCTTAACAAACCCGAATTTCCCTTCCGATGGAACACTGCATAGTGCCAAGAAAGAGTTTCAACCGCGTCTTGGCTTTGCATGGGATCTATCCGGACAAGGCAAGTCAGTTCTAAGAGCGCACGCCGGCATTTATTACGGCCGCCAGAACATGTTGTCGCAGGTCGGTTCCATCACCGATAACGGCGTGCAACAATTTGGTATTGCTTGCGCATCGTCTTTCGGCTGTAGCAACGGCAGCGCAACGCCCGTGTGGCCCAACATCGTAAACGTTCCGCCGTCAGGAGGTTTTGTTCCTGGCTCCTCGATTCGCGTATTCAGCAAGGATTACGCTAATCCGAGAATCTACACCGCGAACGTTCAATTCGAGCAGCAGATTGCCGATGACTGGTCGCTCTACATGGACTTTACCCATACGAAGGGCGTCCATCTCACGCGCTTTATCAATCTGAATCGTGTGGGCCTGTTCCCGGGATTCGGTGATGTGTTTGTGACGAGCGCAGTGGGTAAGTCAGTCTTCGACGGCTTTACTGTCGGAATGAGAAAGCGGTTCAGCAAACGGTATCAACTCGAGTGGAACTACACACTCGCAAAAGACAAGGACGACGACTCGAACGAGCGTGACCCGTTCACCGATCGTTCTTTCGATCCGTTGAATCTCAGTTTGGACTACGCGCTGTCGGATCGCGACATCCGTCACAAGTTCAACTTCTTCACGTATGTCGAAATGGGTTGGGGCTTTGAAGGAAACTTCCGGGTGCAGGGACGAACGGCGCAGCCGATCACGCCTGCCACCGGCCGCACCGCCACCAATCGCAACATCGAGCGAAAGGACAATGAGTATTTCTCGTTTGACTGGCGCGTTCAACGGCCGATTCGGCTTAACGAGCGCTTCTCGATCATTCCGATCATCGAGATGTTCAATACGTTCAATAACACGAACAACATCAACCCGCTCACAACGCCCGGGTTATTTAACTTTGACGGGTTCTTGCGGCAGGGTGTCGGTGATCCGCGGCAGGTGCAGCTAGCGGTGAAGTTCACGTTCTAGTTTTAGACAGGATTTACAGGACGTTTCAGGATTTACAGGACTCTTCTTGTAAATCCTGTTAACTCTTGTAAATCCTGTCAAAGAATGCCTTCAGCTTTTGGCGATCAAGAATTCCATTAGTCCGTAGCCCACTGCAAACATCAATCCCGAAGGGCTGAACTTCCCGAATCGCTGCGGCGACATTCGAGGGGTTCAGCCCTCCTGCTAAGAACAATGGCACGTCGATCGCTTCTCTGATCTTCCGGCTCAAGTTCCAGTCGTGCGTTCTGCCCGTCCCGCCGAGCTCTTTAATCTCGAGCGACTGGTTCCCTGAATCCAGCAAGATCGCATCAACCTGCGGCGCTACTTCGATCGCTTCATCAACTGCTTCCGGCCCAGTGACGTGTACAACCTGCACGAGGGAAATACCCGGCAGCGCTTCACGCAAATCCTGATAACTTCCATGCGTGAGTCGATCGCAGATCTGGATCGTGTTAACTCTGAGTCGCCGCTGCTGATCGATGATCGAAGCAGCATCCTGCAAACACGTGAGCAGAAACGAGCCGACTCCGGGCGGAATCGTCGCGGCAATTTCAGCGATCAGATCTTCAGGTATCGGACCTGGACCACTCGGCATCGCCGACACGAGCCCAACCGCCGACGCGCCCGCATCGATCGCCATCCGCGCCTCCTCGACGCTCGCCATGCAGCAGATCTTCACTCGCGGTCTCATCATGTTAGTCCTGAAAATCCTGTAATCATGTCTAAGACTGATGTCAGTTGTAAACAGGATTACAGGATTTTCAGGATTGACACGATGGAGGCTACTTTGAGCAACCTCACTGCATCTTAGGAGCCAGCTTTACAAAGAGATCACACCTGGATCTCGAATCGAACCAAAGTGCGGGTGACTTTTTTGCGGCGACCTGGCCGTTTTGTCTCGACGTGTGTCCGCAACAGAGCACACAAATTTCACAAGGAGAATTACCATGAACCGATTGCCCTTGCCGGCGTCGCGCCTGGCGCTGGCTCTGCTCTCCCCGATTGTCTTCGCTGTTTCCACGTTCGCCCAAAGTGCGGCTACACCACCTGACGGTTGGGTCGTGCTTCCTGTAAATGAATACACAGCGCTGAAACGCGCGGCTGCTCCCGCCGAGCCCGAGCCGGTTGCGCCGCCAGTCGAAGCAACGCTCAGTCGCATCGATTACGAGCTAAAAGTTGACGGCGATCTCGCCACCGGTGAAGCGCGTTTGACTGTCGACGTAATCAAGAACGGTTGGGTGCGCGTGGCGATGCCTGACGGGTTGATCGTGCGCGATGCGAAACTCGATGGACGTCCCGTAAATCTCGTGATGAACGCGACTGACAAAGGTCCAGGCCGCGCCGATCTGCTGCTGTCGAAAACAGGTCGCTCAGTGTTGACGATGCAGATCGTCGCTCCAGTAACCACAGTTGCAGGCACCGACATCCTGCATCTTCCCGTCAGTAACTCCGCCGTCTCTCACGCAGTCGTTGAGTTAGTGCGACAAGGCGTCGACGTGCGAATCACCGGCGGTCTACTGCTGGAACATTCAGAAACCGCGAGCGGCAGTCGCTGGGTTGCGAACGGACGAGGCGGCGAGCCTCTGACGTTCGGTTGGCGAAGAAAGATCGACGACGAGAAAACCAAACAACCGCTGCGATTTCGCGGCTCGGTCACGCAGCTTGTCGGTTTGGGTGAAGACGCGACGCAGGTAAACGCTGAAGTTCAGGTCGAGGTCATGCAGGGACTCGCGAATGAAGTGCGCGTGCAACTTCCGGAACAGCTCACCGTGAACCAGGTTTCAGGCGCGATGGTGGCTGACTGGGACGTCGCGAATCACGAGCTCAAAGTGCTGTTCATCGAGCCCGTGCAGAAGACCGCGCGCTTCACCCTCAGCGGCGAGCTGCGACTCGCGCGCGCCGGAAAGCTCGACATTCCGTTGATTCGTCTGCCGAATGCAGAACGTGAAACTGGCGGCGTCGGTGTCGAGGTTCTCGGTGCGGGTGAGATAAAAGAGCGTCGCCCGAGTGGGTTGGAAGATGCTGAAGCCGGCGAGCTGGGCGGGCTGATTGCGAATCGACAATCACCGTCGCTCATCGCGTTCAGACTTCAACCCGCAGACGGCAAGTCGTCACGAACGCTCTCGCTCGACGTTGAGCGCTACACGCCACAGGCTGTGCTCACTGCAAACATTGAAGAAGCAGAATACAACACGCTGATCGCTGCTGACGGAAAGATCCTGGTCCAATCGCGCTTCGCCGTGCGAAACAATCAGCGCAACTTTCTGAAACTCACGCTACCTCCGACGGCTGTGTTGTGGAGCGCCTCCGTTGCTGGTCGCCCGATCAGACCAGGGAAAGCGCCGGATGGCTCACTGCTGCTTCCACTCGAAAAGACGCGTTCCGGCGAAGAGTCGCCCGCGTTCGTTGTCGAAATCTCTTATCTCGATCACGTTGCTTCGTGGACTGACAAAGGACGCACGCGTGTGTCGCTCGTCGCCGTCGATCTCCCGATCTCAAAGTCGCATTTTTTACTGCATCATCCACCACTCTTTCGCGTGACACCGGTGCCCGGACTCTCCGGCAGCTTCCGCGTTGCTGACTACGCTGGGCCAGAATCGTCTGCTTTGCGTAATCAGGCAACGCCATCTGCAACCGAGCAGCAACGCGCCGAAGGCGAGATCCCAGCGGATCAAGCAGAGGCGAAACAACTCGTCGCAAAACTGCGCGACGTTAAAACCGGCACGCGACCCGCACGCAATCTTCCGTTGCGCGTTGTGTTTCCACACTTCGGTCCGTCGCTCTTCCTGATTTCGGAATTGACCGCCGAGAACCAGACGCCCGCAGTCGAGTTTGACTTTCAACGTGAGAGAAAGAAAGGTGACCGATGAGAGCCCTAATCCTGATTTTAATGATCACGGTCGTGGCCGCCGGCCAGCACCGAAACACAACCATCAACACAGCTCTACCCGCGCCCGGCACAGCGGGAACCGTGACACTTTCGCTCAGCGAATATAACCGTCTCGTCGAACTCGCCAATCGCAAAGACAAACTGCCCGACGACGTGCCGCTGCCTTTCGTGTTGTCGCACGCGGTGTTCAAACTACGTGTCGAGAATCAAACGCTCGTCGGCACCGTTGATATCGACGGTTCTCTGCTCGCAAAAGGATCGGTGAAGACTCCGCTCACAACCGCCCTCACGATTCTCGAAGCCAAACAATCGAACGATCCTCTGCCGCTGTTGCAGGAAGGATCACACCACGCCGCGATACTGAATGGTCCAGGTCCGTTTGCAGTCTCGCTCGGGGTTGCGGCGCCTCTAACGATCGAAGCCGGACGTGCATCGTTCACGCTTCCGGTGCCACTCGCAAGCAGCTCGATTCTGACGCTCGAGCTGCCGGGAAATCACGCGAACGTTCGCGTCGAGCCGGGATTAGTGACGAGTCGCGACACAGCCAACGGTCTGACACGAATCGAAGCCGCGCTCGAACCGGGCAAAGCGGCGCGCATCTGGTGGACCACACGTGAGATCGCCGCGCCTGTTGCGCAACGTGAAGTACGTTTCCTCTCGGACGTTAAATCAGTTGTCTCGGTCGGTGATTCGCAGTTGCGCGTCACAGCGCTTTGCGATCTGAACGTGATTCAGGGCGAAGCGGGCGAGTTCAAGATGGCTCTGCCAGGAGGGTACGAGCTCGTAACCGCGTCGGGCAGCACGCTCGAATCGCACGACGTTTCCGGAAATATTTTGACGTTGCGAGTACACGATCCGGCGCGTCGGAATCATCAATTTCTGATCGCGATCGAACGAACGAATCGCGAGACGCAGGCCGAGGCGCCGTTGCTCGCATTTGCAGATGCGCAACGTGAAACCGGCGAGCTACTCGTTGAAGGCGCGGGCGCGATGGAGCTCAAGGCGACCGAGTCCGGCGGGCTGCGTCGCATGGACGCGCGTGAGGCAGGTGCGATCACACGATCGCTCTCACATTTTCCACTGCAAGCTGCATTTCGTTACAACCGTCGCGCGAGCGAAGCGCCGAAGCTGCAACTCGAGTGGCGACAGTTTCTCGACGCCGATGTGCTTTCCGCAATCGCCGAACGCGCGACAGTTACGACGCTGACGAATATTGAAGGACGCACGCTGACCGAAGTTTCTCTGCGCGTGCGCAATCACGCGAAGCCGTTCATGAAGATCGAGCTTCCGGCAGGCACACAGTTGCTTTCAGCGGAGGTTGAGGGCGAACGCGTGAAGCCTGTCGAGGGCGCGGACGGGACCCGTATTCCATTGCTGCGTGCGGGACTCGATTCGTCGAAGCCCTACAACGTGTCGTTTGTTTATTACAGCTCGGGATCGAGGTTCGCGAAGAGTGGCGCTTACGATATGGGACTCCCGAAGTTAAGCATTCCGGTGAATCTGCTGACGTGGGAAGTCTCGCTGCCGGAGCGGCTCGAAGTGAGACAATTCGGTGGCAACGCGCTTTCCGCAGAACTGTTTCCTGCGTCAATCGCGAAGAACATCGTCGATTCTGTTGATGAGCTTTCCGTTAGTTCCCAGAATTGGACCGAAGTTGATCTCAGCACGCTCGAGCCGGGACAGCTCGGCGGCGTGATCGTCGATCATCAGGGTGCAGTCATTATTGGCGCGGAAGTTATTGTCACCAACACACAAACGGGTATCAGTTTGACCACAAGATCTGACAGCGAAGGTCACTGGCGCATCATTGGGCTGCAGCCTGGCGCGGTCAATGTCGCCATTTCATCACCGGGTTTCAGCAGGATGGTCCACGAAATCGATCTGCAAGCGTCGAAGCCCGCTCGTATCGGGACGACGATGGAAGTAGCCGGCGCCACTGCGACCGTGGAAATAACAGGCACCGACATCGCCGAAAGCAACGGCCGCCAGATTGAAGACAAGCTAAAGAGGGATCGTGCAGCGCAGTTGAACACGGCGTCACAGAATGTGTTCAACTTGCAACGTCGCGTTGCGGGTATTCTGCCGGTAGCGGTTGAAGTGCCACGCAGCGGTAAGTCGTATCGCTTCGTTCGACCGCTGGTAATGGAAGAGGAGACACGGATCACCTTCCAATACAAATCCAGATAAAGCCAAGCCACAAAAAGGCACATAATCTTTTTTGTGCCTTTTGTGTACTTATGCGGCGTACCAGAGCACGGCGAAGAAGTGACACGTGGTACCGGCGATCACGAAGAGGTGCCAGATGAAATGGTTGTAGCGAATTCGTTGCGCGGCAAAGAACGCGAGGCCACCGGTGTAAGCGATCCCGCCCGCAAGTATCAAAAGTAATCCCGGCACAGGGATCAGCATCAGCATCGGTTTCACTGCCACGACACAAAGCCAACCCATAATCACGTACAACACAATGCCGATTGCCGAGTGACGTGTTTGCTTTCTGATCTTCAACATGATGCCTATGATCGCGAGTATCCAGATTGCGGCGAGCAACGACCAGCCCCATGGACCACGCAGCACACCGAGACTAAAGGGCGTGTACGTTCCTGCGATCAGCAGGAAGATCGCTGTGTGATCGAAGAGTCGAAACAACGCCTTCGCAGCTTCGTGTGTTAGCGAGTGATAGAGCGTCGAAGCGAGATAGAGCAGGACCATCGTGCCGCCAAACACGCTGGCGCCGACGGTGAAGTGAACGTTCCCGGCGCGAACGGCCGCGGCGATCAGGATCGGAACCGCGATGAGCGCGAGAACCAATCCGAGTCCGTGGCTAATGGTGTTGGCGATCTCTTCCTTAGACATACGAGGGCGATTGTACACGAGTCACAAAATTTAGCCGCGGATTTTCGCGGATAACGCGGATCTTTGTGGTATTGTTCGCGCCTGAATGGATCCAATCTTCCTGATCCTCCCGTTGTTGCTGCTAGCACTGCTTGCGGCGATCGTGCTGCCTATCGTCGCTCTCATAATTTCAATAAAAACCAGAACCAGGATTGGCCGACTCGAAGCCGCTCTTGCCGGACGCCCTATAATCATCGAGCCGAAACGAGAACCTGCACCACCACCGCCACCGCCGCCACCGCGTCCGGCGCCGCCGCGGAAATCGCTCGACGCATTTGAGCTTGAATCGTTGATCGGGCGTCGCGGAGTCGGCTGGGTTGCGGTCGTGCTGATCCTCTTCGCGACCGCGTTTTTTCTGAAGTACGCATTCGACAATCGCTGGATCGGTGAGTTGGGCCGAGTCTCGATCGGCATCACGTTTGGCATCGCGATGTCGCTCGCGGGTTTTCGATATCAGCGGCGAGGCTGGCGTATCTTTTCACAGATCCTGACCGCGGGCGGCATCGTGCTGCTTTATCTTTCGACTTACGCCGCGTTCGGCTACTACCATCTCGTCGGACAAAAGACCGCTTTTGTTTACCTCGCGGTCCTGATTGCCGAAGCAGCCGCGCTCTCGCTCATTTACAACGCGCCCGCGATCGCGATCATGGCGTTGATTGGCGGACTACTAACACCGGTCCTGCTTCACTCCGATCGCGATCAGTATCGATCGTTCTTTACGTACCTCGTCGTGCTTGACGCCGGCGCTTTGGCGCTGCTCAAACACTGGCGCGGACTCAGCTCGATCGCTTACTACGGTACACAACTACTCTTCTGGATCTGGTACGACGAAAATTATCATCACCAAAAGCGCGGCGCCGTTCTCATCTTTCAACTCGCGATCTTCCTTCTTTTCCTGCTGGCCCACCTCGCGCGCGAGTTGCTCCGTCGTGACTCAGCCACGCTCGAAGACGCACTGCTGCTATTGGCGAATCCGTTTGTCTTTTTCGCGACTGCTTATCACCTGCTCAATCCGACGCATCACGATTGGATGGGCGCGTTCGCGATCGTCATGGCGCTGCTTTACGCAGGCATCGCGAAGCTTTTGCTGTCGCGTGGCGTCGAGGGCCGGCGCGAGATACTGCTGCTGATCGCTGTCGCACTGACTTTCGTAACGATCGCGATTCCGATCCAGTTACGTTCAAACTGGATCACGATCGCGTGGGCCGTCGAAGGCGTTGCCATACTCTGGGCCGGTATCGAAATTCAATCCGTCAGGCTGCGGGCTCACGCGTTCGGGCTCTTCGCGCTCGCGTTTTTCAAGTTCCTTTTCTGGGACACGCCTTACGGTTATCGTCCGGCATTCACTCCGATTTTCAATCGCTACTTTCTCTCGTCACTCGCGGTGGTCGGCTGTTACGTCGTTGGGGTATATCTTTTTGAGCGAGCTGGTAAACGGAAGATTGTCAATGAACGCGTGACAATGCTCATCATCGCGTTGGGCGCTGCGCTCACATTCTGGTTACTGATCTCGATCGAGACTCACACGTATTTCGCCGGACGTGCGTTCGCCGAAAAGAACATTGAAGACGCGGCGCACATACGTTGGCTGGGCCAGATGGCGCTTTCGGTTGTCTGGGCCGCTTACGCTGCCGCGCTCGCAGCATACGGATTTGCTCGTCGCGTGGCCGTGATCCGGTGGGCCGCGCTCGTGCTCTTTGCGTTTACTGTCGTCAAGGCGTTGGTGGTTGACATTGCAGAACTCGAGAAGCTTTATCGCATCATCGTGTTTGCTGTGCTCGGCATTTTGTTGTTGCTGGTCGCATGGGGTTATCACAGGGCATTTCATTCGCGGGAGCAAGTCACATGAAGTCTCTACTCTTTGTGATCGTCGCGGCGCTGGTGTTAGTTGTTTCAGTCTCCGCGCAAACGTCGTTATCGCTGTGGCCTTATTATGTCGAGGTCACGCCGGAGAAAACTGACGGTCAGATTTACGACGTGGCGGTGCCGCTTCCGGTGATGGACAAGGCAAGCACTGATTTAGCGGACCTGCGTCTCTTCGACTCCGCCAACCGCGAGATTCCTTACGCCATTCGCGTCCGCCGAGAGCTGGACGAGAAACGAGAGATTCCGACGCGGCTTTTCAATCAGGGATATGCTGGTCCATCGACGAGTGAAGTATCTGTTGATCTCGGTGAAAACCCTGGCGAGCATAACGAGATCGATATCGAGACTTACGGGACAAACTTCCGCCGCCAGGTTGTGGTTGAAGGCAGTGATTCGGGTCGGGAGTGGCGGATGCTGAGCAATGATGGCGTGATTTTCAGTTTCGCGTCGCAGAACAATGTGGCTGAGTCGCAAAAGGTGAGCTATCCGGCGAGCCGTTATCGATATCTGCGCGTGAAGGTGTCGCGCGATCCGATCACTGATGATGAGACGCCGCAGGTAACGAGCGCGAAAGTGATGATGGCAGTGCGCGAGAAAGGCTTGCTGTCGACGTGGGACGTGCCGGTGCCGTCGTACCAGTTGCAACGCAATCAGGGAGCGCACGCGACTGTTTGGACTTTGGATCTTGGCGGGCGCGTGCCGTGCGATCGACTCAGTATTGAGATTGAAGACGACTCGTTTTCACGTCCGTTTCAAGTCGAGTCGATCGACGATCCGCAGAATGTGCGATTGTTGGCGAGTGGTGATTTGAACCGCCATTCAGGTGAGGAAAAGAAGCGGCTCGTGATTTATTTCAATGAAGAAGCGGTCGTGCGCAAGCTGCGGTTACAGATCACTGACTACAGCAATCCGACGTTGAGTATCACGTCGATCAACGCGAGCGCGCCCGCACGGCAGCTTGTGTTTGAGATGAAGACGCCGGCGGCGCTACCGCTGCGATTGTTCTTTGGTAACGCGAACGTTCCGGCGCCGCACTATGACTTCGAAAAGGAAGTGGCGGTGCGTCTTTCGACGGAGCCCGTTCACAGCCGGCTCGGCGACGTGTTCGCAAACCGCGATTACAAACCCGAACCCAAGCCACTCACCGAACGCGTGCCGTGGCTGATCTACGTCGTACTTGCAGCCTCGAGTATCGCGCTCGCATTCGTGCTGTGGAGTCTCGCGCGCACCGCCACGCGCCTCAAAACCCAACCGACGATTTGAGTTCTCTCTGCGGCCCTCTGCGTATCTCTGCGTTCTCTGTGTT
>DATFDT010000402.1:0-2994 GCA_035251975.1 Pyrinomonadaceae bacterium | reverse complement strand
CTATTCTGCGGGCTGGGAGACTGTCAAGCGCCTTCCTTTGCGTCTTTGCGTCCTTTGCGTCTTTGCGTGAAATTCTTTTTGGGCGCTCACGAGATCTTTCACGCAAAGGCGCAAAGGCCGCAAAGACGCAAAGGCACGCTTAAAACACTTTTGTTCGATCCATCTCCACCAGAACGCGGCGCAGGATCTTTCCTGACGGAGACTTCGGAATTTTGTCGACAAATTCAAGATGCCGGATACGCTTGTGCGGCGCGACGCGCTCGGCCACAAATTCCATGATTGCTTCCGGTTCCGCCGGCTCTCGCAACACGATGATGCCCTTCGGTACCTCGCCTGCTTCTTCGTCCGGATGCGGAATCACTGCCGCATCAGCAACACACGGGTGCGTCAACAATACTGCTTCAAGCTCGGCTGGCGGCACCTGGAATCCCTTGTACTTGATCAACTCCTTCGCACGATCGACGATGAAGAAGTGGCCGTCTTCGTCGTAATACCCGATATCACCCGTGTGCAGCCAGCCTTCGGTGTCGATCGTCTGCGCGGTCGCTTCGGGCTTGTTCAAGTAGCCGGTCATGATCTGCGGACCACGCATGCAGACCTCACCCTTCTGTCCGGGACCGAGCGGCCCACCCGTTTCGAGATCTACGACTTTGCATTCGGTGTTCGGCGCCGGAACGCCGACAGAACCAAATTTGACCGGCAACGGCGGCGCGGGCGATGAGTGCGTGACCGGGCTTGTCTCCGTCATGCCATAGCCCTGACGAACACTACATCCCAGCCGCTCCATACAGGCGCGCGTCAGATCTTCGCCAAGCGGCGCCGCGCCCGAAAAGATTGTGTGTAGTTTCGGTAACTTGTAATTGTCGACTACCGGATGCTTGCTGAGCGCGAGCACGATGGGTGGCACGAGATGGGCCAGCGTTACTTCGTAGTCCTGCGCTGTTTTCAAGAACGACTCGAGCTCGAAGCGCGGCATCATCACGACTGTGGCGCCGCTGTAGAGTCCCATGTTCAAAACTACAACGAGACCGTAGATGTGAAAGAGTGGCAACACGCCGATCAATGTGTCAGTGTCGTAGAAGTAACACAGACCTTCCATCTGCCGGAGGTTTGCGACAAGGTTGTAATGCGTGAGCATCACGCCTTTCGGCAGACCGGTTGTTCCGCTCGAATATGGAAGAGCGATCAGATCTTCGCGTGCATTGATCTCAACTTGCTCTGCACGACCGTTATCGACGAGCAGCTCATCAAACGACGTCGCGCCTGCCAGTGAGCCGAAGACGATCAATTCATCGAGGCCCGCTTTGTTGTCTGCTTCAAGCACCTTTTCCGCGCAGGACGGTGTGGTGATGAGGAAACGCGCGCCGGAGTCTTTCAGTTGATGACCAACTTCGTAACGTGTGTAAAGCGGGTTGATTGGCGTGACGATTCCGCCTAGAGTCGCCACCGCATGAAACGCGATGCCATACTCCGGACAGTTTGGGCTTAAGATGCCGCAGACGTCGCCTTTCCTGAAGCCACGTTCGGAAAGATTGTGGGCCACGATGCTGATCGAGTCAGCGACCTGTTGGTAAGTGAACGTGCGTCCGGTCGGCCCGTCAATCAGTGCGGGCTTGTCGCCGAGTTCTTGCGCGCGATGCAGAACGAACGGCGTAAGCGCAGTTTCGGGTATGGAGATATCGGGATACGGTCCTTTAATAATCATCTCTGTTCTTACAGGATTCGGGATTTTGCAGGATTTACAGGATAACAGCATAATCAAACCTCTGGAAAGAGAAAATCCAAATGCCTGAAACCGAGAATCGCCCCCTCAACATCATCTGCCTCGCCACATATTTCAAAGGCGCTGATTTTATTCGCGAATGCAAAGCTCACGGCTGTCGCGTGATTCTGATCACGAAAGAGAAGGTGCTCCATGACGACTGGCCGCGTGAGAGTCTCGACGATCTGATCGCTGTTCCCAATGACGCTGGACCACCGCTGTTCATCGACCTGCTCGCGTTTCTCGGGCGGAAGATGAAGATCGATCGGGTGGTTGCGCTCGAAGAGTTTGACGTTGTTACGGCTGCATTGATGCGCGAGCACTTGTGTTTGCCGGGTTTGAGTAGCTCGGGCGCGAAGGTGTTTCGCGATAAGTTGTCGATGGCGGTCCATAGCCGGCGCGCGGGGATTGATGTACCGGAATTCGTACCGCTCGTGAACGTGGAAGAAGTTGACAAGTTCATGCAGCGAGTGGCTGGACCGTGGGTGATCAAGCCACGTTCGGACGTGTCTGCGATTGGGATTCGCAAGGTTAGCGAGCCGGGAGAAGTGCGGCGCGCGATGCATGAGATGAATGAGCGTGAGAACCTGCGCGAGCGTGCGTCTTATTACGTGCTCGCGCGGTTTGTTGCAGGCGAGGTTTTTCACGTTGATTCGGTGGTGAATGATGGCAAGGTGATGTTTGCGGGAACGAATCAATACGGGCGTCCGCCGATGCAGGTGGCCCATCAGGGTGGGGCTTATATCTCGCGTACGTTGGCGCGCGGGTCGGCTGACGAGAAGGCGCTACTCGCGATTAACAAGAAGCTCATTCGCGCGCTGGGTTTGGAGCGTGGAGCGACGCACGCCGAGTTTATCAAGAGCGATGCTGACGGGAAGTTTTACTTTCTCGAGATCGCGGCGCGTGTTGGTGGTGCGTACATTTCAGACGTGCTTGAAGCTGCGTCGGGCGTGAATCTGTGGCGCGAGTGGGCCAAATTGGAAATTGCCGACGGGAAAGGACCGTCGAAGATCACGCCTCTGCGGAAAGAGTATGCCGGGATCATCCTGTCGCTCGCGAAACAGGAAACCCCTGACACCTCGAACTACGCTGACGAAGAGATCATCTATCGCGTTAAGAAGCGCCACCACGCGGGCCTCATCGTCCGCTCCCCACAACTCGATCGCGTCAACGAGCTACTCGACAACTACGGCCTGCGTTTCGTCGAAGACTTCGTCGCCGTCGCACCCCCA
>DATFDT010000401.1:0-23403 GCA_035251975.1 Pyrinomonadaceae bacterium | reverse complement strand
AGAATCAAATTCACTTCGCTGCCTTGAGTTGAATCCCGGTTCCACGCGGGTACAACCCCGGCAGCGAGATCGGCAACCGCCCGACGATATCGATCTCGCCCAGCACTGCGCGTGCAGCCGCCTGCTGCAACGCCGGCATGTCGCCGTACGTCACAACATAAGTGCGCAACCCTCTGAAGCTGTCCAATAAATAAGGATTCCCGAAACTGATCCCGACGATGGGCTTCTCCTCTGACATCAACCACGACAACGCGCGCGCGCCAGCCTGAGGTATTCCGACACTCGAAACCTGTCCCGATCGAACGCGCCCGTACAACGAAGCAATAACCAGGTCAGCAGCCTTCGCGCGATTAACCGCCTTCTGCACCTCTTCCAACGTCGAGCGCTCGTCGAGAACCACTGTTTCCACTTTCACTCCCGCGCTTTTCAGTCTCGACACAAACGGATTCGCGATCCAGTTTCGATCGTCGCCATTCGTCACCGCCAGATTGAAAATGCGCGTCCCGGGTTTCAGTGGCACGAGCTTGTCTTCGTTACGCACGAGCGTGATCGCATGCTCTGCGATCTCAGTCGCGAGTGCAGTCACGTCTTTGCTGCCGACGATGCGATCGATCGAATCGATCGGTGTCATGCGCTCTTTGACGAGACCGAGATCGTACTTCGCGGCAAGTATCCGGCGCGCCGACTCCTCGACGCGTTGTTCAGTGATGCGACCACTCTTCACCGCCTGCAACACACCGCGAAACGTCGCATCAACATCCACCGGTTTCAGCAGCATGTCAGCGTCCGCCTCCAACGCGCGCACTGCAGCTTCTTCAGGCGTGAAATAGATCGTCAACCCGCTCATACTCAACGCGTCGGTCACGATCATTCCCTGAAACTTCAGATCGTTTCGGAGGATGTTGCCGATCACGGGCGACATCGTCGCCGGCATCGCGGCTTTCTCGTCAATGATCTCGCCGTTCTGATCCGTGTCGGTTGGTTTTGACTTGAGGTTCTCCGGTAATGGTTTGACTGCAGTAGCGTCGATCTGCGGGAGGGCGATGTGGCCCACCATCACTGCGCCGATACCCGCGTCAACCGTTGCTTTGAACGGCACGAACTCGACCGTGTTCAAGCGTTCGCGACTCACGTTGATCTCTGGCAGTCCGCGATGAGAATCGACAGCGGTATCGCCGTGGCCGGGAAAGTGTTTTGCAGTCGCGATCGTGCCTGCGTTTTGCGCGCCTTCAGTGAACGCGGCGGCAAATCGCGCGACCTCTGCCGGATCTTCTCCGTAAGAACGAACGTTGATTACGGGATTCGCGGCATTGTTGTTGACGTCGACGACGGGCGCGAAGATCTGATGTACGCCGAGTGCCCGTGCTTCGCGTGCGGTGATCTCGCCCTGGCGCCGCGCGTATTCCGGGTTACCGGTCGCACCGACGGCCATGTTCCACGGAAAGTTGACGGTATCGTCAAAGCGCATGCCCGCGCCCGACTCGAGATCGGCGGAGATCAACAGCGGGTAACGCGCGAGCTGCTGCATGCGATTGACGAGAATCACCGATTCGTAAACCGGACCACGAAAGAGAATGATGCCGCCGACTTTGTTGTCTTCGATCTGGTGCTTGAGAGAACGGAAGGCGTCGGAGTCCTGATTGAGAAAGGTCGCATTCACGCCGACGGAGATCAGTTGACCAACCTTCTCCTCGAGCGACATCTTGCGTAGCTGCTCGTTGGCCCACTTCAGCGCCTTCGACGAAGGCTCGCGTTTATAAGGGCTGACTTTTAACTGTGCCTGAGACCGCGCCGGCAGCGCCAGCAGGATCAGAATCAGGATCGCAGCAGAATAACGATTGAGCTTTTGCATCAGCTCTGAATCACTCCTCATCTGTTATAGGTCCAATCGGTCCTATCGGACCTATTGCTTTAACTGCCGGCGAGAACGCAAAACTCGCCGCCCACGCCACCACAAACGTGATCAGGCTTCCGAGAAATACGTACCACGTCCACGCAATCTTCGTTGCAAAAAACACGTACAGCATCGATGCGATGCTCACAAGCATGCCGATCAGCGCGGGCGGCTGGCTCACGCGCCGCAAAAACGTTCCAACCAGAAACACGCCGAGTATCGGCCCATTGATGAGCGACGCAATCGACAATGCCATACTCAGCGCCGAACCCGGTTGATTTCGCACTGCGAGCGCCACCAGGATCTGGACCACCCCCCACACAAGCGTCAGCACATGCGACATTTTTAAATAATGCTTGTCATCACGGTTGGGACGAAACGGCTTGTAAAGATCGTTAACCGCAGTGGCAGCAATTGAGTTCAACGACGACGACATCGCCGCCGCGAAGATTGCCGCCACGACGAGACCAGAAAGCCCGGTCGGCATGTACTTTGTGATGAAATCGGGAAATACACGATCGCCGCCGGTGAACGGAAAAGCCGTGTTGGCCGCGGTTGCGTAACCCGGATCGGTGAACGGGTGGTAAAAAGCAAATAACAAGACGCCGATAAACAGAAAACCAATAAACTGGGCCAGCACGATGCCACCACTGGTTAGCAACGCCACCGTCGCTTTGCGCGGGCGATCGGTGCAGAGATAGCGCTGCACGAGATACTGATCCGTGCCGTGTGTGCTCATCGTCAGGAAACAGCCGCCAATCAGGCCGGACCAGAACGTGAACGTCTTCGTGTGATCGAGAGAAAAGTCGAACAGCGAATATTTACTGTATTGAGCTGCGAATGAGTTCGCCGCCGCGAGTCCACCATCGATTGAGTTAATAAGCACGACCGCAGCCGCGATTGCGCCCGCGATGTAGATGCCGAGTTGGATCACCTCGACCCAGATCACCGCCTCCATGCCACCGAAGTAAGTGAAGATAATCATCGCGACGCCGATCAGAACGATCGACGCGATGATGATCGTTTCCGCGTTCGCGTTCGGTTGGAAAGCCGCGTAGACCGCCGAGAGGACGATCGCAGTGAGTAGCAGTCGAATCCCATCGGCGATGTTGCGCATGACGACGAAGAGCGAAGCCGCAACCATCTTGATCTTGCCGCCAAAGCGTCGATCGAGAAGCTGGTAGACAGTCAGCAACTCGCCGCGAAAGTAAGACGGGATGAAAAGGATCGAGATGACGATACGTCCGAGGAGATAACCAAAGACGAGTTGCAGAAAACCGAAATTTCCACCGCGCGCGAAGGCGACACCGGGTATCGAGATGAACGTGATAGTCGAGGTTTCAGTGGCGACGATCGAGAACGCCACAGCCCACCACGGAACCGATCGATCGCCGAGAAAGTAGTCAGCAGTGGTCTTCTGCTTACGACCGAACCACGTGCCGAACAGCACGATCCCGATCAAGTACCCAAAGATAATAAGCAGATCCAGCGACTTCATCCGTCTTCATCCGCGTTAATCTGTGTTCCACTTACCTGACCCACAGCGCTTCTGACGACCCAGTTAGAACCTTCCAATGCAGACAACGCCGTTTCCTCATCAACACCACTTTCCGCCATCACAATCCGCACCGCCCGCTCGCGCAGCTTCGCATTCCGCGGTTGCAGGTTCGACATGCGATTGCCGCTCACATACCCGAGCCGCACCATCGTCGCCGTCGATATCATATTCAGGACCATCTTCTGCGCTGTCCCGGCCTTGAGCCTGCTCGATCCGGTCAGCACTTCTGGTCCAACCACCGGAACGATACTCAACTCCGCCGCTTCTGTGATCGGTGAACCAGGCACAACCGTCAATCCAACCGTGAAAGCTCCAAGCGCACGCGCAAACCTCACCGCGCCGACAGTATAAGGAGTGCGACCCGACGCCGCGATTCCCACGAGCACATCACCTGCGCCAAACCCGCGCGCCTTCAAGTCAAAACCACCCGCCTCCGCATCATCTTCCGAAGCTTCAACCGCGCGATGACACGCATCGTAACCTCCAGCAATCACGCCCTGGACCAACTCCGGCGACACACCAAACGTCGGTGGACACTCAGACGCGTCGAGCACACCCAATCGTCCCGAAGTTCCCGTGCCCGTATAAAATAGCCGTCCACCTTTCGAAAGTCTCAAAACAATCTCATTAACAGCTTTACCAACATCGCCGAGCACACGCTTCACTGCCGCTGCAACCGTCGCGTCCTCATCGTTCATGAGCGCAACGATCTCCGCTGTTGATTGTGAGCTGAGATCTTTTGAGCGTGGGTTCTCTTGCTCGGTGATTGGAAGCGCGGTTTCCCTTTTCATATCAGACGGCGAGAGCGACATGGTTGATGCGTTCACGCGCCATTCTAGCGGCAGCCACGGCTGGAGCGAAGTGAGGCGGCTCGAAATACGCACGCGGCGCGACCTTCCGCACCTCGGCGCGCAACGTGTCGAGCATCAAATCTCCCGCCGCTCGAAACACACCTCCAACGTAAGCAATCTGAAAACGCTCGCGCTCCATCTGCAAATTTCGAATCACTGCAACGGCCGCATGCCCGAGCTCTGTACCACCATCAGCAACGATCTGGAGCGCGACCGGATCTTTTGATTTCGCCGCGTCGACAACGTCTCTGCCAAAGCCTGCTAAACGCTCATTCGTGATCGTGGGCGCGTAAATGGCTGTCGTCAGATCGTCAGGACTGGTGACGTGAAAATACGCACAGGCAAGTTCGGTAAGCTCGGTCTTTGGACCACGCCCGTCAAACGCATACGCAACCGCACGCAGAGCGCGGCGCGCCAGCCACGCGCCACCACCTTCATCACCCGCAATCGGTCCCCAGCCACCCGCGCAAAAACGTTTGCCACGCGCATTGATACCGCAGCAAATTGATCCTGTTCCGGCGATGACAACCAGACCCGGCGCACCGTCAGTCGCTCCATACAAAGCGATGTTGGCGTCAGTTACAACCTCGATCTCACCGACACCGAGCGGCATCAGTGTCTCGCGCATGCGTTCGCGCAACTCGCGTCGACGCGCCCCCGCAAGTCCGATTTGCGCAGCGATCAGATCGCCACGCCTGAGCTTCGCGGCCGCACACGCGCTATCGATCGCTTCGCGCACGGCGGCAGCGGCTCCTGCAATTCCTACTCGCAAAGGGTTCGAGGGTCCGGCGCGGCCCTCGCCGATCACTCGCTGGCTTGCGTCCATGACAACGGCTTCGGTCTTGGTCCCGCCGCCGTCCACACCGACCACCGAGTTCTGAGTGAGCACGCGTCTAACCGGAGAGAGCTCTGCTGTTCGTCGTTCAGTGCTCACAGTTGGGGCTCGGGCCGAATAGAAAACGATCCATTCAACATTATGTTGATTATTCTAGGGTTCGCTGATTTATAATGGAAACTAAAAGATTTTATTATTACGATAATCCATCTTGATATCGGGAGCCTGCTGTTGTGGAAATTCGACAATTACGCGCCTTCGTAGCGATCGCTGAATCAGGCACGTTTACGGCCGGAGCTTTACGCGTACACGTGACCCAGGCGGCGATTAGCATGCAGATCAGGCAGCTAGAGACTGAGATCGGGGCGAAGGTGTTTGTGCGTGCTCCGCGGCATGTGATCTTGACTGAAGCGGGCGAACAGCTACTGCGACGCGCGCGCCACATTCTCCGCGAACACGACGCCGCGCTCGATGAGATCGCAGAGCTTGCGGGCGCTGAGCGCGGGCGACTGCGGATCGGTAGTGCGTCGGCGATGGTCCTGACTGAGCAACTGCCGTCGATTCTGAAGGAGTTGCGCAAGCAGCATCCGGCGGCGGATATCTCTGTGACTTCTGGGACCAGCGAAGTGCTGGTGGACCAGATCCTCGCGGGCGAGGTTGATGTAGCGTTTGTTTCGCTGCCGGTTGACGTACGTGGCATCAAGACTGAGCGTTTGAGCGAGGATCAACTGGTGGCGATCGCGTCGCCGCATCACAAGCTCGCGAAGCAGAAAACAGTCAGTGCTTACACGCTTGCGGGTGAGCGTTTGATTCTTGGAGAACGCGGTGGGAACACGCGGCGGTTGATCGATCAGTTTTTCGCGCAGGCCGGAGTGTCGTTGCGCGTTGCGATGGAGCTCAGTCGCCAGCAGGCGATCAAACGGATGGTTGAAGAAGACATGGGTGTTGGGATCGTGCCGTTGCAGTCTGTGAAGGACGAAGTTGAGAAGGGGCGGTTGATACGCTGGTGGATCGAGGGCGCGCAGATTAACTGGGAGCTTGGTATCGCGCAGTTGAGTAACGGTTACGATTCACCGATCATGCAGAAGTTCGTCGCGCTCGCGCACAGGAACTTCAGCGATTCGAATTCCAATGCGGCGCCCGCGAAAAAGAAAAAACCTGGCCACCGATTACACAGATAGGTTACGGATTAAAGATTCGATATCGTCTTCGTTGTTGAAAAAATCGGTCGACACCCGAATCCCCTGTGGCTTCTCAGTCACCAGGATGTTTTGTTGAGCTAATTGAGCAACTGTCTTCGCTGGATCATCCACAGCTACGAGCGTCTCGGCTGAACGAAACTTTTCTTCAGCAAGCGGCGACAGAACTTTCCCGTCAAGCCGCGACGTCAGCTTCCGATTCAACTCGAGCACGCGCGTTTGAATGTTCTCGATCCCGAGCGACTGCATCAACTCGATCGATGCTCCCAACGCAAACACACCCGCAAAGTGCAGGCACCCGATCTCAGCACGCGAGGCAACGTCGTGTCGCAGATGTATCTCGTCGTTTCTCATTCCATATGGATCGTGAACACTCAGCCAACCGATGGTCCGTTGTCGTGAAGCTGCCTGAAGCTCCTTGCTGATGTAAACAAATCCAGAGCCGTATCCCGATCGCATCCACTTGTGCCCGGTCGAGCACAAAGCATCGATCTTCATTCGCTTCACATCGATTTCGAACGCTCCTGCCGCCTGGCTCGCATTAACAACGAGCGCGTAATTGCCCTTGATGCTCGCAAGTTCTTCAAGATCGCTGCGAAAGCCATTTGAAAACTGGACATAACTCATCGAGATGATTCCGGTGCGCGTGTTCATCGCTGCGCGCACATCTTCCGGCCGCACCACACCAGCAACCGACTTCACAAAATGCACCGGAATACGTCGATGCATCCACGGAATCGTCGTCACCGGAAACTCGAGGTCGCACGAGATCACCTCGCCGTGCTTCTCGAGTGCATCAACGATCAGATTCATTCCGCTCGACGTGTTCGTCGTGAACCCGATCTCTTCCGGCTCGGCATTGATAAACGCAGCGACCTGCCTGCGTATGTCTTCACAACGGGCCAGCCACTCATCCCAGTGAGTGTCGCCGTCGTTCATCATCTGCTCGTAATAAAGCTGGCCCGCTTTTGCAGTCGAATCTGCCAGCGGTCCAGCCGCAGCCGTGTTCAGATAGACACTCTTGCTCGTAACGGGAAACTTCGCGCGCACCTCAGCCCAATTGATCATTTCCATTAAATCGATTCTTTGTAGATTTCGAGGTTCTCGTGGATCTTTTGCAGCAATTGCGATTTGAGGGTGTTCGATTCGAGTTGTTCGGCAGGGACGGGATGCCATTTGCCGGGGATCAGCACTTGTGAGTCGATGAAGGCGTCGAGCGCTTCCTGCAAACCGTCGACCCTGATTTTGTTTTTCATAGCGATGACTTCTTCGATGATCCAGGTAACAGCGTCGCCGGTGATGCGATGGCGGTGATTGATCACTGCCGAGCGCTCCTGCAGTGTCTTCAAAACCATGTCGAATGGACCACCGAGCGCGGCCACCAGCCGCAGGTAACAGTGCTGAAAATCTTCCACGTGCGATGCGGTCGACGCCGTTGGTTTCAAATCTCGCTTGCTGATATACGACGCCGCCATCATACGGCAGAAAACCTCTTCAGGCATGTACGCGTTCCGTTCGTCAGCCCGAGTAATTGATTGCGCGACGTAGTAAGCCGGAAGCAGTCGCAGCAAATTGCGGATCAGGAAAACGGGACTGTGCGTGAAGCCGTCGGGAAGCTTCTCGATTCCCTTCTTCACTTTGCGGTCTTCGAAGTAGCGCAGGCTGCGATCGAAATCTCTGATCTCTTTGCGCGCATTGTTCATCAGATACGTGATCTGTTCCGGCGTGAAACCAATACGCCACAACAGGCGCTGATCTCTTTCGTTTTCGAAGGCCTCATCGAAGACGCGCAAACAATCAGCATTCTTGAAATTGTTCAAGTTCTCTTTTACGCCCGACTGGACGAAAGCCATCGTTTGCGCGAAAACCTGGACCAGCGATCTTGCCCAGCCACGTTGTTCGGCGAGTGAAGCGGAATAACGATCCACGTCGTTGTAGCGATACTTGTCGTGTTTCGCCGCAAACTGTCGAATGGAGCCGTAGTCGAGAATCGCGCCGCTTGCGAGCATGTTGTCGCCGTCCCACGAGAGCCAGTTGAAGATGTATTCCTCCTCCAGGATCGCGGCGAGTTTTGCGTACGAGCGCGCGAAGTAGTCGAGGGCTTTTGTATAACGCGCACTCGAATCAGCGGGAATTTCCCAGAAGCCGTTTTCGACTTCGCGATCGATGAAGTAATCGACTGAGGCTTTCAACTCTTCGTGACGGCCCTGCTTAAGATAACGAAACATGTGCGCGGGACGGATGAGATTCGGAGCGCTTCTAACGCCGATCGCACTCGTGTCAGAAAATCCGATCACGACGAGACAGCGTTCTGTCGGAATTCCCTGGCGATAAAAGATCTCAGACATCACTGCGCTGCCAAGCATCTCGTCGAGATCTGCTAGCCCGGAGGAGTAACCGTAAGACTCATCACCTGTTGGAAGAGGCTTTTCTGCCTGCTGCGCACCGGGACTCAGTATCGTTGCGCCCGTGCCGCGACTCGATATGTCGAAGATCAAGTTGTCACTCTTTATGTATCCATTCCAGATGCTGCGACCGTCGCCTGATGTTTTACCCTGGCGACTGCGATGTTGTATCTGGAGATAACGCGTCGCCATGTACGGATAAGGTTTGATGGTCTCGGGCGGATACTTCTTGCCGCGTTCGAGATCGTATTCGTTGATGATCTGGAGAGAGAAGGTGTCGAGGATTACTTGTTCGAGATCTTTAGCGATGGTCGCGCGATGGTCAGAGGGAATGAGGCCCATCTCTTTGGCGAGTGCGAAGTTGAAATAGAGGACACGTCCGTGCGGGCGATAACGAGCCTGATAGTCGACGTACCCGTCAGGGCTAACGTTGCGCCAGGGATGTCTGCCGTCTATCTCCTTGAACTTCTCATACAAGGCGATTCATTTTAGCCGCAAAAAGGCACAAAAGCATAAATATTTTAGCTTTTTCTTTTGGCTTTTCGTGGAGCGAACCAGAGGGTTGTTAGAGGAGGAAGATTGAGTTCACCGTTGTTCACGTTGACTCTGTTGGTCCCGCCATAGACTCCAGCGTCGGTGTTGATGATGAGGTCGTAGGCGCCTTTGCTTAACTGGTCCACTCTGTAGCCTTTTTTAGGCACGGCGGAGAAGTTGCACACGCAGATGATTTCGCGGCTGGTTTCGGATGAGCGGCGGAGGAAGGCTACGATGTTCTCGAAGGCGTTGTCGACGTCGATCCATTCGAAACCCGCAGGATCACCATCCGCTTCCCAGAGTGCGCTTTCTGGTCCATAGACGCGATTCAGATCCTGAACCAGTTTCTGTACACCACCGTGTAACGAATCCTCAAGCAGATGCCAGTCTAAACTCTCCGTCTCGTTCCACTCGCGCCACTGTCCAAGCTCACCGCCCATGAACAACAACTTCTTCCCCGGGTGCGCCCACATATACGCGTAAAGCGCCCTCAATGTCGCGAACTTCTGCTCAGTTGTCCCTGGCATTTTGTTCAGCAGAGAGCCTTTCATGTGGACCACTTCGTCGTGCGAAAACGGCAGGATGAAGTTCTCGCTCCATGCATAGACCAGTCCAAATGTCAGCTTATTGTGATTGCCGGCGCGGAAGAGCGGATCGGTTTGGAAGTATTTCAAAGTGTCGTGCATCCAACCCATGTTCCACTTGAAGTCGAAACCAAGACCACCCGCGTAAATCGGACGGCTGACCATGGGCCACGCAGTCGACTCTTCCGCAACCATGATGATTCCCGGACACGCGCGGTGAGTTACTTCATTCAACTCCTTCAGAAACGCGATTGCTTCGAGGTTCTCGCGCCCGCCAAACTGGTTCGGCACCCACTCGCCTTCCTTGCGGCTGTAGTCGAGATAAAGCATCGACGCCACCGCATCGACGCGCAATCCATCGATGTGAAATTCATTGAACCAGTAAAGCGCATTCGCGACGAGGAAGTTGCGCACTTCATTGCGACCGTAGTTGAAGATGTACGTGCCCCAATCGGGATGCTCGCCTTTGCGCGGGTCGAGATGCTCGTACAGAGCGGAGCCATCGAAGCGGCCAAGCGCCCACGCGTCTTTCGGGAAGTGCGCCGGAACCCAGTCCATAATCACGCCGATGCCGCGCTGGTGCAGGTAATCGATGAGATAACGCAGATCGTCGGGCTCGCCGTAACGCGCGGAGGGCGCGTAGTAGTAAGTGACCTGGTAACCCCACGATGGTCCATACGGGTGTTCCTTGAGGGGGAGAAACTCGACGTGCGTGAAGCCCAGCTCCGTGACGTAGTTGGCGAGTGGCTCGGCCATCTCTCGATATGTAAACGGGCGATTATCGTCTTCAACTTTGCGACGCCACGAGCCGAAGTGTACTTCGTAGATCGAGAGTGGCTCGCGGTAGTACTGACGCTTAGCGCGGCTTTTGATCCACTTTGTATCGCGAAACTTGTATTTCGAGTCGTAGACGATCGATGAAGTGTCAGGTGGGACTTCGGTGTGTTGCGCGTATGGATCGGCTTTGAATAGCGGTGGGCCATTCCGTGACTCGATCTCGAACTTGTAGAGACTGCCGGCGGTGAGTTTCGGAATGAAGAGTTCCCAGACGCCTGAGTTGCCGAGGCGTTGCATCCGGTGGTCCTTGCCGTTCCAAGCGTTGAAATCGCCGACGACGCTGACGCCGCGCGCGTGCGGAGCCCAGACGGCGAATGCGACGCCTTTCGTGCGGCCGACTTTTGTGACGTGCGCACCGAGCTTTTTATAGATCTCTTCGTGGCGGCCTTCGCCGAAAAGATGCAGGTCGATGTCGCCGAGAATCGTGGTCATTAGCCGCGGATAATACGGATAAAAAGATCGGATCCGGTGCCTTTTTCTGGGCGGTTGCTTTTTGCCTCGGACAATAGCTCCATAAACCGTTTTTGAGGAGGGTCGAGGCCGAGTTTGTTCATTAAATCGATAACTCGCGCGGCGTAGCGAAGGACCTGGATTGTTTCGATGCCGGCGAGATCGGAGAAGAACCAGCCGCAGCTCGTGAACATCAGTAGTGAGCTTCGTTGCATTTCAAGCAGGTCCCACACACGCGGGTCAACTCCTTCGCGCGGGTATTTCGGATCGAGAATCACCTTGATGTAATCGTTGCGCGCCGCCCAGGGGTCGCGCAATAACCCACTTTGTTCAAACTTCGCGGCCGCATCGTCGCGCAAGAAATTCAGCGCATCACGCAGAGGTTTTCGCCACGCCTGGTTCCAACCCGGTTCACCGCCAGTATGACAGCCACAATCTCGCGACCATCGCGCAACTCCATGCACGCAACTCCACGAGCTGCCTTCACCGTCCGGTCCATTATCGATCTCGACTTCCGTCTCCGCTGGATGATGATCGAGATACTGCGCGTAGTTCGTTATCCAAAAGCCCGCTGACTTCGCTTCAACCTTCAGCGCATGCGTCAGACACAGATCGCCGAACTTGAAATGATGACCGTAAGTTTCGCCGTCGGTCGCGACGTTCACCAGAACGCCACCAGCGCTGACGAACTTCTCCACGAGGCCACGACTCGACGCAAGTGCACGTTCGAAAGCGATCGCGCGCGCGAGTGGTCCATTGTAGAAAAACACGGCGATGGAGCGTTTCGATCCATCAGGATGACGGAAGAGATACGGCTTTGAAGTATCGACTACACCCTTCCCCTGATTTGGCGCGAGGATGACGTAACGCATGCCCTGTTCGATGAGTAGCGCGAGCACTTGATCGTTGGCAGCAGTCTCGGGTAACCAGAGCGCTTCCGCTTCACGGCCGAACCGATAACGAAAGTCAGCAAGTCCCCAAAGCACCTGCGTCAGTCGATCGCGTTCGTTGCAGAGTGGCAGAATCGCGTGACCGTACGCTTGTGCAATCGCGTTGCCGTGACCACCACGCGCCTCAGCACTCTCCCGATCGGCGTTTAAGATTTGAACGTACGTGTCGCGATGATGACTCTCGAGCCACGAGAGCAACGTCGGTCCGAAGTTAAAATTGATAAGCGGGTAGTTGACGATGTTTGGTGCGTAACACTCAGCGTGTATGCGCTCGTTCCAATCGTGAAACGGCGCGGCGCCCGGCTCTGCATCGACTTCGCCCGTCCATGGATTCTCGCGTGGTGGTTGATAAAAATGGCCGTGGATTATTAGGGCAGTCATTGGACAGGATTTACAAGATTTTCAGGATTGACAGGATAACTTGTTAATCATGGGAAATCTTGTAAATCCTGTCACAAACTATTCCGCGCCAGCCGAGCCGCTCCCAGCAATCCGGCATTGTCACCACACTCCGCCCGCGCGATCTTCACCTGCTGCGCGGTCGTGCGAAACGCGCGCTCCTCGACCTGCCGGTACATCTCCTCAGCAAACAGATCCCAACCATTCACAGCCCCACCGGCAATGACAATGATCTGCGGATCGATCAGATTGATCAGATTCGCGAGCCCAATCCCCAGATACATCCCAAAACGCTTGAACACCGCGAGCGCGAGCTCGTCACCAAAGCGTCCGGCCTCATAAACCTTCTCAGCCGTGAGCTCACAACTCTTCAGTCGCGACTCCGGGAACGACGACAAACTCTCCTTCGTCATTCGCACGATCGCGGTCGCAGACGCAAACAACTCCAGACAACCAGTGTTGCCACACTTACACTTCAACCCGCTAAACGGATCGACAGTCGTGTGCCCAATCTCACCAGCCGATCCATGCGAGCCGCGCCAAAGCTTTCCATCGAGAATCACACCGCCGCCGACACCCGTACCGAGCGTGACACTCACCACATCTCGACATCCCTGCGCCGCACCGAGCCACATCTCACCGACGGCCGCGGCGTTGGCATCGTTTTCGAGAAACACGGGCCAGCCCAGTTTCTTCTGTAATTCAGCTTTGAGTGGATAGTTGACTAACGAAGGAAGGTTTGGCGCTTGCAGTACAACAGCTTTATCGCAGTCGACCGCGCCCGGCACCATGATCGAAGCAGCGACGACGGATTGTTTGTAGCTGTCCCAGCTCTGCGCAGCCGCGACAAGCGCAGCGACGACGACTTCAGCGGAATCACCTTTCGGCGTTTCCTGTTTCGTCTGTTTGAGTATTCTCCCGTTATCATCGACGAGAGCTACTCGTAAATGTGTGCCTCCTAAATCGACGGCGAAGACTAAGCTTTCACTAAACAGGTTCTTCGGCATGTTCAAGTTGGAGCGTCTCCGCAGTCATCTCTCCACGCGAGAGGTTCCGTGAGATCAGCGCCCCTGCCACAATCGCGACCAGCAAGTATAGCAATCCTGCGCCCCACTCCTTGAATATCAACTTGCCTATGCCAAACAAGGAACCGTAAATCAGCGCACAGCCCAGTATCCAATTTGCAAACTGTAATGACAACCGCCCCTGCGCATGCGACTCAGCCAGTCCCGCTGCAGCCGCGACCTCCGTCCAGCCCGGGCCTTCGGGTCTGACGCGTCGATAGAAGGAAACAAGCTTCTCGCGCGGCTCGGGGCTCGTGAATAGGGTCACGGTGATCCAGACGACAGTCGTAATGCCCACGGTAGTCAGCATCAGGTAAGCGAACTGCTTCGGATCGTCGCTGTTCCACTTCAGACCCGTCTGCAGGAAGATAGAAACAACTGCGGCAGTGATCATTGCTGACACTTCCGACCACGCATTGATACGCCACCAGAACCAGCGCAGCAACAGCACCGTGCCCGTTCCCGCGCCCGTAACGAGTAGTAACTTCCAAGCGCCGCCGATCGAATCCATGAAGAACGTGATGATCACCGATGCGATCATCAGTAACACCGTCACGACCTGCGAAGCGACGACGTAGTGTTTCTCACTCGCCGATCGTTCGATGAAGCGGCGGTAAAAGTCGTTGATGACGTAAGACGCGCCCCAGTTGAGCTGCGTGCCGATCGTCGACATGTACGCTGCTGCGAATGCCGCCAGCATAAAACCGCGCAGGTATGTCGGAAACACGTTCGGATCCATCAACGTCTGGATATAACCACCTTCCTTATCGACCAGATTCGGGTAAAGAACGAGGGATGCAAGCGCCGTGAGGATCCATGGCCACGGACGCAGAGCGTAATGGGCGATGTTGAACCACAGCGTCGCGAACAGCCCGTCCTTTTCGGTTTTTGCGGAGAAGATGCGCTGGGCCACGTAGCCACCACCGCCGGGCTCAGCGCCGGGATACCAGGTGGACCACCAAATCACACCGAGATACACAAACAACGTGATCGCAGGCATCCAGATGGAATCGAACTCGGGAAAGAATGCGAGACGCGATCCGGAACCTCCATCCATCGCCGTGATCTTGGACTTCAACTGATCGATGCCCCCAACTGCATTGACGGCAAGGATCGCGAGCACGATGACCATTCCCATCTTCAGCGCAAATTGAAAAAGGTCGGTAACGAGCACGCCCCACAAGCCCGAGATCGTCGTGTAGAAAGCAGTAAAGATGAGCATTCCGATCACGATTTTGATCGCGCCGCTCTTAGTCACGCCCAAGGTGATCTCGAGAATCTTCACCATCGCGAGATTGACCCAACCGAGAATGATGCAGTTGATCGGCAGGCCGAGGTATAGAGCACGAAAGCCGCGCAGAAACGCAGCCGGCTTGCCGGAGTAACGCAGCTCGGCAAACTCGATGTCAGTCATCACGCCTGCGCGTCGCCAGAGTCGCGCGTAAAGAAAGACAGTGAGCATGCCGCTCATGACAAAGTTCCACCAGAGCCAGTTGCCGGCGATGCCGTTCTTGGCGACGAAGCCCGTGACGGCGAGTGGCGTGTCAGCCGCGAAGGTCGTTGCGACCATCGACGTGCCCGCGAGCCACCACGGCACGTTGCGCCCTGACAGGAAGAACTCGCTCGTGCTGCCGGTCGCTTTGCGAGCGTAGTAGAGCCCGATACCGAGATTGAAAAGGAAATACGCGGCAATTACCGTCCAATCCAGTGGTGAAAGGTTCATTGGAATCCTTACTTTGTCGGTTTTGAAAAGGCGGTTACTCGGGGCGTGATTTTGCCACAAAAAGGCACAAAAGGTACAAAGTATTTTCTCTGTGTAAACTCTGCGTCCTCTGCGCCTCTGCGGTAAGAGAAAACGAAAACACATGTAAACCGCAGAGGTGCAGAGGACGCAGAGCTTACGCAGAGATGAAATCTTTCTTTCAACTCTTTTGCTCGTTTTGTGCCTTTTGTGCTTCTTTGTGGTAATCCGTTTTGTGCTTTTTTGTGGCTACCGTTAGGATGGGCCACAAATGACTGCGGAACAGTTGGTAGCGGGTCTCGCTTTAATCGGGATCGTCATCATTGTCTCGGCACTGCTGTCTGGACTGGTCGATAGAACCGGTCTGCCGCAGGTTGCTGTCTTTATATTCATCGGCGCCGCACTCGGGCCGGCAGGACTCGGCGTGTTCAATATGACGCTCGAATCGTCGGTTCTCCGCGTTGTGGCGATACTGAGTTTAACTCTCGTTCTATTCACGGATGCTGTAACTCTCAACACAACGGAGGTCAAACGCCACGCGGGACTCGCGTTTCGCATGCTGGGTCCTGGCACGATCCTCTGCGCCGCGTTGACTGCCATCGCGGCATGGTGGCTACTCGGCATCTCACCCGCTTTTGCCACGATTCTCGGCGCCGCGCTGGCTTCAACCGATCCCGTGTTGCTGCGTGGACTGCTGCGACGTCGCGACATCTCGCCCACCGCGCGCCAGGCGCTGCAACTCGAGAGCGGTCTCAACGACGTCGTGTTGCTTCCGATCGTCGTGATTGCGATCGCTTTAACAGGTCCGCACGATTTCGGGTCCGGCCATCTGGCAAAGATGGGCTTCGGACTTTTTATTCTTGGCCCAGGCGCGGGCGTCGCGATCGGATTGCTTGCCGTTTCAGCGCTCGACTTGATACGCAAACGCACTGGCGTCCGACGAGATTATGAATCGCTCTACTCACTCGGCGTCGCTTTCTCAGCATACGCGGCGGCAGAAGCACTGCACGGCAGCGGCTTTCTCGCAGCCTTCGCGGCAGGTTTGACGATCGCGGCACTCGACGTTGAGCTCTGCGACTGCTTCATCGAGTATGGCGGTGTGACTGCCGAGATGCTCTTGTTGTTCACGTTTGTGATCTTTGGCAGCTCGTTGATCTGGACTGGCTTTACGGGTCTCGATTCGCGCACGATAATCTTCGCGGTTTTCGCGACATTCATCCGGATCCCGATCTATCTACTCACCATGATCGGTTCGGGCGTCGATCGACGTGGGCGACTGCTGATTGCGTGGTTCGGACCGAGTGGACTCAGCTCATTGCTATTAGTACTGCTCCCGGTGTTCGCCGGCGTGCCGGGCAGCGATCAACTGTTTCGAGTCACAGCGCTGATCGTGATGATATCGATCGTGGTTCACGGCACGTCGCCGATGTTGCTCACACGTTTGGGCAAGACGGAACCAGTTGAGCCCTCACAGCCGCCGACACCAGAACCCGTGATCGTGAAAGAATCGCGCTCACTGCCTGTGATCGAGACGGCGCCGTCAGTAGGAAAACAGAGCATCACGTTTGAAGAATTGGAAGAACTACAGAAATCGGGAGATCAAGTAGTGCTCCTCGACGTACGCACCGAACGAAGTCGCGACACGAGCGACTTGCAAGCAAAAGGCTCAGTGCGGATGTCACCAGAGAACGTCGCGATACAAGCTAAGGAATTGAATTTGCCGAAGGAGGCGTGGCTGATCGCCTACTGCGCTTGACCAAACGAAGCTACCAGCGCCCGTGTGGCGCAGGAACTCCGACAAGCAGGATGGACCAAAGCCCGAGCGCTGATCGGCGGCTGGGACGGTTGGCAGGAGGCACACCATCCCGTCGAGCCCAAAACCGTTTAATCGCTCTTCTCTGTGCACCTCTGTGTCCTCTGTGTCTCCGTGGTGAGATTTGCCGCGATTCAGTTAACCACAGAGACACAGAGAACACAGAGGTTGCACAGAGAAGAGCGCCTTCGCAAAGCCTATGATTAAAATGATCCGTGTCATCTGTGTGCTAATCTTCGTTTGCCTCCTGGCAACCCTCATGACATTGTCGTCTCAAGCTCAGAACAGACCACGCGCGCGCGAGGCGGGCGTCATCGTCGGCGTCTTGCCCACTGGCCCACTCAACGCGATCACAGACGTCGAAGGCGTGCTCGTCGGCCACACAACGATCATCCGCGGTGACAACATCCGCACCGGCGTCACCGCAATCCTCCCGCACGGCGGCAATCTTTTTCGCGAGAAGGTGCCCGGCGCAGTCTTCGCCGGAAACGGCTTCGGCAAACTCGCCGGCTCGACTCAGGTCAACGAGCTGGGCGAAATCGAAACACCGATCCTGCTGACTTCGACCCTCGCCGTCCCGCGCGTCGCCGACTTCTTAATCGATTACATGCTTGCACTTCCCGGCAACGAAGACGTGCAGTCGATCAATCCACTCGTCGCCGAAACAAACGACGGCTATCTCAACGATATTCGTGGACGCCACATATCGCGCGACGACGTATTCTCAGCCATTAAAGGCGCGAAAAGCGGCGCAATCACGGAAGGATCGGTCGGCGCAGGCACTGGAACGGTGGCGTTTGGCTTCAAAGGCGGCATTGGCACCGCGTCACGCAAACTTCCGGCGCGGCTTGGCGGTTTCACTGTGGGAGTTTTGGTGCAATCAAACTTCGGTGGAGTTCTGACCATCAACGGCGCTCCAGTGGGCCGCGAATTAGGTCGCTATTATTTAAAGGACGAGCTCACCGAATCGGCCCCCAACCAACAGCCGCAGCAAAATCAGCCTGATGGCTCGATAATCATCGTGATTGCGACCGATGCGCCGCTCGACGCCCGGAATCTCAACCGCATGGCGGCCCGGGCGATGATGGGCCTTGCCCGGACCGGCGCCGCCGGGAGCAACGGGAGTGGCGATTACGCTGTGGCTTTTTCGACTTCAGCCGACGTTCGTATCAAAACACTCAATCAAAACGAGCGAAACAAGCCTCGCTCAGTCAAAACACTCGCAAACGATGCCGTCTCGCCGCTGTTCCTTGCAGTTATCGAGGCCACGGAAGAGGCGATCTACAACTCAATGTTTAGGGCCACAACGACTTCCGGGAGAGGCAAAACGGTCGAAGCGCTGCCGTTGGACCGTGCTTTGGAGGTCCTTCGCAAGCATGGTCTAAGTGTCCCTATTCGCTAATCGCACTATCACGACAAGTTCACGGTGGTCTAACCTTTTCATATTGAAGAGAAAACTGTTTGACACTCGTTGGATCGGTGCATAGAATCCCTAACGAACCCCCACAATTTGGAACTCAGACGGAAGGGAGTTAACGATGGCTTCAAGGATCAATGTTCGTGTCAACCGAAAGAGACCGGAATCCATGACCCGGCAGATTCGGGAACAACTCAATACGCTGATCGAGGCAGGTGAGCTCGCGGCGGGCACGTTGCTGCCAAGCGAACGTGAACTAGCCAACACGCTCAAGGTCGCGCGTAATGTTGTTCGCGGAGCTTACGAGCAACTCATGGATGCAGGTAAACTGACGAGTGAAGGCCGCAAAGGAAGATCGGTGAGTAGTGGTCGCAGCGGTGGTGCGAAGAAGCGGACCAGCAAAGCATCGAAGAAGGGTAGTAAAGCGCGCAAGAAATAAGCGATCGTATTCGCGCTAAACTATTCCCTCTTGTTCTAATACCGCGCTTGCTCACTAATCCAATCTATTCAGTGGCAGTCGGAATTTCTTTGCCGAGCGCAACGATCTCGTTTCGTATTGCGTTTCGCTCGGCTAGTAGCCTCACAAAGAATCTCCTCCTCACCAGGAAAAACATCAGTACGCGCAGGCCGGCTATAGATTTGTCCAGCTCTTCGTAGAAGACAATCGCGAGATAACCGCAAAACGGAACAACGAGGAGCACTAGTAAAGCGAGCAGCCATCCCGAGAAGACATAAGCCAAAACAGTCAACACGATCCACGTGAGGGGAAACAAAAGCATCGCTGAGATGATCTTGATCGTTGAGATCACGTCGTCTGAGTCACGTGAAAATCTGGTGGCGAGAACACCGCCGAGTTTGTAAGCCGGGTAATGCGTGATCGTGCCGATGAGGGCTGGTCCAAGCATGAGCAGAAACAGAATCAACCTGCGGACGATCGCCACGAGCACTCTCGACGTTGAGCCGGGCGGTGACAACTCCTCAGGGTCGACACCCGCCTGATTCAATTCTTCTTCGAAGCGCATCATTCTGGTTTCGAGTCGGCGCAGACGGTCCGGTTGGAGTTGCTGCACGATCGGATAGGCTCGGATGAAGCGTTGTTGTAAAACCAGCTCGTCTTTCAGACTCTCCTCTTCACCGTTATTCGACGCAGACGAGAAGATGCGTTCGGCGCGCGCGGTTGTTTGCAGCTCTTCTTCGTGTTGCGCGTCGAGGATGACTTCGCGCAGGGCCTTTTCGATCTGGCTCGAGAGTTTGCGAACGGCGTCGCGTGGTGGCGTGCCGTCGGGTTCGAGTGTAGTTGGTTCAACGTTGATCGGATTGCCGAAGTAGAGCAGTGCGTCGCTGCGAAAGCGTGTTTTGGAAGTGTAATAGAGTCCGGCGGGAACAATCTTCAATTCGCGGACTTCGCCGGTTGAGACGGCGGCGAGCGAGATCCGGGCGGCGCCGGTCTTGATCGGTTGCAATCCGGGTTTATCGTGCGAGATGCCTTCCGGGCAGATGCCGATCGTGCCGCCACGCGCGAGTAGCTTGCGAGCGGCGATGAAAGTTTCCTGGTTTTTCGTTACATCCTGGCCCTCGTCCTGGCGTCGATAGACCGGAAGTGAATCCAGTTGTTTGACCAGATAACCGATGACGGGCATGCGAAACAGTGGCGCTTTGGCGAGAAATGAAACGTCACGGGGCGCGAGGCACAGAAGGAATACGGGATCGACGAGCGCGTTCGGGTGATTGAGCACAAAGATGACGGGCGTCTCGAGCGGTACACGTTCGACACCCGTAACCTCGATGCGCTGGAAGTAGATCCTCAACGCAAGTCTCACAAGAGCAACGATGATCCTGCGAATCATTAATAATTACGCCGAAGGCGTAGGCTAATTTCAGCCCAGGGTTCGAGCAAAGCGAGAACCCTGGGAAATAAAACAAATAGAATTTTTAACCCTGAAAGGGTTCGCCAATCGTCTAACCCTTTCAGGGTTTCTAATATATTTAATTTCTTGACCCAGGGTTGTCGCTCCCGCTCCAACCCAGGGCTAAAATTAGCCAACGCCTTCGGCGTTTCTGGCTCAAATCCGCGTCAAATGCAATAATACTCACGCTTTCCCAATCGAACCAAAATTTCATTTGCTCGAGGAAGATCCATGAAGCGTTTTGTTGCTGCTTTTACTCTTTTATTAATCGGTCTGTGCGCGCTCGCCGCGGCCCAAAACCGTTCTTACACGATCGAAGATTTGCTCAAGGTGCGTCGCGTAGCCGACCCGCAAGTCTCGCCCAACGGAAGACGTGTCGCGTTTACGATCGGCGATGTCAATTTCGACGCTAACCGCGTCGTTAACCAGATTTACGTCGTGCAGATCGACGGCAGCGGCCTGAAGCAGTTGACCTCCGGCGATAAATCCTCAAGCGCACCGCGCTGGTCGCCTGACGGAAAGAAGATCGCATTCACAACCGGCAGCCAGGTCTGGGTTATGGATGACGATGGCGACAACAAAGAGCAGGTCACAAAGATCTCGAGCGGCGCCGCTGCGCCCGTCTGGTCGCCTGACGGCAAGTGGATCGCGTTCACGTCAGACGTCTATCCCGACTGCAACGACGACGAGTGCAACAAGAAACGCGACGAGCAAGCGGAAAGCAGCAAGGTCAAGGCCCACATCGTCACGCGGCTACTCTACAAACACTGGGACGAGTGGCGCGACGTCAAACGCACGCATGTGTTCGTCGTCTCGAGTAAGGGCGGCACTGCACGCGATCTGACGACCGGCGACTTCGACTCGCCGCCATACGCAGCCGCATCCGGTGTCGACTACGCCTTCTCGCCCGACTCAACCGAGATCGCATATCTCCGTAACCCTGATAAAGTCGAAGCGATCTCAACCAATAGCGACATCTACGTGGCGCCGCTGAACGGTGGTCCTGCGAAGAATATCACCTTGCGCAACAGAGGCTACGATGCTGGCCCAGTCTACACGCGCGACGGCAAGTTTATCCTGTATCGCTCGCAAGCAACTGCGGGTTTTGAAGCGGATCGGTGGCGCCTGATGGCTTACAACCGCGCGACCGGCGCGAGTGTCGAGTTGACGAAGGGTTTCGATCAGCAAGTCGATGAGTTGGTCGTTTCGCCTGATGGAAACTCGATCTACTTCACTGCCGGAGAACGCGGAAAGAGTCCGATCTTCAAGATACCTTTCAGCGGTGGCGTGCCGCAGAAGGTCCTTGCAAATGTTTTCGCGTCAAGTCTGAAGATCACGCCTGATGGCCGAACATTTGTGTTCTCGTCCAGCTCGATGGCGTCGCCAGCCGAGATTTACAAAGCGAACATTGATGGCAGCGGATTAACGGCCTTGAGCCCTGCGAATTCGCAGTTGATGGCGCGTGCGAATCTGAAACCGGCGGAAGAGGTCGAGTGGACCGGCGCGCTCGGTCGCAAGATTCACGGCTACGTCCTGAAGCCCACGAATTTCGATGCGAGCCGCAAGTATCCGCTCCTCGTGTTGATTCACGGTGGACCACAGAGCGCATGGAACGACAACTGGGGCTATCGCTGGAATCCGCAGGTGTTTGCCAATGCGGGCTACGTTGTCTTTGCACCGAACCCGCGCGGCTCGACCGGGTATGGGCAACAGTTCGTCAATGAGATCAGCGGCGACTGGGGCGGAAAACCTTATGTCGACATCATGAACGGTGTTGCTGACGTGCTGCGTCGCAATTCATTCATCGATCGCAGTCGCATCGGTGCGGCTGGCGCGAGTTACGGCGGTTACATGATCAACTGGATCCTCGGACACAACAACGATTCGCGGTTCCGGTTCAAAGTGCTCGTGTCACACGATGGTGTTTACAACCTCGAGAGCATGTACGGAGGGACAGAAGAGCTTTGGTTTCCGGAGTGGGAATTCAAAGGGACGCCGTGGACCAACCCGGTGCAGTACACGCGCTGGTCACCACACAAGTTCGTGCAGAACTTCAACACGGCGATATTGATCATTCACAGTGAATTGGACTTTCGCGTGCCGATTGGCGAAGGCATGCAACTCTTCACGGCCGTACAGCGCAAAGGTATCGATTCAAAATTCCTGACCTTCCCCGACGAAGGCCACTGGGTCCTAAAACCCCAAAACTCCCAGCTCTGGTTCCACACCGTGTTGGACTGGGTGGATAAATATTTGCAATCAGGTAGTTCGCAACAATCTTCGGCGTTACCGTAACCCGCGGAGCGGGTGACAGCATAAAGCCTGGGGCGCAAGCCGCAGGAAGCAATCATAAAAAAGCGAACGAGCCCGCGAAGCGGGCGACAGCTTGAAATGGTCACGCTGTCACCCGTTTCACGGGCTCCAAATATTTTTTTGTTTCGTGATCCTGGGGCTTGCGCCCCAGGCTTTATGCTTTCGCCCGCTTCGCGGGCTTTATTCTGGCCGTTCCGGTGGTGGTGCGATGGCGACGAAGTCTTCGACGAAGCGTAAGCCGTAGTTGTTGAGTAGTTCGTTGACGCGATCGAGTCGTGGGGAGCGGACGATGAGGCCGGCGTGGTGGCGCTTCTTGACGCGGTGGATGATTTCGTCTTCTACGTAGGCGGTCGTGTCGGGATATTCCTGTTTCGCGAGTGACAATATTATCCCGGCATACTCTTTACGCAGCGGCGTGACCTTCGGACCTTTCCCATCGGCGATCTCGAGCTTCGCCCACTCGCGCCACAAATTCACACCTGACGCAGCTTCGAGCACTTCCGCAATATACGCACCGCCAACGCGCGCGGCGATCTCGAGAAAGTAAAATTTCCCATCCGCATCGCTCTTGATGAACTCAGCGTGCGTGGCTCCACGCTCCAGTCCCAGCGCGCGAATCAACTTCTTATTCGTAGCCAGCAATGTCTTCTCA
>DATFDT010000400.1:0-4893 GCA_035251975.1 Pyrinomonadaceae bacterium | reverse complement strand
GTTCTCTTTTACGACGACCGGGGAATGAACAAGTCAGGAAGAGGGGCTTGCCCCCGCTCTGTTTTAATCGGTCACTCTAAGGCGAGTCTCTGCGCCGTTGGTCCGTATCTCGGGGACGTACATGGCATGGCCCAGGACGGGGAGGGCGTGGAATTGGCCCGGGACTTCGGCGCGCATTTCGTAACTCAGTTGCCAGATGCCTTGCGGTAGTTTGTCGATAAAGAGCGCGACTTTCCGATCGCGTAGCTCCTGGTAAACCCAGCGCTGCTGCCCCGTGAATCCACCGCCTGACTTCAACTGGTGCACGAATAAACTCTCACCACTGCGAATCTGCACCGCCTCCAGTCCCGCCGGTTTCAGATCTTCAAATAGCAGGTACTCATAGTCGTTCTTCGCCTCCACCGTGAGCACCACTTCAACACGATCGCCGCTCTTCACCGTCTCACCATCGTTCAACGGCACTCGTTCCGTCACGAAACCTTTCAACAGCGTCGGATGATTCACGAGTTTGAAATACTGGCGCTTCACGAAGATCTCGTTACCCGCCGGCTTCAGTGGCTCTTCCAAACTGAAGAACTCCGCCGCCGCCGAGAAATAGATCGGACCTCGGCCACTATTCCGCACGATGCTGATATCATTCGCACCATCGCGCAACAACTCGCGTGGAATCGCAAACTTGCTCGGCGCACTCAGCGCGTCTTCTGCAGTGATCTGTTTGGTCGCGATCGGATTACCATTGACGACTAACTGATAACTCATCGCGCCTTGCACTTCACCGCTGACGCGCAAGTAATCGTTCAAGGTCAGGACCACAACCGCGGTATCGCGCGTGTTGCTCCACTGCGCGCCACGACGATTCTTCACCAGCCAGTTCGTAACCGGCTCGATCAACTTGTTCTGCGGATCGATCGCGAGAAGCGCACGCAAAACAAACGACGTCGCCTCGACACCACCTTCCGACCAGCGCCAGTAAACACCATCCTCGCCCCAGTGCGCCGTGCCCATCACTGACGGATCAGACGCCTGCGCGCCTTGCTGCACGATTGAAGTGTCAGGACGCGAATCGATCTTCACGCCGTTTTCCAGGTTCGCGACGAGCGTCTTTGCCTGGTCGCGATAACCGTAGTTGTGTGCTGCAAGTGCAAGTAACGCGCGCGTGTAAGCATTCAGCCGGTCGCGATTCTTCCACAGATTATCGAAAGCAACACTCTGAAACTTACTGACTTCCGTCTGTTTGCGCATCGCGTGATACACAGCCAGCGAATGGAGCATCCACGCTTGTGCGTCATAACTCGTCTCTTCTTCAACCAGCTCCTTGTCGAGAAACGCTACCGCACGCTCGAGCGCGTCTGACTTCACATCGATACCGGCCTGGCGAGCGAGGCTCATGCCCCAGATGACGTACGCAGTCATGTAGTGATCGCTTTCGCCGTCTTTCCACCAACCCCAACCACCATCGGCATGTTGAAAGTCATAAAGACGAGCAAGACCGCGCTTTGTGATCGCATCGAGCTCTTTAAGATCTCTGCTGCCGTTCGGATGAGTCGCCGCAGCACTCGAGTCTTCGATCCCGCCAAAGAACTTGTGCATCGCAGTCTCCGGCTTGAGGCCGAGTTCGCGCAGCGTCTTCGCGGTGATCACCGCGGGCAGGAACCGGCTCATCGTCTGTTCAGTGCAGCCGTACGGGTAATCGATCAGATACGGCAGCGCGTCGAGCATCGTCGTTGCCATGCTGGGCGCGATCTGCACCGTGAGGTTCGTCGAATCTGCGCGGCGCTCTTTGGGAATGTCGAGCTTGATCGAGACACTGTCGCCACGCATCTTGCCGGAGCGCGAAATGAATTTCTCGATGCCGTGCTCGAAGACCGTGAACTTCTTTTCCATCGCGTCGGCATACTTGCTGGCGCGCGCTTCGACCTTCAGTTTCGCTTCGCTTGCGTGATTTACTGCCACCAGCCAATCGACTCTCGCTTCACTGTTGGCTTTCACCTCGATCGGTGTTTGCGCACTGTTTACAGGCTTCCCGTCGATGAGCAATCCTGTCACAGACAAGCCGTCTGCATTCAGCTGCGGCGTGACCATCATCGGCTCGTCTGTGTTGTTATTGATAACACCCGACACCGTGACCTGATCGCCAACGACAAAGAAACGCGGCGCCTGAAGTCGCACGATCAGCGGTTGCTTCGTTCGTGTCGTTGAATTGCCGATACCGAATTGATTACCCGTAGTCGCCACGCGTGCTGTTGCGGACCAGGTCGTTAGCGAATCGGGATATTTAACCTTCACTGTTGCCGTGCCGTCGGCGTCAGTCTTCACGTCAGGCAGCCAGAGAATCGTTGAACGAAAGTCGCTTCGCACTTGGACTGCTGGTTCCTGTGCGGCGCCCGGAACCGGAGTGGCGGCAGGCGCTTCGGCACCCTTAGCGGGCCGTCTAGCCTGAACCGGCAATTCTCTGAGGCCAACTGCATCAAACGCAACATTTGTCTCGGACTTAACTCCACCTGCACCAGCGGCATAACTCAATCCGTCTTTTCTACGCGCAGGCGCCACGTCGTCGTATTCGGCAACTTCTTCCCTGCTATCGCGCAGTTCGCCTGACTCATTTTCCACGTAGCGCGCATAACCCTTCTGTTGCAATGTCGATGTCGTTTGCACCGTGTGCGGTCGCTTTTGACCGTAGTAGAACTGTCGCGGATCACCGGCGTAGTCCTGTTGAATGTACTTCACCGATTCATCGACGAGTCCCAACGCGATCTCAGCGGACACCGGACGACCGTAGGCGTCTTTCGCATTGATCGCGAGTGTGCCTTCTTCTCGCGGCTGGTATTGCTCCCGGTCCGCGTTCACTGCAACTTGCAGAAATCGCTCAACCGGCGGCACGACGACCTGTTTGGTATCGGAATAAGCGTTAGCATCGCCGATCATCAACGCGGTGAGATAAATGTTGGGAATGTGCTTCTCCTCGATCGGCACTTCGATCAGCTTCGTGTTGCCCGTGACGTGGACCACCTGATAACTAAACAAGTCTTCCCCCTCGACGCTAAACAACACGTAACGATCCGCGACGGGTACATTGATCATGACCGGCGCCACCTGTCCCGCGCGGAACGTGTCTTTGTCGACAACCAGCTCGAGCCCTTCGCGGCGATAACCCAGATCGGTCGTCGCGTTCGTCGCGACAAACACATACGTTTCGGCTTTCACCGGTGGCAATAAGCGATCGCGTTTTGGATCGGCGCCCTGGCTGCTCTGCCACGCGACGCGATAGTAGCCTTCGCGATCCGGCGTGAAATTGAGTTGCGCAACGCCCTCGGCGTCAGTCTTCAGTGTCTGCGTGAGTATCTCGTCGCGTTGATAGCCGCGAAACTTCAGTCGCCAACGTCCCTGGCCTCGCGGTGTGATCGGCGGAAAGACATCCGATCGCTGTTGCAACTGTCGCAGCTCGTCGCCTTTCACTTCGCGGCCACGCGGATCGATCCAGATTTCCCACCAGTAATCACGCGTGACTTTTACGGTGCCGTCGGTCTGAACCGGTTGCTCATTGGCATCAAGCGCTTTGATGTCGACAGTGACTTTGTCTTTCGGCCGATAGATGTACTTTTCCGATCGTGGATAAACATAATAACGCTGGCGGGTCACACGCACTCGATCGCGCGAGAGGATCTCGCGGCGCGATGAATCCACCACGCGCGCTTCGATACGAAATTCGTAATCCTGACCGTAGTTCTCACCCGGCGTGTCGAACGCAAGCTTCGCCTTCCCCGTCGCATCGGTTTTGACTGTTTCGCGTTTGACGGCTGAACCCTGGCCGCCGTAGTAGTTCTGGCGCTGAATCTCCATATCGTCGTAGTACCAGGAGTACTCACGTGGCCTATACCAGTAGTGATAAAACGGAAGCTGGTAAACAACGACTTCGACCGATGCGTTCGAGACTGGACCACCAAAGTAATAGTCAGCCTGAATCTCGACTTCGACTTTCTCGCCCACGCGGAATGCTTTCTTCTTGCCGTCCTGCTCGGGCGTCTTCACTGCAACTTTGAACTCAGGCAGTTTGTATTCTTCGAGTCGAAAGAGTTTTGCGCTACCGATCGTTTGCTTGGATTCCGCGTCTGAAAACGTGATGCTGTATTCGCCCAAGGGTAGTTGCTCGCCGAGCTCGAACGATCCCCACGAGCTGCCAAACGCATTCAACGTCGCTTTGCCGGAAGTTACTTTCGATCCGCGTGGATCGTAGATGACATATTCGATCGTCTGGTTTGCGGGAGTGGAATAGGTTCCACCATTTGCGTGTCTGGCGATGAATTTCCACTGGAGCGTTTCCTTTGGACGATAAGCAGGACGATCTGTAAAGGCGTAGATGCGCCAGCCCTGGTTTCGGGTAGTTGTGTAAGCGTAGCCTGAAGCAAACGCCTGGCGGTCGTTGATCGCGGCGGCCGCGTAAAGACTTCGATTGTTGTCAGAATTGCCTTTCAGTTGAAAGCGTGCGAGACCGCTAGCGTCGGTCGTTTGACGCACACGACGCCAGCGCCAGCGATCATTCAGGTAGTAGCTCTCCCAAAGCGCGATGGTTGCGTTTGCGATCGGCGCGCCAGTTAATGCATTTGTGAAGAACGCGAGTGCCTGGGTAGAGGACGACTTCAGAACGAGCGTCGCATCAGAAACGAGAACGATCTCGCGCGATGTTAGTGAACCGCTTTTTGCTTCGAGCAGGTATGCGCCGACCGGCAACTTCCCTTCGATGCGGCTCTGCTCCGAGAAAAGTTTGTGCGTGGTGGCGTCGGGAATGTTTTTGCTCCACGTCTTAACAGGTGTACGACCGGCAGTCGGAACTCGCTGAATCCACGGCGCCGGATCGCCTTCGCCGTCCTCTTCTTCAACTGAGCTGATGTAATG
>DATFDT010000399.1:0-8999 GCA_035251975.1 Pyrinomonadaceae bacterium | reverse complement strand
GCACCAGTTGTATCCAGAGGCGGTGCGGTTAGTTTTAAACGCGAATTAGAACAAGTCAGGAAGAGGGGCTTGCCCCCGCCGTGAGTTGGGTAAAGCGGGGCAAGCCCCTCTTCCTGACTTGTTCTAATTCGCGGCTAAATTTTTCCGAGTGACTCAGCTCTCTGGAACGCCGCCCACACAGCTTTCGACAACACCGTCCGCAAGCTACCTTTCTCCATCTGATAAATCGCTTCCGCCGACGTGCCTCCGGGTGACGTCACCATGTTGCGCAGTTCCGCCGGATGCTTGTGCGACTCGATCGCAAACAACACTGCTCCCCGCATCATCTGCTGGACCAGTTCCTCGGCGACGCGTCTCGAGAATCCCATGTGTACGCCCGCGTCGATCAGCGCTTCCATCATTAAATAAATGTACGTTGGTCCAGTCGCGCTCAACGCGGTCGCCATATCGATCTGTCGCTCATTCTCAACACGCACATTCTTGCCGAGCGCATCGAGCATTGCGCGAACCTGGTTCTCCTGCTGCTCGTTGACTTCGCTGCTCGCCGTCCATGCAGTCATACCTTCGCCAATCTGCGCGGGCGTGTTTGGCATCGTGCGTACAACCGACGCATGCAGTAGTTGCTCGGAAATCGTCTCGATCTTCGCACCCGTGACGATCGAAACAACGAGCTGCTTCTTCACGAACGCGCCTTTCAGTTCCTCGAGCACAACATGCAAACGTTGCGGCTTCACAGCGAGCACGATCACCGAGCTGTCGTCCGGCGCTTCGGGTTGCGTGTCAACGACAGCCTCGCGATTACTCTCAAACATCTCGATGCCATACTTCACGTGCATCTCTTCACGCCGCGCCTGCCGCGGGTGACTGCCGACAATCTGCTCCGGTCCAACCAGCTTCTTACGGAGCAGCCCGGCAATAATCACCTCGGCCATCACCCCACACCCGATAAACGCGAAACGGCAATTGCTAAGAGGATTTGTATCAACCATAAAACGAGGATAGCGCACCCTTTAATAGTTGAGCTACTCTATCCAGCGATGACTATTGACGAACAACTCTCGTATCTCGGCAAAGGCACGGTAGAGGTCATTCGTGAAGCTGAGTTGCGCGCGAAGCTCGAAAAATCCGCCGCCACCGGAAAGCCTTTGCGCGTGAAACTCGGCGCCGATCCGACCGCGCCCGACATTCACCTGGGCCACACGGTCGTGATCCGCAAGTTGCGCGCGTTCCAGGAGCTGGGCCACATCGCGATCTTTCTTATCGGCGACTTCACCGGAATGATTGGCGATCCTTCCGGCAAAAGCACCACGCGCCCGCAGCTCACGCGCGAAGAGATCAACGCCAACGCTGAAACGTATAAACAGCAGATCTTCAAGTTGCTCGATCCGGAAAAGACGGTTATCGATTTCAACTCACGCTGGATGGACACGCTCGGATCCGCAGGCTTCTTGCGTCTTGCCGGTCACGTCACTGTGCGACAGATCCTCGAGCGCGACGATTTTCAACAACGACTCGAAGCGAACCGTCCGCTCGCGCTGCACGAAGTGATGTACCCGCTGGTCATGGCCTACGACTCGGTTGCACTTGAAGCGGACGTCGAGCTTGGTGGCACCGATCAAAAGTTCAACTTGCTGATGGGCCGCAATCTGCAACGCGAGTACGGGCAGGAATCGCAGGTGGCAACGATCATGCCGTTGCTCGAAGGCACTGACGGTGTGCAGAAGATGTCGAAGAGTTTGGGTAACTACATCGGCATCAACGAGCCGCCGCAGGAGATCTTCGGGAAGATCATGTCGATCACTGACGATCTGATGTGGCGTTACTACGAGTTGTGCACTGATCTTTCGGTTTCAGAGATCGCCGGGCTGCGTAAGAGCGAGCGCAATCCGCGTGACATCAAAGCGGATCTCGCGAAACACATCGTGGCTGATTTCTATTCTGAAGTAGAAGCGCGCAAGGCTGAAGAAGAGTTCAATGCGATGTTTCGTAACAAGCAGGCGCCGGAAGATATCGAGGAGCGAGCCACCGCGTCGGGATTGTGGAAGCTCCCGAAGCTTTTGGTCGAGCTCGCACTGGTACCGTCGATGGCTGAAGCGCGACGCGTGATCGAGCAGGGTGGTGTTTATGTTGATAGTGAGCGACGGACGCAGACTGATTTCGAGGTTGGGATCGACGCGGATCATTCGGTGCTGGTCCAGGTGGGGAAACGTAAGTTTGTACGAGTGAGAGGAAATTAATCTGTCAGCAACATTCGCAACTGAAGAAGTATTGATCATCGAGACGCCGGAGCGTGTGCCGCTGCACTTCGCGCTCGCGTCGATCGGCAATCGTTTTCTTGCGTGCGCGATCGACCACACGATTCAGGTGCTCGCGCTCGGGCTCATCGCTATTGCCTGCATCACCCTCATGAATTTCTCGTTTATCGAGCAGACGATTGCGAGCGCGCCGAAGTGGGTCCTCGCCGCGATGATCATTCTTCTGTTTCTGGTCTTTGCCGGTTACTTCACGTTTTTCGAGTGGATCTGGAGTGGGCAAACGCCGGGCAAGCGCTGGTTGAAGTTGCGAGTGATTCGCGAGGATGGGCGGCCGATCACGTTCTGGGAAGCGTCAGTGCGAAACCTGCTTCGGGCGCTCGATATGTTTCCGGTTGGATCGTATTCGATCGGATTGATCGCAGTGTTTTGTTCGACGCGCGATCAGCGTATTGGCGACATGGTTGGAGGCACCGTCGTGGTTCGTGAGCGCGAAGCCGAAGCGCCTGAGTTCGCAAAGGTGTTTGCGACGCCGGTGAGCGATCCCGCGATGCGACGATCTTTCAAGCCTGTAGATTTCACAGCAAGTTTGAATAGTTTGACTGATGCGGAGATTCAGGTCGTGGAGACTTTTCTGCGTCGCCGCTGGGATCTTTCTGACATGCCACGACAGTGGATGGCCTGGCGAGTTTCGCTGCCGATTCTTTACAAAATCCGACCCAACTACGACCTCGCCACGTTCACTTACGAAGGCTTCCTCGAAGAACTACTCCACCGCTACGTCCAGGAACGTCGATTCAGAACGTGACCACAAAAGGCACAAAGAAGAAGACAAGAAGCACAAACGCTTTACTGAAATGAAGTACAGTCCTTATTCAAATTTTCAGTTTGTGCTTCTTGTGTTCTTCTTTGTGCCTTTTGTGGTCAGGTCCTCTTATGGTAGTCTTCAAGGTTTCTTTTGAGGCGGGAATTCGTAACAGAGGATGTGAACATGAGTAAGGACGTTTTCATACTGGGTGGCAAGCGGACGCCGATGGGTGAGTATGTCGGCGTGTTGAAGGATATTTCAGCAATCGATCTCGGCGCCGTCGCGGCTCGTGGCGCCCTCGAAGCAACCGGCGTCAAGCCCGAAGAAATCGATCACACCGTGATCGGCAATGCACTGCAAACATCCGGCGACGCTATCTACGGCGCTCGTCACGTTGCACTAAAAGCCGGTGTGCCTTTCGAGCGTCCGGCGTTGACGGTCAACCGACTCTGCGGCAGCGGCATTCAATCAATCGTGTCAGGCGCGCACATGATCCAGCTCGGCGAAGCGCAGACGTGTCTCGTCGGCGGCATGGAATCAATGTCGCAGGCGCCACACGTCATTCGCGGCGCGCGATCAGGTTTCGCGCTCGGTCAGGGAAAACTCGAAGACAGTTTGATGGTGGCGTTGCTCGACACTTACTGCAACACACCGATGGCAGGCACTGCGGAAAACCTCGCGCGCAAGTTTGAGATCTCGCGCGAAGAGCAGGACCAGTACGCACTGCGATCGCAGCAGGAAGCAAAGCGCGCTAAAGATGCCGGCTTTCTCGCTGAAGAGATCGTGCCGGTTGAAGTGAAGTCGCGCAAAGGAACGACTCAAGTCACTGACGACGATCACGCACGTCCGGAAACGACGATCGAGATCCTTGCGAAACTCAAACCCGCATTCGCGCACGATGGATTTGTCACGGCGGGTAATGCATCGGGAATCGTCGACGGCGCAGCAGCACTCGTGATCGCAGGCGAAGAGTTTGTGAAGCAAAAGGATCTCAAACCGATGGGCCGTATCGTTAGCTGGGCCTATGCTGGTGTTGAGCCCGAGATCATGGGTATCGGACCAGTGCCCGCGACCCGTATGGCGTTGCAAAAGGCAGGATTGACGCTGAACGATATCGATCTCGTGGAAGTGAACGAGGCTTTTGCGGCGCAATACCTGGCTGTGGAAAAAGAACTCGGATTAGATCGCAGCCAAACAAACGTCAATGGCGGCGCGATCGCGCTCGGACATCCGCTCGGTGCGACAGGTACGCGGCTCGTTTTGACGGTGCTCCACGAGCTGCATCGCCGTGAAAAACGCTTCGGCCTCGCGACCGCCTGCATCGGTGGCGGCCAGGGAATCGCGATGGTGGTCGAGCGAGTTTAAGATGCGAGTCTAAATATTTCGGGGATCTGTTTTATTTAAATCTCAGTATTGCGTTCTCCTGAATTTAGGATTAGATCCAAAATCTTGAGCAACTCAGGAGCCGGCCCTGGTCTCTGTCCGGGCGTTAACTATTGGTGTGAATCAGTTTCGTCTTCCCAGACGACCGCAACATTTATCCGGCACAACGATTGCCGATTTTCGCTAGCACGCTAAGTCCCCATCAGGGTTAGGTGTTAAGTCTTCCTTAAATTGATTTCTGCAGTCTTAAATTGCGATAGAATCACGCGCTCGGCTCGCGCGGCCGAGAAACGTTCAACCGTCAACTCATGTAAGGAGTTCCCCTGTATGTCGAAAACTGTAAAGTTCTTGTTTGTAAGCTTGCTGGTGTTCGCCCTCAGCGCAGTCGCCTTTGCCCAGTCGACCACCACAGGCTCCGTCGGTGGCGTTGTGAGCAATCCTAATAAAGAGGTCGTCCCCGGCGCCACAGTCACGGTGAAAAACATGGGCACGAATAAAGAAGATTCGGCCACCACCGATGACACCGGACGTTTCAAGGTTGCGAACCTGCAACCCGGAAACTACTCCGTGACCGTAAACTCGTCCGGATTCAGCCCCAGCACGATGGAAAACATCGTGGTTGAAGTCGGACGTGAGACGACCCTTGAAGTCGCGCTCAGTGTTGGACCAGTAACTGGTACCGTGGATGTCAGCGCTGAAGCGCCGGTAATCAACACCACCCAGCAGGACTTCTCGACCAACATCAATCAAACTTCCATTAACGAACTCCCGGTCAATGGACGCCGCTGGTCCAATTTTGCCATTCTTACTCCCGGCGCGGTTCCTGACGGCAATTTTGGTCTGATCAGTTTTCGCGGTATCTCGGGACTACTGAATAACAGCACTGTTGACGGTGGCGACAACAACCAGGCGTTCTTCTCAGAAGAGAGAGGCCGCACGCGCGCTTCGTACTCAATCAGCCAGGCTGCGATTCGCGAGTTTCAGGTCAACACTTCAAACTTCGCGGCTGAGTATGGACGTTCGGCCGGCGGCGTGATCAACGCCGTCACGAAATCAGGAACAAATCAGTTTCACGGTTCAGCATTCTTATACGATCGCAACAACAAGTGGGGTGCGCGCAACCCGAACACGTTCATCAACCGTTTGGTCAACGGAGTTTCGACGCGTGAGGCGCTCAAGCCGGAGGACGTTCGCTATCAGTTTGGCGGCACCATCGGTGGGCCAATCGTGAAAGACCACCTGTTCTTCTTCTTCAGCTACGACCAGCAGAAACGAAACTTCCCAGGCGTCGCGGTGTTTAGTACTCCCGGCTATCTCAACACAGTCAACCGCAACACTCTCCTCGCAAGAGGATTGACAAGCGGACAGATTGATTCCGGATTGCAATTCCTGAACGACATGACCGGCGAAGTGGCGCGTCGCGGCGATCAGAAATTGTTCCTGCCGAAGATGGATTGGCAGATCAACTCAAACAACACCTTCACGGCAACCTATAACCGTCTGCGATGGGATTCACCGGCGGGAGTTCAGACGGGCGCGACCGTGACGCGCGACCGTGCAGGTTTCGGCAACGACTTCGTCGAAATCGATTCGCTGAACATGCGTCTCGCTTCAACTCTTTCAAGCACGGTGGTCAACGAGTTTCGCTTCCAGTGGTCAGATGAACTGAACGCGCAATTCGCTCAGCCACCACTTCCGGGCCAGCCGACCACCGCTAACGGTTTTTCGCCTCAGGTAACACTGACAAACGGTCTTACGTTTGGGAAGGCTAACTTTCTGGATCGTGTAGCTCTCCCCGACGAACGACGTTTTCAATTCGCAGACTCAATTACCTACACGACCGGAAACCACACCTTCAAATTTGGCACAGACATCAATCGTGTACGTGACATCGACGATAACCTGTTCACTGGAGCCGGCGCCTACACGTACAGCAACATCAACGATTTCCTTGTTGACTATACAAACTTCACCACCAACGGCGCCCTTCGAAACGCGGGAATCGCCGCCGGCGCAAACTCGCTCACAGGCCGGTGCTCGACCATCGTTGCCGCACCAAACACGGCGAACACGCGTCTCGCCGGAAAGTGCTACACGAGCAATTACACTCAAGGTTTCGGCCAACCTCGTTTCGAGTTCAACACGACTGACTGGGCTTTCTTTGCTCAGGATGATTGGCGTGTTTCCCCGCGGTTGACTCTTAACCTCGGATTGCGTTGGGACTATGAACAATTCCCCGAGCCATTCCTGGTGAATCCGGCGTTACCGCAGACCGGAAACCGGCCCAGCGATAAGAATAACTTTGGTCCGCGTATCGGTTTTGCGGCGGACCTCAGTGGTGATGGCAAGACCAGCCTGCGCGGCGGCTACGGAATGTATTATGGCCGCGTCAATGGCACGATCATCATCAACTCGCTCATTAACACGGGATTGTCGAGCGGTCAGGCAGTCAGTTCGGTGCCGGCTAATTGCTCAGCGGCGCTCTGCGGCGGCGCGGCTAACGCTAACGACATAACCGGTAATCCGGCGGCTCCGCTCTTTCCAAACATCCTGGCCTCGGCGCCTGCGGGAACGGCCGGCGTGAACTACTTCCGAGATGGATTTCAGAATCCGCTCATTCATCAGGGCGACATCATCGTGGAGCGCGAAGTCGCGCGTAATACAGTTGTCTCGGCCAGCTATCTCTTCAGCTACGGACAACATCTCACGACGTTCGTCGACACGAACCTGAATCCGCCAACTGCCCAGGGACGAGTAAGCATCGTCAATGGACCGTTCGCGGGACAAACCTGGGTGTTTCCGTACTACCGCGGCTCACGACCCAACACCGCCTTCGGCAACATCCTCGAGATTCGCGACAGCGTCTCGACGAAGTACCACGCTCTCGTGTTGCAGGCGAATCGACGTTTGACGCACGGCTTACAATTCCAGAGCAGCTACACGCTTTCGCGAGCGCAAGACAATGGCGGAGCGCAGAGCTCGGCCACGTTTACTCCGGGCTTCTCAGCGTTGTTCGACCCTTTCGATCCGCAGCAGGATAGTGGCCTGTCTCCATTTGACCGTCGCCACAAGTTCGTCGCTAGTGTCGTTTACAACACCAACTTCTCCGGCTTTAGCGATACCGCCAAAGCAATCCTGAATAACTGGACGATTGCACCAATCGTCAACATGTATTCAGGATCCCGCTTCACTGCGGTTACGAACGGCTTCACTCCTCCTACCGCTGTGGCTACAGCCAACACTTTTGGAAGCAGCCCGGCGGGCGGCATCAACGGTTCGAACGGATCGCTGCGATTTGGTTTGACGCCAAACAACGCGTTCCATACGCCTTCGATCAAGTACGTCGACTTGCGCATCTCACGTCGCTTCAAGGTCACAGAAGGATCCAAGATTGAATTACTTGCAGAAGGCTTCAATATTTTCAACCGTACGCAGGTGACGGGTGTGAATAACCGAATGTATGTTCTGTCAGCAACCGGCACGAGCGTGATTGGTACTTTCGATCCGACGTTCGGCACAGCGAGTGACTTGTCGAACGGCTTTTTCTTCCGTGAACGTCAGATTCAGTTAGCAGTTCGCTTCGAGTTCTAGACAATCACTAACACGTTGACGCGGATGATACGGATTCAATCCATATCATCCGCGTTTCTCTTCTCTGTGCAATCTCTGTGTTCTCTGTGTCTCTCTGGTTAATGAACGCCAAACTAAAACAACCACCGAGACACAGAGAACACAGAGGTTGCACAGAGAAGAAATTAGCTTCATAAAGGTTTAAATCTCAGCAGTTAATCTAAGTCTTGCTAAAGAAACGAGAGCGTGGTAGAAGTCAGCTTCTTACGTTGCAATCCAATCGCAATTATTCCTGACTTGAATTTAGGCGCTGTAAAAACTAACTAACACCGGCGCAGCCCACCGGGCTGAGGCGCTTCAACAGTTAACTCATAGCCTAAGGAGTTCCCCAGTATGTCGAAAATAGTAAAGCTCTTTTTCGCGAGCCTTATGGTGTTCGCTCTCACCGCAATAGGACTCGCGCAATCGACCACTACAGGCTCGATCGGCGGCGTCGTTACCAATCCCAATAAAGAAGTCGTGCCGGGCGCGACAGTAACCGCGAAAAATGCCGGCACTAATAAAGAAGACACGGCCACGACTGACGATAGCGGACGCTTCAAGGTCGCAAACCTGCAACCGGGAATTTATTCCGTTACCGTGAACGCCGCGGGCTTCAGTCAGATCACGCAGGAAAACGTGGTGGTGGAAGTCGGACGCGAAACAGGTCTCGAGGTCGCGCTCTCAGTTGGTCCGGTAACCGGTACTGTAGACGTCAGTGCTGAAGCGCCGGTCATCAACACGACGCAACAGGACTTCTCAACCAACATCAACCAGACTTCAATCAACGAGCTTCCAATCAACGGTCGTCGTTGGTCAAACTTTGCTTTGTTAACTCCGGGCGCAGTGCCCGACGGCACGTTCGGTTTGATCAGCTTCCGCGGTATCTCCGGCCTGTTGAATAACAATACGATCGACGGCGGCGACAACAACCAGGCGTTCTTCGC
>DATFDT010000398.1:0-3470 GCA_035251975.1 Pyrinomonadaceae bacterium | reverse complement strand
GAGTTGTTGTCCCTGGTCCAACTCGAAGAGCATCGAAAAAAATACCCTTCGCAACTCTCCGGCGGGCAGCAACAGCGCGTCGCAATCGCGCGCACGCTCGCTTACAAGCCGGAAGTTTTACTATTTGACGAACCGTTCGGCGCACTCGACACGCAAACGCGCGTTCACCTGCGTCGCGAGATACGCTCGCTTTTGAAAAAGGTAAACGTGCCGTCGATCTTCATCACGCACGATCAGGAAGAAGCACTCGAACTCGGCGATCGTGTGGCTGTGCTCAACGTGGGCCATGTCGAACAGATCGGAACGCCGTTTGAGATCTACAATCATCCCGCGACGGAGTATGTGGCGACGTTCCTCGGTGCGGCGAATGTTCTCGACTGCGTTGTACGACAGGATTTTATTGAAGTGGGTTCGGCGCAGATTCCCGCAACGTTGGACAAAGCGAAGTTCAAGCCCGGCGATTGCGTGAAGATTGTTTTTCGACCCGAAGACGTGTCGTTGCATCGTGGAGATTTCGTGCGGTCTGGTCACCCGCGACTCGCGAACGCACGCATCGAAGAGATCGCTTTCGTCGGTGCGTATGAACGAGTGCGTTTGCGCGTTGAAACCGGCCCCGAAGAGTGCAAAACAGATGAGACTCGTTTTCTCCTGACTACGGAAACACCCGACCGAAAGCCCACCAAATCGATCATTGCTACGCGTCCGAAGCCTGAAGCGAGTGCTACGCGCTTGCATGTCGGCGAGCGCGTGGTGGTTGCGCTGACTTCATTCACAGTCTTGCCGCCGCAAGGAGGGAAAGGCGCCAATTGAGGCTGAGCGCGGGGGCGTGCCTGCTGTTGTTTGTGTTGACTGGCCTCACGTCAGCGCATTTTATCGATCGAACTGACAATCAGTGACTTTGTTTAATGTTGGGGAGTTCCGGCTCAGTGATCGGAATTTGTTAGAGCGGCGGATTCGGGAAAACTCTATTTAAGCGCCTTTGCTGCCAACGTATTAAATTCGCGCCGCACGGCATTGATATTCGCAAACGGCAGCGCGCGCGCGTGGGTTCGATTTGTGAGGAGGATGAAAATGCGCCGCCGGTTCGGATCGATCCAGACACACGTTCCTGTAAAACCGTTGTGACCGAAGCTGTCGGGTGGCAGATCGGCTCCGCCCGTTGAATCCTTCGTCGCCGCCAGTTGCCAACCAATCGAACGCACCTCTTCCAATCCCGGCGTCATATTTTCCCGAAACAGCCGGCACGTCTCCGGCGCGAGCAGCGTCGTCGACTCACTCAAAAACTGTTGCGCCATCAGAAACGTTTCGCGCGCCGTCGAGAACAAACCCGCATGTCCTGCCGCGCCACCTAAAAAGTAAGCATTCCCGTCGTGTACCTCGCCCCAGATCAGTCGCTGCCGCGAATTCGCATACTCACCCGCACCCATCTGTTTAGACATGTCAAGCTCGTATGTGTTTCCGGTTTCGCACGCCGCAATGCCCGTCTGCAAAGCGATCTCCGGATTGAAGAATGTCTGTTGTAACTTCAGCGGCTCGAAGATCTCATGCTTCGCCATGTCCGCGAGTCGCTGATGCATCATGCGCTCCAACAAAATCCCGAGCGCGATGAATCCCAGATCGCTGTAGACCACACGCGTGCCTGGCTTGTACTCCAGATCAAGACTCGCGATCGCGCCTGCCGCACGATCGGGCTGCTCCTCAGTTAGCACATATAGCGGTCGCCACGCGGGCAGACCTGACGTGTGCGTCAGCAGCTCGCGGACCGTGATCATCTGCTTGTCAGTACGTTCAAATTCAGGCAAGTAGTGAGAAACTGAGCTATCGAGTGTTAACTCGCCGAGCTCGATGCGTCGCGCACACAGTAACGAGGTGACTAGCGGTTTGGTAAGCGACGCGAGATCGTAAATCGTGTCGATCTTGTTTGCGACGCGATAAGGCTCGACTACGGAATGCCCCAGCGCATCCTCGTAGACGATCTGATCGCGCTCGCCAACGAGATAAATTGCAGAGGGAAACTCGCCTGCCTCGATGTGCTGTTGCAGTAGCGCCGAAAGTTGATCGTTCCGTACCGGCATTTCAATCTGTGGCTGAGATATGCTTCACACCGGGATGCTCAGCATGTTCACGGATACTCTCGAGCGTGCGCAACGCGAGACTCAACGCATTTCTTCCCTCGATTCCCGACACTGCGGGCGGCGCGCCATCACGCGCTGACTCCAGAAACGAAACAATCTCCGCGCGCAACGGCTCAACATCAATGATGTCGAGATGCTTCACGTGAACGCCAGGCCACGACCCGCTTGCCGCCGGTGGCGCGAGACTGCTGACTGATGCGCGCTTTGTCGTGTAATCGATCGCGATGTAATCGTGCGGCTGGAAGAAACGCATTTTCCGAATCTTCTCCGTGCCGACGCGCGAAGCCGTGATATTCGCTACCGCACCTGACGAGAATTCGAGCCGCGCATTCGCAGCATCAACCTTGTTCGTCAGGATCGCGATCCCGACCGCATGAATGTTTGTAACTTCAACATCCTCGCCGACGAGCCACTGCACGATGTCGAGATCGTGAATCATCAAGTCGAGCACGACGTCGATGTCGAGCGAGCGAGCGGTGAACTGCCCGACGCGATGAATCTCGAAATAGACAGGCTTGCGCACGTGTGGTTTCAGCGCGACCATCGCGGGATTGAAACGTTCGAGATGTCCGACCTGAAGAATCGCGTTACCGCGTTTAGCGGCGTCGATCATTTGATCGGCTTCGTCGAGTGTGCGTGAGATCGGTTTTTCAACGAGCACGTGAATACCGGCTTCGAGCAGGCCGCACGCGATCTCGCAGTGTACTTCGGTTGGGACAGCGACACTCGCGGCGTCGATGCGACCGATCAGCTCGCGCCAGTTTGTGGTCCAGTCAGTTTCGCGTTCGCTGCTGATGGCCCGTGCTGTTTGTTCGTTTAGATCGCAAACACCGACGAATTGCGATACCCCTTCCGAGGCGAGATCTGCGTGGATGCGGGCGTGTTGTCGCCCAAGACTGCCGGCTCCGATGACTGCTGTGCGTAGCATTATTGTGTTAGGCTGAGCGCTTAGTTAACCGGAGCCGAATATACTTGCATCCTTCGACGCTTGCCAAGCGAGTCTACATTCTCCTCTTCGCCATCATCATCGCCTTTTATCTTTACGGCCTCGGCAACCTGCCGCTGCTCGGTCCGGACGAGCCACGCTACGCACAGGTGGCGCGCGAGATGTTTGTTACCGGCGATCTAATCACGCCGACGCTCGGACATCACACGTGGTTTGAAAAGCCCGCGCTGCTTTACTGGATGATTGCGGGTTCGTTCAAGGTCTTTGGTGTGAATGAGTGGGCGGCGCGCTTTGGTCCGGCACTGTGTGGACTGCTGACGATCGCGGCGGTATGGTTTGTCGGGCGCGAGATCGATCGCGAGGAGCCGCGGGGCTTCGCGTTTTGGAGT
>DATFDT010000397.1:0-27857 GCA_035251975.1 Pyrinomonadaceae bacterium | reverse complement strand
GTCTAATGGAAACTTGAATCAAAAAATAGAACAAGTCAGGAAGAGGGCTTGCCCCCGCTGGTTGAAAAACCAGCAACACACTAATACCCCCCTACCGGCGAACGTACTGGTTCAGTTGTTCAGTTTGAAAATACGCCGTAGGCGTTGGCTAATTTCAGCCCAAGGTTCGAAGCGAAGCGAGAACCTTGGGGTTTGTAGCCCAACGATGAAATTGGAACTCGGTCAGGGTTCGCCAACCGCCTAACCCTTGCAGAGTTGATTCGCATTATCAATTGTTACCCTTGGGCTGAAATTAGCGAACGCCTTCGGCGTATTCAAGGTTGATTAATTCGTGCTCGAGGTGTTCGTGCTGTTTGAGTCGTCGAGATATTTCTTGAGCCACGCGTGAAGCTCCTGGTACCAGTAACGACTGTTCTCGCCTTTCAAGATCCAGTGGTTCTCGTCGGGCCAAACCAGCAAACGACTCGGAATGCGTAGCCGTTGGAGCACACTCCAGTTTTCCAGGGTTTGATTTAGCGGAACGCGGAAATCGTTCTCGCCGACCGATAGCAGTATCGGCGTGCGGAAGTTCTTCGCAAAGCGGATCGGGTTCTGCTCGCGCCACACCGGCCCCTGCTCCCAAACTGGTCCACCATTGTTTACTTCACGCGAGTAAATCGTATCGCTCGTTCCCCATTGCGACTCGAGGTTGATCAAGCCGGCATGACTGACCAAAGCCTTGTAGCGCGTGGTTGTTGCCTGCATCCAGTTGGCCATGTGACCGCCGTAACTCGCGCCCGCACCAGCCTGGCGCGTTCCATCGACAAACGAGTAAAGCCGGATTGCTTCATCCGCAGCTTCGTTGATCTCGTTCGCCGGTCCTTTAAAAGGATCGCCCTGAATGCTTTGCGCAAAAGCTTCACCAAAGCCTGTGGAACCTGAGTAGTTGGTTAGCAGCACGACATATCCGGGTCGTGAGAGCATGAAATAGTTCCAGCGCAGCCCCCAGTTGTCGCGCCACATGCTATGTGGTCCACCGTGCATTACCACGAACAGCGGATACTTCTTGTGCTCGTCGAAGTTGGGCGGCAGCGCAATCATGCTGTGAATGCGTTTGCCTGCTTTGCTGGTGAACCAGAAGTGACGAAGTGGTTGCCAGTCGATCTTCGCAACTTGATCGGCGTTGAAGGACGTGAGCGGTGTTTGAGTTTTTGCTGACAGATCTAACCGGAAGATCTCGGGTGGATTGATGGCGCTTTCCCAACTCGCGAGTACGATCGTCGTTGGCGCTTTGGAAGGAATTCGCAGATTCGTGTAAACGCCCTTCGTCATGTCCATCGCGAGGCGCACTTCACCACCGTCAGCGGGCAGCGTGAAGAGTTTCTCGTTGCCGGCTTCTTCTGCCGTGAGATAGATCGATTTGCTGTCAGGCGTGAATGCGTAGACACCAACTGACCGATCCCATTTGGTCGTGAGGATTTCAGGTTGGGCCACATTCGGCCACGTGAACTTCACGAGGCGATCGAGATGATAAGTCTTATTATCGTTTTCGATTTCAGTCAGCGCGTACAACGCTTTTCCATCTGGTCGAAAGACAGGATTGGTGAAACTCTCATCAGCCGGCGTGAGACGCACCGGCTCGCCACCGCTGGCCAGCACTTTGAAAAGCGAAGTGTTTGTGTTTGCGTACGCCGCAGCGTTTCTGTTTGTTGAAGCGACGAACACGATTGCGTCGCCTTCAGGTGTCCAAACCGGATCAAGCTCTTCACCGGAATCGGAAGTGCGACCAGCGAAACCTCGCTCGCTGACTAACTTCGATCCTGCCAGTAGATCTTTCGCCTTCGCGCCTGGCTGCGCAGTTTGAACAAACACGTGTGCTTGTGTGTCTTCGATCCACTTGTCCCAGTTTCGAATCGGAAACTTGTCGTAAACACGTACCCGATACTTCTGCGCCTTTCGTTCCGCTGCGATCTTTTTGTTAGCCTCGTCGTCAGCCGCGCCGGGATAGACCGTGCTGACGAAGAGCAACGCTTGTCCATCGGGTCGCCATGCCGGAGCACGCGCGCCAGTTGAAAGCGATGTCATTCGCACTGCTTCGCCACCATCAGCTACATCGAGCACGTAAATCTGGCTGACCTCATCTCCTTCGCGTCGCGCTGCAAATGCGATTCGACGACTGTCAGGACTCCAAGCGACGCCACTCTCACCGCCTTTGGTCGACGTCAACCGGCGTGGCTTCACACTACCGTCAATGGGAACGATCCAAAGGTCCGACACCTGGTCCTTTTCGTCATAAGACGGCTCGACAAGCGAGAACACCACCCACTTTCCATCAGGACTCGGCACCGGCGCTCCAACACGCTTCATCGTCCACATCGTTTCGTGCGTCAGCGGCACTTTGGTTTGTGCGCTAACGAACAGCCATGTGGCTGAAATCAGAACGATGATTGTCACGGCCCGGAAAGAATGCCGTCGTGTAAACATGAGTGATCCTCCTGCAAAGATGATGGTTGGCGCGGAAATCATACCGGAGCGGCCGCCAAAACGCACAAAGATTAGGGAGCATTCTGGGAAATGATTTGTGATTTTTAATGAGTAAACTTGCTGACGAGCAAGGGGGATTAGAGCATGTCTATCGCCACTGAACGCCGCACCGTCAATCGTCGAACAGAAGACATCTACCGCAAGGCAATCGAAGACATTCGAGACTACGCGATCTTCATGATGGACGTAGATGGCATCGTGACTAACTGGAACGTCGGCGCGCAGCACATACTCGGCTACAACGAAGCAGAGGTCGTCGGTAAAGATGCCAGCAAGTTTTTTACGCCGGAGGATCGGGCCAGGAACGTTCCCGCGAAAGAGCTGGCAACTGCGGCGACGACAGGTCGCGCGGAAGACGAGCGCTGGCACATGCGCCGTAACGGATCGCGTTTTTGGGCCAGTGGCGTCGTAACAGCCGTACGCGACCAGACCGGCAAGCTGATCGGTTTCTCAAAGGTCATGCGCGACATGACCGAGCGAAACAAGATCACCGAAGAGCGTGATCGATTTTTTGCGTTATCGATGGACATGTTGTGCATCGTTCACCTCGACGGTCGTTTCCAGCGCGTGAATTTGGCGTTTCAGAAAGTCCTCGGATTCTCTGAAGAAGAGTTGTTGGCGATGCATATATTTCAACTCGTACATCCGGACGATCTCGGGAAGACTATCAGCGAGTACGAAGGACTGGCGGCGGGCGAGCCGGTCACGCATATGGAGAACCGCCTGCGTACGAAAGATGAAACATACAAGTGGGTGGCGTGGAGTTATTTCCCTGTGCCTGAGGATGGCCTCGCTTTTGGTGTTGGCCGTGACATGACTGAGTTGCGGCGGATCCATGAAGTGCTGCGGCTGCGCGCGCAGGAGCTGGAAGACGCGAATCGTGTGAAAGATGAATTTCTCGCGACTATGTCGCACGAGTTGCGAACGCCGTTGACTTCGATTCTCGGCTGGTCGCGTCTGTTGCAGTCAAACCAATTGAGTGACAAAGAAAAGGAACGTGCGGTCCAGGTCATTCAACGCAATGCGGAAGCGCAGTCGAAGTTAATTGAAGACTTGCTCGACGTATCACGCATCATCACCGGGAAGTTGAAGATTGAGTTTCAACCGGTGTCGTTTGCGTTAATTACCGAGGGCGTGATCAATTCGCTTGGCCCTGCTATGGATGCAAGGCATTTGCAACTTGAGACGGAGATCGATCCGGCGGCTGGTCCAATCCTCGGAGATCCGGCGCGGCTGCAACAGATCGTTACTAACTTGCTCTCAAACGCGATCAAATTCACGCCGAATGGCGGAAACATTTACGTTTGTCTGGAACGCTATGATTCGCATGTGCGGCTGGAAGTGAGAGACACGGGAGTGGGAATCGCAGCGGAACACCTGCCATACATCTTTGAGCGATTCAGGCAAGTCGATTCATCGAATGTTCGTGCGCATGGTGGACTCGGACTCGGACTCGCAATCGTCGATTACCTCGCGCGCCAGCAGGGAGGAACTGTTGCAGCCAGAAGTGAGGGGCTGGGCAAAGGGGCAACGTTTATGGTTGAGTTTCCGCTGACGTCTTTGGAGGTCATCGGCGGGAATCTCGCTGCAGTCGAGCTATTCAGCGATAGAGCTTCAGCCGCATTGGAGATTATAGAGAGCTCGACGGATGAGAGACTAAAGAATCTGCGCATTCTGGTTGTTGAAGATGATCCAGACACGCGAGAGCTACTCAAGACAGTGCTACACCGACATGGCGCGAAAGTCGTGACTGTTGGGTCCGCGGAGAGTGCGTTGACAGAGATCGGGCTAGCGCAGCCTAACGTCATTATTAGTGATATCGCAATGGCCGGTGAAAATGGCTACGACTTGATCAGGAAAGTACGATCGCTAGAACCCGAGGCAGGTGGTCATATTCCTGCTATCGCACTCACGGCGTATGCGAGTGTAGCGGATCGGCGTCGAGCACTACTGGCTGGTTTTCAAACACACCTCTCGAAGCCGATTGAGCCCGATGATCTGTTAGCGGTCATTTCGAGTCTCACGTATCAGCAGGATCTGGGCTGTGGAGAGAAAGTCGAAGACGCTCGCTAATTGATTTCTCTGTGCAACCTCTGTGTCCTCTGTGTCTCTGTGGTGTAGTTTTACTCGGAATTCATCAACCACGGAGACACGGAGGACGCAGAGGTTGCACAGAGAAGATTTATTGAACTAGCTGGTGAATGTGCGCGTAATCTGCCAAGTCGTTGCTAGGTTCGGCAACTCGAAATAGCCTACAAACATCGTAACGGGCCGCTCATTTTGCGTGTCTAGCTTGTTGTGGAGGATTTCCGTTTGATTTTTAGTGCCATCTTAACTGCTTTTCGAAAAGCCGCGCTTTTGCTCGGCTTTGTCGTGATTGGGGTATTTTCAGCCGCATCTGTTCAGGCCCAGGCGACGACGACCTCGAATCCCAAAAGTGAGATCACGTCGAGTCTGACTGGTCTTTCGAATCTGTACAAAAGCGAAGTCGAGAGACTTGAGAGACGACAGCAACAGTCGCAGGAGCTCTATAACGATGGTCTCATTTCCCGCGTGGAGCTCGAAAAAGGTGAGAAAGAGTTAGCCGATGCGCGCGCAAAGGTTGAACAGATCACGAAAGAGATCACGGCAGTGAATCAGCCGGCGCAGGCGCTGCCTGAAGTTGTCTCGAATCTCGTGGCGGCGGGTAATCAGGTTTGGTCTACAGGCAATGTGAAGATCGATAATCTGATTCGTTTATACGGTGGGCAGTATGGAGTTGATCCTTTTCTGATCTACTGCACGATGGCGCAGGAGTCGAGTTTCAATGGTGGTGCGACGAGTCCGAAAGGCGCGCAGGGGTTGATGCAACTGATGCCTGACACGGCGGCGCGATACGGCGTGACGAATCCTTACGACGTGGCGCAAAACATCAAGGGTGGCACGCGCTATCTGAAGGATCTTCTGAAGATGTTCAATGGTCGCGTGGATCTGGCGCTGGCGGGATACAACGCGGGTGAGGGCGCGGTGATGAAGTATGGCAACACGGTTCCGCCGTACACCGAAACACGCAACTACGTGCGCCTTATCCTGAAGAAATACAACACTACGAAAAAAGCCTCGTAATTCGAGCCGCAAAAAGGCACAAAAAGCACAAACTGAGGTGATCTCGGGTTGTGCTTTTTTAGATCTCCATTAAGTCTTTTCCGACGATAACCTGACCCTTAAAAGTTTTGCGTGCGCCTTCGGCCCATTGTTCGTCAGTGATCGAAGCGTCGTCACCGGGAACGAAGTGTGACAGCACCAAGGTCTTCACTCCGGCTTGCGTCGCGATCTTGCCGACGTCTTCGGGAAGCGTATGAGCGGCCATGAGGTGTTCGCGAAGTCGCTTTGCGTTCGGCAGACGTTGAAGCAGCGCTTCGATGCCGGGCAGGTACATCACTTCGTGTACGAGTACGTCGGCGCCTTTCGCGAACTCAGCGAGCTCGGGTGCGTATGCCGTGTCGCCGGAGATCACAATCGAGCGATCCTTCGCGTCGAAACGGTAAGCATAGGATTGCTTGATTGGTGGGTGACGAACGAGGCAGGAGGTTACTTTTACGTCGTCATTCGTCATTACGACGCCGGGTTTATCGAAGTCATGCGGCGTTAATAGAGTGCGCGGGTCTGCACGACCTTCGTCGTCGATGCGCGTGTCGATATCAAACTTCTGGTAGTTGAAAAAGTCGCGCGTCATCGCTGTTAGGCCTGGTGGACCATAGGCGTCGACACGCACGGGCAAGCCTGTGATCCAGGCGTTATAGAAGAGTGGTCCGAGCTCGAGATTGTGGTCGGAGTGGTGGTGAGTGATGAAGATGTAGCGTACACGATTGAGCGCCACGCCCACGCTGATCAATTGTTTCGATACGCCGTAGCCGCAGTCGATCAAATACGGCACGTCGTTGATCATTAGCAGGGTCGCAGGGTTGCTTCGTCCGGCCTCACCAACTCTTGGCCCACCCTTCGTTCCCAGCAATACAATCCGGGTCGGTTTCGTTTGTTGCGCGAATACATCGTTACGTAAAAGCGCGTGAGAAACCGCAAGGCTGGTAACTCCAGTCAGAAATTGTCTGCGTGTTGTTTGCATTTTTTAGGGGTGAGGATACTCAACTGTGCGTCTTTAGCCAACGCCTGATGGCGCTTATGTATTCGCGAACCGGCATCAGGTTGAGATCCTGTCTGGAGAATCCATCCTTTTTCTTTTCGGCATAAAAATCCCAATCAAAAATCGACGAACTTTTCCCAGATAGCGCTTCCGCTGGGAGCTTTTCTAAGGTGAACAGTATCAATAAACCAATTTCGAATAGTGATCACTGCTTTCTCGGGATCGTCCGCGTGTGATTTGGCATCAATACCGCCGAGATCTGACAAAGCGCGTTTGTAGTCGTGAGGTTTTGCTCCTAAGACCAGGAATCTCTTCTTCCTCAGGTATCCGACTCCTGTACGGCGACATCCATAATCGATTCCCAATTCGAAAGGTATGTTCAGCCTGAAAAACTCACCTCGTCTTCGCGATTTTATTCTGGAGAGATCGTGAAGGCTGTATCTGGATTTGAGAATGAGTGAAAGAATTTTATGATTCGTTGTTCACCAGAATCAGCGGTTTGGGAAGCGATTTGAGGAGTAAACCCAAGATGAAGGATAGTGAAAAGGATTGGTTGGAGCAGAGAATTATACTTGTCGTCAAAGGGACAATTGATGAATACGTTTCTATTGAATCCCGGGTGAGGACCAGGCATTTTGTTGTTCTCTACTTATCCTATCCTAAGGCTGAAGCTCAGATGAGCGCTTTTTATATGAATGCGAAGTTCGGACCCGGCCGTCCCGACTGAAGAGAACGAGTTCTAACCCTTGTCTCTTACATTTTGATCTTGCCCATGAAATTGCATCGCTTTGAGAATCAAATCTCTTAACTGCACGTGAGGCTCCATATGATTTGACGCTCCAGCGCCCTCGACTCGGAAAAACTAGTTGAGCTTGTTTACTCATAATTGAGAGTACTATACCACGAGATCGTCAATCCGTATACTGTGTGGCCCAAAGGAGACAAACATGAAACGAATCTTCATCTTGATCTGTGTGCTATTGGCCGTGACCCTGGTGCGTGGTGACCAGGATCCGCTCAAGGTAAACTCAAAAACCATCGCACTGAAACTCGAGAACCCGCGTGTTCGCGTGCTCGAAGCTACACTGAAACCCGGCGACAAAGAGGCCACCCACTCTCATCCCGCATACGTGATCTATGTGATCGCAGGCGGCAAGTTTCGCAACCATGCTACTGACGGCACCACCACCGACGGTGAGTTCAAAACCGGCGACGTCATCTATCGCGATCCCGTAACTCACTGGGCCGAGAACACTGGCGACACTACGATCCGTCTCGTACTGGTTGAGCTTAAGAATTAACTCCACCGATTAAGTTGTCGGAAACCGGAGGCGAGAGCAGTCTGGCGATGAGCAAGTGCATTCGGTCGAAGTCGATCGGCTTCGTTAAATATCCGGAGAGGCCCGCGTCGTAAGCCGCGCGCTGAAAGCCCTCGGTACCGAACGCCGTAATCGCAACTATCGGTACTTCTCGCAACGCATCGGTTTCACGAATTCTGCGCGTCGCACCGAGACCGTCGAGTGTAGGCAGGTTGATGTCCATCAAAATGAGGTTTGGCAACATCTGCGTCGCGACTGTAACAGCATCTTCACCATCACTCGCCGTCACTACGCGATAACCCTGTTGTTGCAGATCGAGGCTGATCACTGCCACGTTATCGGCTGAATCGTCAACCACGAGAATCAAGAATTTCGGCTCGAGAGTTTGACCCTCGCGCGAGGACGGAGTCTCATTTAATGCCGGGAGTCCCGACGTGGCTAACGGGTCCTTAGGTACCATATGTCGACGATTATAGCGGTGCTCGTGGTCGTTTAGTAAACTCACCTCATGGACGCAAAATTTCATCCCGCAATCGATGCTATGCGTGCCGGCGACGTGGAGAAGTTGAAAGCACTCGTCGCTGCGGATCCGTCGCTCGTCACCTCGCGATCATCGAAAAGTCATCCCACGTTGCTGCAAGCGGTGGTACTGGACGGCAAAGACAAACCGAAGAACCTCGAGATCGTCGCGGTATTGATCGATGCCGGCGCGGAGTTGAATGAGCCGCTCGTCGCCGCGGCCAGTATCGGTAATCGTGCTGCTGCTGAATTGTTACTCGATCATGGCGCGGCAATCGACGGCACTGGCGGCTGGTCGCCGTTAGAAGAAGCTTTGTACTGGAACAACCAGAACGTTGTGACGTTGCTACTCGAACGCGGCGCGAGAGTGCAGAACTTGCGTACCGCAGCAGCACTTGGTCGCACCGATATGATCGAGAGTTATTTCAATGCAGACGGGGGTTTGAAACCCGAGGCTGGCAGAATCGATTGGCCTTTTGGCAGTCTCGACAGCATCGCCTGCTCGAATCACAATGCCGCAGTCAAGCAATCGCTCTTGGACCGTCTAAACACGTGGTCGCAGGACCAGCAGGGGATTATCAACAATGCTTTTGTTTACGCGTGCATGCACGGCCACAACGACGCGGCGAAGCTGTTGTTGGATAAAGGCGCGGAGATCAACGTCATCCCGGGCGGATTTGATTACGCAGGCACGGGGCTACATTACGCGGCGATGAACGGGCACCGACCAATGGTTGAATTTCTGTTGGCCCACGGTGCAGATCCTAACCTAAAGGACACGAAGGTCGGCTCAACGGCGTCCGGCTGGGCCGACTACGGCGGCCACTCAGATCTCCGCGACCTATTGCGCTGTGAATAATGTGCCGCCAGTAGCTGCTTTGCTATAATCCGGGCATGGCAATGGAACTGACCGAGCTTGCGAAGAACCTCAGCATTCCTGATCGAATCCGTTTAGTGGAGGAAATCTGGGACACGATTGGGGAAGAGAACGAAGCTTTCGAGTTAACTGATGCTCAGAAAAGGGAACTCGATAGACGAGTTGAGTGGGTCAGAAACAATCCAGGTCAAGGGCGGACATGGGATGAAATCAAAGCTGAATTTCTAAAGTCGCGCTAAACAAAAAAATGATTTTTCGCTTCACGCCGGAAGCGGACGCCGAACTCACTGAGGCCCGCTAATGGTACTCTCACCATCGCAAGGATTTAGATCTGGAATTCATGCAGTGTATTGAGGCCGCGCTCTCGCGGATACGATCTAATTCGCGTTTGTCCCCTGTAGTTTATAGAGGAATGCGGCGCGCTGTCGTTCGACGTTTTCCATTTGCAATTTGTATGAAGTTACAGGCCGGGAGATTCAGATCATTCCTGTCTTTCATTCGCGACGCAATCCGGATGTGTGGAAGTCGCGAATGAATTAAGCGCGCCGGCGCTCGAGCGATGTTTTAGTCTTTGTCTTGCCAACCTCCGCCAGCACTTTCTTCGCTTCGCGGGCCTGCCACTGTGCATTGTCGAGACGCTCGCGGGCCTGGCCGAGGTTCATTTGGGTGAGACACCCTTGCGCATCTTTGATTGCCCGCAACGCGAAGTTCAACCGTTTGCACGCTTCGCGCAGGCGGTCGATCTCGGAGTCTTCAGAGGCCACGGGGGCAAACCCGATTGCGTTCATTACTGCAACTTACCGACGCGATTTTCGTTTGGCAATAAAACAAAAACTCAGGAGAATTACGATGCGAAGAGACTTCTTACAAAACCGATTACCGTTGTGTATCGCAATCATTTTTCTTATCGCCCCATACGTCGCCGTAGCGCAGGACCATGCCGCAAAGATCCAGGAATTTCTGACGGTCGCGCACAAGTACCGGCAGTTCAATGGAACGGTACTCGTCGCTGAAAACGGCAAGATCATTTACAAAGGCGCGTACGGGCAGGCGAATATGGAGTGGAACATTCCGAACACGCCCGATACGAGGTTTCGCCTGGGCTCCATTACAAAGCAGTTCACCGCCACCGCCATCCTGCAATTAGTAGAGCAAGGTACGATTAAACTCGACGCGAAACTGTCGGATTATCTGCCGGACTATCGAAAGGACACCGGCGAGAAGGTGACGATTCATCAACTGCTCACGCACACATCCGGCATTCCGAGTTACACCAGCCAGCCCGGCTTCTTTCAGAACGTCAGCCGCAACCCTTACAAGGTCGATGAGTTCGTGAAGAAGTATGCGAGCGGCGATCTCGAGTTTGAGCCGGGCTCAAAATTCACCTACAACAACTCCGGTTACTTTCTCCTTGGCGCAATCATCGAGCGCGTCACCGGCAAACCTTACGAGCAGGTGTTGAAGCAGAACATCTTCGATCCGCTCGGGATGAAAAACACGGGTTACGATCATCACGACACGCTCATTTCCAAACGCGCCTCCGGCTACAGCAAAACGCCTGACGGATACACAAACGCTGCTTACCTCGACATGTCGATCCCATACGCCGCAGGTTCGCTCTATTCGACTGTCGAGGATCTCTACCTTTGGGACCAGGCGCTCTACACAGACAAGGTGCTCTCAGCACAATCGAAGGCGTTGATGTACAAACCATTTCTCGAAAACTACGCCTACGGCTGGGCCGTCACGAATGCATCGTTCAAGCAGAACAATCAGCCGGTGCATCTGATTTCACACGACGGCGGCATCAACGGCTTCAGCACCACCATCATGCGCTTTCCGAACGAGAAGAACCTCATCGTGATGCTCGACAACTCCGGCAGCGAGTATGTCAATCGATTGGGCGAGTCAATCGGAAAGATCATTTATAACCAACCGTACGACCCGCCGAAGATGTCGATCGTTTCGGTGCTCGCCAAAACAATCGCGGAGAAGGGAATAGAAGCGGGCATCGCACAGTATCGCGATCTGAAAGCAAAGCAGTCGGCGACGTACGACTTCGGTGAGCCGGAGCTGAATCGACTCGGCTACCAGCTACTGCGAACCGGTAAAACGAAAGAGGCTATCGAGATCTTCAAACTCAACGTCGAGGCCTATCCGAAGGGTTTCAACACCTACGACAGTCTTGCCGAAGCCTACATGACGATCAACGAGCGCGAGCTGGCGATACAAAACTACAAGAAGTCACTCGAGCTCGATCCGAATAACAGAAATGCTGTCGAGATGTTGAAGCGACTCGAAAAGATGCCGAACAAGTAGCCACGGATAACACGGATTACAGTCGAATTGCCGCTGATTTGCCACGGGAGCGGGCGGCTGTGGTGGCGAAGTTTCCCGTGAGGCCGCGTCCGGATTTGTCGAGGCGCCATACAAATGTGCCGTTGGACTTTCGCGCTGAGCCTTCTTCAATGAAAGTCGCTTCGATCCTGTCGCCGTTGATTGAGCCTTGCACGTGAATCGGAGTGCGGCTGTTTGCAGGCAGGCTGCGGCCGTTCTCGGAAACTTTCCGGCCTTTGCCGGTGAAGGTTGAGCCGGTCTGATCGATCGAGAGGTCGAAACCGATCTTCATGTTCTTAAAAGAGCGATAGGCGGTCGTCTCAACAGAGTTGACCACCGTCCATTTGCCGGAAACATCTCGGACGGCGTTGACCGTTTTCTTACCTTCCCTGACAGTTGCCGGTGCAGGCGTTTGCGTGACGGCTGACTCAGGTTGTTGTAATGGAGCAGGACGTGACGGCGACTCGGCACTGGCAACGACCTTCGACGAGCCGGGTTTGTGCAACCGATCTATAAAGATAGCGACTGCTGCCATAACGGCCATTGCCAACACAGCAAATGCGAGCGCTGTTCGATAGGAAAATCGTGAGGCAGGTGGCGGTGGCGCCGTGGGAACGCTGACGCCAGGCACCTCGCTCTTCACAAGCGTGACTTCATCAATCTCATCTGGAACAGTTGCAACAGGCTCGATGTATTCACTGGTAGCCGCCGTCTCGATTCCGAAGAACTGTTTAAGCACGACTCGCTCACTTGCTGTGATCGAACTGGAAGCAAGTGGAGCAAACGCCGGATCAAAGCTGAAACGCACGTCTCGCAGGGCAGCAAGGGCGTTGACTGCGCGAAAACCCGTGAGATGGCCGAAGCGCGCATCGACAAGCTTACCGTATGCGAAAGACAATTCCCCTTGAATGGCGCCGGCGAGGATCTCGAGTCTGCCACTCTCACCGTTGGCGCAGATGGTGTGAATGAAATCGAGAATGCTGCGATCGTCAGGCATAGTTAGCCTTAGAGGAGGATTGTGGGAAGAGGGTTGCAGACAGAATTGCAGGATTCACAGATTCAATCCTGTGAATTTTGAAAATCCTGTTAACTACTACTCGTATCGCAGCGCGATCAACGGATCTACCTTCGCCGCGCGGCGGGCCGGCAGGTAGCATGCAAGAAACGCCGCCACCGACAACAGCGCTGAGATCATGACAAATGTGAGTGGATCGGTCGCACTCGTATTAAAAAGAAGACTGTGCATCAAACGCGTCAACGCGATCGCACCGCCCACGCCAATCAACACGCCCACGGCCGTCAACTTCATTCCACGTCCAACGATTAGATTGAAAACGTCGCGCGTCGAGGCGCCTAACGCCATGCGCACACCAATCTCGTGTGTTCTCGTCTGCACGAGAAACGCCATCACCCCGTAAATCCCGATCAGCGCGAGCAACAACGCACCACCGGCAAACGCGCCAAACAACGTCGCGTAAAGCCGCGGCTGCCAGATCGACTCAGCGACTACTTCCTCCATCGTCGCGACTTCACTCACTGGCAGATCCGGATCGAGCTGCGCTACTTCGCGCCGAAGCGCACCCGTTAATTCCTGAGGATTTGAACTGGTCCGGAGCACGAGCGCCATTCCGCCAATGGGAATCTTCGCCTGCGGCAAGTAAACACTCTTGCGCGTGTCTTCCTGCATCCGTTGATGTCTGACCGTGCCAACTACGCCGACGATCGTGTGCCACGGCTCGTTATCTTCCGGTGGTCCAAAACGAACGCGCTTACCGATCGGGCTCTGGTTAGGCCAGTACTCACGCGCGAGTCGCTCATCGATGATCGTCACGTTTGGTGAATCCTTCGCATCGGCGTCATTGAAATCACGCCCGGCGAGCAAAGGTATTCCCATCGTGCGAAAGTAATCGGAAGTCACAACCGTGTGTTGAATCGCCGGCGCCTGGCCGACAGACAGCACTGGGAAACCCTCGACTGTAAGACTTCGTCCCCAATAACTTCCTCCTAATGGCAGCGTGCCCGTCGCACTTGCCGCCTCGATTCCAGGCAGATTGCGCATACGCTCCAGCAACTGTTTGTAAAATGCCACACGCTGATCGTCTTCCTTGTATTTCACACGCGGCAGACTGATGTTTGCAGTGAGAACGTTGTGCGCGTCCAGCCCGATGTTGACACGCTTCAGACGCAGGAAACTCTGGATCATCAAGCCTGCACCAACCAGCACCACGAGGGACAAGGCAATTTCTGCGACGACGAGCAGACTGCGTGCACGACTACGCACACCTGAAGCTCCGCGGCCACCTTCTTTCAGTGTGTCGTTGAGATCGACGCGTGAGGTTTGCAACGCAGGAGCCGCGCCAAACAGCAGACCAGTCAACAATGTGATGGCAGCAGTGAACCCGAGCACGCGCAGATCGATGCCGAAGTTCATCCAGAACGGTAGCTGGCCTGGAATCGCAGTCAACAACAGGCGCAGCGCCCAGATCGACATGAAAAACCCGACAACTCCACCGACTAAAGCGAGTAACAAACTCTCAACCAGAAGCTGGCGCATGATTCGCCAACGACTCGCACCCAGCGCCGCACGCAGCGCAAATTCTCTTTGCCTTGCCGTCGCACGTGCGAGCATGAGGTTTGCCACGTTTACACACGCCACCAGCAACACGCACCCGACCACACCGAGAAGAATCAAGAGTGCTTCGCGATAGTCGCCAGTCAGAGTGTCGTGCAGACTCTTCACCTTCACACCGAGACCTTCGTTGGTGACGGGATTCGCTTGCTCGACACGCGCTGCGATGTTTTGCATCTCGGCTTGCGCTTCCGTGAGAGTGAGGCCGTCTTTCAAACGCGCGATCGAGAGGAGACCATGATCGGTTCGCGTGAACGTCTTTGTCGTTAAAGCGACTGGGGCCCACAACTCAGCAGTATCCGGAAAGTTGAAACCGTTTGGCATCACACCGACAACCGTGCGCGCGCGGCTGTTGAGCATGATCTTGCGACCGATGATGTTTGGATCACCGCCAAAGCTTCTTTGCCAGAGATTGTGACCAAGGATCACGACCCACTCTTCATCGGGAGTGTCCTCGCGCGCCGTAAAGGTGCGGCCCAGTTGCGGCGACACACGCAGAATCTCGAAGAGGCCATGTGAGATGTAAGAGCCACGAACGTCGATTGGCTCACCCGCTCCGCTCATAGCGAAACGGCTGGTGTTGTAGTAGATGCCGATGTCTTCGAAACTCTTGTTTTGCTCCCGCCAATCGAGGAAGTTCGGGTACGAAACAGCCATCGATTCGACGCCCTGTTTGTACGAGAACTCATCGAGCACGACGAGTCGATCGGATTGAGGATAGGGAAGTGGTCGCAGCAGAATGCCGTTGGCGAAACTGAAGATCGCGGTATTCGCGCCGATGCCGAGCGCGAGCGTCAGCACAACAACGATCGTGAAAGCGTAATTCTTGAGTAGCACGCGCAGGCTGTAGGAAGCATCGCGCAGCAGGTTCTCAATGAATCCGACGCCGCGTGCGTCTCGACACTCTTCCTTCGACTGGTCCACGCGGCTGAACGACTTCATTGCCGCGAGGCGTGCGTCTTCGGGAGACATACCGTTCTTGATGTTTTGCTCGATTTGTCGATCGAGATGAAAGCGCAACTCTTCGTCGAGCTCCTGGTCCAGTTCGTGGTGATGAGTTAGCGCGCGCCACCGGCGTAGTAAATCTTGTAAGTTCACGGAAATCCTCACGCATCTCGTAAAACCAGAGCGACTGCATCGGAGAATCGCTCCCATTGCTTGCGTTGCGCTTCGAGCTGTTTGCGCCCGCGCGCGGTCAAGCCATAAAACTTTGCTCGCCGATTGTTATCGGAGGGCCGCCAGACGGCGGAGATGAGGCCGCGCGCTTCGAGGCGATGTAGTGCCGGGTAAAGAGCGCCGGCGGTAACAGTGAGCACGTCGGCAGACAGCAGCTCGATACGCTGCATGATGTCCCAGCCGTTCAGGCTACCGGAGCTGAGCAGTCGCAGGATTAAGAGTTCGAGCGTGCCCTGTTTGAACAGGTCAGCTTGTTGCTTGTTCATGTCTTCCTCTAGTCAGCCAATAGGAAGCCGAAAGTCTAGCGGCTGCTCCTATTGGCTGTCAATAGGAAGGACACGGATTGATCGGATTTGCTTTTCAGATTTACGCGGATATCGGTGTCATCTGTCCCATCTGTGTTATCGGTGTACCAAACTGTGCTTGTTCGGTTGACCCCGTTAGCGCTGTTGTAGATGACGAGCCGCCGGCGACGATCTGGGTGATGGTGTCGAAGTAGCCGGTGCCGACAAACGCCTGATGTTTGACCGCGCGGTAATCGCTGTCGGCGGCGCGTTCGAATTCGGTGGCCTGAAGGGCAGCGTAGGCGCTCATGCCCGTGTCGCGATAGTCTCGGGCCAGCTCGAACATCGCGAGATTGAGCGCGTGAAAACCGGCGAGGGTTATGAACTGAAACTTGTAACCCCTCGACGCCAGCTCTTTTTGAAACTTCGCAATCGTGCGATCGTCCAGTTTCTTCTTCCAGTTGAACGACGGCGAACAGTTGTAGGCCAGCAGCTTGCCCGGAAACTTCTCGTGAATCGCTTCTGCAAACTCTGCGGCGTCGTCGAGGTTTGGCTCGGAAGTCTCACACCACACCATATCAGCGTACGGCGCATACGCGAGGCCACGCGCAATCGCCTGGTCCAAGCCGGGTTTGACGGTGAAAAATCCTTCCGTAGTGCGACTGCCTGTCAGAAATGGATGATCGCGCTCGTCAACATCGCTCGTAAGTAGACCAGCAGCATCTGCATCAGTGCGCGCAACGAGGATCGTGTCAACACCGAGAACGTCAGCGGCCAAACGTGCCGCAGTCAACTTCTGAATAAACTCCTGCGTCGGCACCAGAACTTTTCCGCCCATGTGACCGCACTTCTTACACGACGCAAGTTGATCTTCGAAGTGCACGCCCGCCACGCCCGCTTCAATCATCGCCTTCATCAACTCAAACGCATTCAAGCAACCGCCAAAACCCGCTTCCGCATCAGCGACGATCGGCGCAAACCAGTCGATGCCGTTGCGTCCTTCGGCATGATCGATCTGATCGGCGCGTTGAAAAGCGTGATTGATCTTGCGCACGACGTCCGGAACGCTGTTCGCCGGATACAAACTCTGATCGGGATACATCTGACCGGCTACGTTTGCGTCAGCGGCCACTTGCCAACCGCTCAAGTAGATCGCCTTCAACCCGGCCTGCACTTGTTGCACTGCCTGGCAGCCAGTCATCGCTCCGAGTGCGCCCACGTATGACTCGCTATGCAAGAGCTCCCAGAGACGTTTTGCCCCACGCTCGGCCAGCGTGTATTTGATCTCGACAGACCCGCGCAGCTTCACGACATCTTCGGCCGTGTAGTCGCGCCTGATTCCGCGCCAGCGTTCAGACGTGGCCCATGCATTTTCCAGTACAACATGATCGTAAGTTTTCATCGGTGTTCCTCCCCAGTGGATCGTTTTCAATAACTTCAGATCGGATCGAATTCCTGATTCCGAATAAGCAATTCGCTGATGTGGCGCGCGGCTCGATACTTTTCAATCACAGGACCATTCACGCCCGCCGGAAGCTCTCTCAAAATGCGATCGAGCTCCTGATCGAACATCTGGCTGATCGTCTCCGGCGTGTGGCGGATTTGATCGCTGGCCTCTTCCATCTCGAGACAGTCGTGATGACGAACGCGTTGCGCAATCATCAGGCGATAGATGCGATCGGTCGCGAGGTCTTCCATGTAGCCGTCGAGCAGGCTGGCGCCTTTGCCGTTCAGCACGCCGTTGCGATAACGGATTACCGTGCGAATCGCAGCGCGTGTTCCATTAGTCGTGATCTTCCCGACTGCTAACGGTGCAGGACGCAGATCGGGTTGTGCTGCAACGTCGGGTTTGCGCGCACTGACCTGATTTGGAAAGGGAAACTGCCCCACGGCGATCTCGTTCTGGTCCGGATGTCCGGTCCAGGCGCCGTCCATCAAACAGTTGGCCTCGTTCTTTTTGTCTTCCGCGAGCACCCGCAGCGCGCGTTCGTTCAACTCGGCATCGGTGCGGCTCGGATAGAGCGCGGTCATGCCGCCGATCGCGAGGATGCCGTGCTTGTGGCACGTCTCAGCAAGAAGCTCGCGCAGGTTCTGAAAGAATGGCACGTTGTGTGGAATCGTGTTTCGATCGGGCAGGATCCACTCGGGATCTTCGAAGTTGAAATGGATCAGGCTGGCCATGTAATCCCAGCGACCAAGATTCAAGCCGATGATGTGATCGCGCAGGTGATAGATGAACTCCTCCATTTGATACGCGATCGGGTGTGACTCAACCAGCGCCATGCACTTGATATAACCGCGCGACAACCCTTTCGCATCTTCAATCGCTCGTAAGAGATCGCGCCACCACAAAGCCTCTTCCGCAGACTCGGATTTCGGAATATAGAAGCTGAGCGGATGACGGAGACGATCGATATCAGCCTGGTACGCGACCATCGCCACGTCAAAAAGTGAAGCCGACATCAGCCCGTCTTTGACGACACCCGCCTGGCTGATGTGCAAACCCCGCGGGCGCGTGAACGTGACTGTGGTGCTTTCCTTGATTCCGACGTTCGTTTGTCGCTTCGCGTCGCAGTAATTGAGCTCGCCTTTTAATGCCGCATCGATATTCGCAATGCCGGTCATGAGGTTTGACCAGGTGTTCGCTGTGGAGTCTTCGAGATCGAGCATAACGCCCGGCGCGCCCGAGTTCAGCATCTTCACCACGAGCTCGGCGTCGTCCGCGGGTCCCGTCATCTGGTTACGCTGATCGACGCACCAGCCGGGCAGAGGAATCGTCCAATCTGTCGTCGTGGCTTCAGAGGGCGGCAGGTAGTTTGGCTTCTTTCCACGGTGCGATAACGCAAGGACCTCGGCGCGCTTTTGCCTCAGCGTTTGCTGTCGCGGTGTCAGCTCACGATGAAGCGGCAGCAAAAACTCCATGAAGCCCGGCGGCAAGTCGGTTTTCGGATTAAATTTCGGTGGCGCAGTGTTGAAACGTGTTCCGTATTGTGAACGAGTGCTTGTCATGATGTGCCCGCAGGTTTAGCATGCGTTTGAAACCCCCGCAACAAGCTAATCAGGATTGTGAACGCGATGTTTCAAAAGGTGCGATAGCGCACCATCGGCGTTCAGATAAATTCCTTTGGAAAAGGCCTTTCATTGATGTGTTAGGCCAAATGAGTCGATTCGGCATTGTGAACAGTATTTTCTTGGTGGGGAGGAATCGAAGATGAAGGCAGCCGTCGCCAGAACTCAAGAGTCAGGGAAGTGTGATCACAATCGTGAACAGGTAACGTCGGTGGAGCGGGCGCTATCGATTCTCGAACTCCTCGCCAGCCGGAATCACGGGCTGAGCACGTCCGAAATTAGTCGTGTTGCGCACGTGCCGAAGAGCTCGACCAGTTACCTTTTGCGGACACTGGTTACTCGTGGATACGTGCGCCGCGACCCCGAAACCGGACAACACACGCTCGGGATCCGCGTTTTGAGTCTTGGTGGTCAAGCGATGCAGGGCATGGCGCTGCGAGAACTCGCGATGCCGCATTTGCGACAGCTCGTTGAGACGACACGTCTCGGAGCGCATCTCGCCATTCTCGATCACGGCGACGCCGTCTACATCGAGCGGATCGAATCGCCGGGCTTCATCAAGATGGACATCTGGAATGGAAGACGTGTGGCGCCACAGGCTACGGCAGTCGGTAAGGCGCTGATCTGTCACTTGAGTCGTGAAGAAGTGCAGGAGATCGCGGGACTACATCCGCTCAGGCCCGTGTCACCACGGACAATCGTGACGCTGCCACATCTATTCGAAGAGCTCGCCGCGATTTGCCGTCGTGGTTATGCGATTGATGACGAAGAACACGCTGTTGGCGTGCGTTGTGTCGCCGCGCCGGTGTTTTCAGCAAGTGGAGAGGTGGCAGCGGCGATTGGCGTGACGGGAACGGTTAGTCAGCTCAACGATGATTATCTGCCGTCGTTAGGGAAGATTGTGCAAACCACTGCGCTAAAACTGTCTGCGCAGCTCGGTGGTCGCCGCAGTCGTTAGCCACAAAAAGGCACAAGAGGAATTTCAAAGTTCAGCCTTTAGGCTGCAGTCTCGGGTTTACCACCGCAAGCTAAAGCTTGAACTGGCTCTGCCCGAAAAGTCTGATTTCTCTGTGCAACCTCTGCGCTCTCTGAGTCTCTGTGGTTGTTTTTCCTAAGCAATCTTCAACCACAGAGGCACAGAGAGCGCAGAGATTGCACAGAGAAGAGCATGTATAACGACTTTTCGGACAAAGCCGCTTGAACGCTTGAACTCTTGAACTCTGACCTTTCCTCGTTTGCCCTTTTGTGGCTAAAAAAACCAGTTGCAGAGGAAGTGACCGAACCGTAGTCGGAGCGGACCCGTGCCGCTTTACTCCGTACATTGCCAAGCGGTTCTTTTGCGTCGTGACCATGAAAATTCTGTGCCGTGATCACGCCTCAACGTAAATCGCGCGTTGGACCAAGCGTCTTTCAGTTTTTTGCTTGAAACTATTACTGCATGCCGCATCGAAGTGAGGCGACGCGCGTGTAAGCTAGCGTGCTTTCAACACCACGACAATCCCTCGCGCGCGACGTCCGCGGTAATTTCGTGATCGCCGTCGAACTCGCGAAACGTGACGTCGTAGCCGTAAGACTTCAGGCCCGCGGCGATACGCCGGCCACAACGATCGATCGGAAGAATGTGATCGCGCGTACCGTGTGAGATGTAGATGCGCGGCTGCCCGTGCAGATCGCCGCTGATCACGAATCCGGGTGAGAATGCGACTATGCTTTTGAAGAAGTCGCCATTAATCAATCCGAGTGAGAGCCCGTAACTGGCGCCGTCGGAAAATCCACCGATCGACACGCGCGCCGGATCGATGGCCGTAGTCTCAAACACGCGTTCGAGTGCGCGATTCAAATACTCGACATCTATTCCGAAACCGTCACCACCCATCGCGTCCCATGTGGTGTCGCGTGAGTTTGGAGCAAGCACAGCGATTCCTGCGTCTTCGTGAGTCGTGCCCAAATACCAGAACATCTCGTCAGAACTCTGCGTCGCTCCGTGCAACATCACGAAGAGCGGCAGTGGCCGTTGGCCCGCGTTCTTCGGTATCTGAAGCACCGCGTCACGCTCACTATCGAGACCGAGCTTGATCTCTCCAGTTGCGGAAGTCTTAACACCGTTACGCGGGCGCGCGCTGAGTCGTCCATCGCTCACGATCACCGAGCCGCCGATGCGTTTGCACGCACTACCAAGCGCAAGCGACGCAATCGCGCAGAATTCACGGCGGCTGAAATATATGCGATGCACGACCGGGCAGCTTAGATTCTAAAGTGTCGCAGAAGCAACTGTAGAGGCGGCCCTCAGTGGCCGCCCGTTCCGTGAGAACGCGTATGACTCAGGCACGGGCGGCCACGGAGGGCCGACCCTGCAGTAAATTCTATTCAAATCTTAAGGCGACGAGCGGATCGACTTTCGTTGCGCGCCGCGCCGGTATGCAACACGCAAAAAGAGCGACGATGATGAGTCCGAGGGCGACGGTGACGTATGTAAGAGCGTCGGTTGTAGTCACGCCAAAGAGAAGGGTTGCCATCAAGCGGGTGAGTAACAGCGCGCCGCCTAGTCCAACGACGATGCCGACAAAGACGAGTTTCAGTCCGTCGCGCAAGACGAGGTTCAGAACGTCGATCGTCTTCGCGCCGAGCGCCATGCGGATGCCGACTTCGCGTGTGCGTTGGGCGACTGAATACGAGATCACGCCGTAGATGCCGACAGCCGCGAGTATCAGCGCCAGCAGTGCGAAGACCGCCAGCAGGATCATCGAAAATCGACGCGCCTCCACTGACTGCGCGAGTGCCTGTTCCATCGTGCGTATGTTGAAGACAGCCTGATCTTTATCAAGCGCGGAGATCTGATTTCGCACTGATCCAGCGAGACTGAGCGGCTCCACTGTCGCCCGCGCGAGGAGATTCACGCGCCGCACGTATCTCGGCAAAGTCGCGAGCGAAAGCTGATCGAAGTTGAAATAAAACTCTGCGGTGTTGGTGGTGCGTCCTTCGAGTGAAGAATGTTCGACGTGTCGGACGACGCCGATGATTTCGCGACTGTCAGCGTCCGGCGTGTTGAGTTTGAATCGTTTTCCGATTGGATCTTCGTTGGGAAAATACTGGCGCGCAAACACCTCATCGATGAGCGCGACTTGTGGCGTGTCTTTGCGATCTTCAGTCGAGAAGAGACGACCGCGAACGAGATCGATGCCCATCGTTTTGAAGTAATCCGGACTCACGATGTAGAGCAGCCCACTCGGATCCTGGCCCGGCGGCGGTGCAGCCTTGCCTTCGAGCACGATAGGCGGAAAGTTTGCACCTTCAAACGGAAGCCCATTTGAAACGGAAACAGCTTGCACGCCCGGCAGTTCCTTCACGCGCTGCTTCAACTCGCTCAAAAAGTTATCAACACGTGGACCTTCATCAGGACGCGCATTGATCGAGATCTGCATCGCGAGCACGTTTTGTGGATCGAAACCCGGATTGACCTGGCTCAAGCGCCAGAAACTTTTCACGAGCAAACCCGCACCGACCAGCAACACGAGCGTGAGTGCGACTTCAGAGATCACGAGCAACTTGCCCGCGCGGTTGTTGCTCGTCGACGAATTGCGCTCACCTTCTTTCAACATTTCGGTGAGATTGGTCTTGGCAGACTGGAGTGCCGGAGCTAGTCCAAAGAAAACACCCGTGAGCAGCGACGCACCGAACGTGAAGGCCAGCACGCGCGCATCGATAGCGAGCTCGGTCATGCGCGGAATTCCTTCCGGAATGTACGACGAGAGCACTCTTCCTCCCCAGATTGCGAGCAACAACCCAACGACACCGCCGGCGAGCGCGAGCACGGTGCTTTCAGTGAACAACTGTCGCAGTATGCGCATGCGTCCGGCGCCGAGTGCAGTGCGAATCGCCATCTCTCTTTGCCGTCCCGCCGAGCGCGTCAACAGAAGATTGGCGACGTTCGCGCACGCGATCAGCAAAACGAAACCGACCGCGCCCAGAAGTGTCAGCAGCATCGGGCGAATGTCACCAACAACGCTTTCTCGAAGAGACTCGATGCGCACGCGGCGGCCGGTGTTCGTTTCGGGATACTGTTGTTCGAGACGTGCGGCGATCGTGTTGAGCTCCGCGTTCGCGTTTTCGATCGACGTGCCTTGCTTCAATCGTGCGAACGCAGTGATGCCTGGATCTTTGCCGCGCAGTTTGAAGCGTTCGGCTGACAGGCCGATTGGAACAGATACGTCGGCGTCGGAGCCGAAGCGAAAGTTTGGTGGAGTGATGCCGATGACCGTGTATTGCTGACTGTTAAGAGTGAGTTGTTTGCCGATGATGCTTTCGTCAGCGCCGAAACGTCTCTGCCAGAGTGCGTGGCTGATGATCGCGACTGGAGTCGCGCTCGGTTGGTCGTCTTCGGCGAGAAAGTCGCGCCCGCGAATTGGTTTGATACCGAGTGTCGAGAGAAAGTTTGCGGAGACGAGCCGTCCCTGAAGTCGCTCGCTCTCGCCCGCGCCAACCAGGTTAAAACTCTCACGTGGACGCAGGGCAGTGACGTTTTCAAAGACGCTGTTTTGATTTCGCCAGTCGACGTAGTTTTGATAGGACACACCAGCCGGACGCTCTGAAACATTTTCGGTAAGTACGACAAGCTCGTCGGGCTTCTCATAAGGAAGCGGCCGCAATAGCACCGTATTGATCACGGTGAAGATCGCGGTGTTTGCGCCGATGCCGAGCGCGAGCGTGATCACTGCCACAGCCGTGAACGCGCGATGCTTGCGCAAGCCACGCCACGCATAACGTAGGTCTTGCGAAAGATCGTCGAGCGGGCGACCTGCCCTCACTTCGCGAACTCTTTCTTTCACTTGCTCGACGCCGCCCACTTCCAACAGCGCTGCGCGTCGTGCTGCGGCAGGATCGAGACCTTCACGGATCTTCTGGTCAGTCAGCAAATCAATGTGAGCGCGCAGCTCTTCCGTGAGTTCCTGATCTACGACACCTTTATTAGACAGATTGCGCCAGGTGCTGGCGATGCGCGAAAGGAACGGCATACTAACTTCTCCTTACGAGGTCGCTTTGAGCGCACTGGTGATTGCGAGCGAAACACGTTGCCAGCCTTCAGTTTCGACTTTGAGTTGGCGCTGTCCTGCTTTGGTGAGCCGGTAATATTTGGCGCGGCGGTTATTGTCTGACTCGCCCCAGGATGACTTGAGCCAGCCAGCTTCTTCGAGACGATGCAGGGCAGGGAAGAGTGAGCCGGGTTTAACTTTAAAAGCGCCCTGTGTGATCTGCGCGATGCGATCGGAAACACCGAGCCCGTGCAGCGGCCCCAGGCTGAGTGATTGCAGCACTAAAAGATCGAGTGTGCCCTGTAAAAGATCGTTCTTCGTCTTCTTCATCAAAGCTCCTATAGACAATCGATACAGGATAGATACCAGCGCTCGTATAGAATGTCAATAGGAGCCACATTTCTCGCGTGGATTGATCCGTGTAGATCCGCTTTTTCAAATCCGCATGATCTGTGACTATAATCTGGCACCGAAATGACCCCAAAACCTAAAGCACAACCGGAAATCCGGACCATTACCAGACTAGTTCCACCGAGTGGGAATCTCGTACAAGGCCAATCTGAGTTAGCGATCAATCCGAAACTGGCCCAGGCCGCTGCAGAGTTAATCAAGGCGAGCCGCAATCACTACAGTCCCGCGGAAGGCGTGGGCGATCTGCGCGATGCCGTGGCGAAGAAGATCGCGCGCTTCAATAATATTCAAGTCGATCCAAAAGCTACGCCCCTCGAGTTGTTGATCACGCCGGGGGCAACGGGTGCCCTGATCGCGATCGCACACACGCATCTGAAAAATTCGGCGGCCCTTGTTTTCGAGCCTTACTATCCGTATCACCGTAAAATCCTTGATGAGCTCGGTGGGCATTCACATGTTCTGCCGCTGCACGGTCCGAACCTCGAGCTTGACGTGGACGAGTTACGCGCGCGCTGTCGTGAATGGAAGAATCAATCGCAGTTTCCGTTGCGCGCCATCATCGCGTGCAGTCCGGCGAATCCGACGGGCAAAGTGTTCACGAGCGTTGAGCTCGAAGCGATCGCTGCGGTGTGCCAGGAGTTTGATCTGTTATGTATCGCCGACGAGGTGTACGAGCACTACGTTGTCGGTGAGAATCCGCACACGTCGATCGCGACATTGGACGGCATGTGGGAGCGGACGATCACGGTTAACTCGTTTTCGAAGTCGTGGAACATTTCCGGCTGGCGACTCGGTTATGTATACGGCGCGTCGAAGCTCATTCAGCCGCTGAACAACGCGAACAACGTCTTCTATGTCTGTTCGCCCACGCCGCTGCAACTCGCACTCGCGAGCGTGTTGATGTCAGATCCAAATTACTACAACGTGCTGCGTGACAAGTTCACGGGCAAACGAAAAGCGGCAGTCGAGGCGTTGAGCAAGGTCGGTTTCAAGATCTATGAATCCGGATCGGCGTTCTACATCTGGGCGCGCATTCCGGAAGGTTTCGGCGATGCAATCGATTTCAACGAGATGCTGATCAGCAAAGGCGTCGCCGGCGTGCCGGGCGGCGCGTTCGCTGATAGCAGAGAGTTCGACAACTACATGCGACTTTGCATCGCGCGCGAGGGGGATGTTCTCCACGGCGCTCTCGAAAAGATCCAGAATGCCATCCTGTAATCATGAAAATCCTGTCATCCTTTCTAAAACTACGCTCGATTTCTGTCTTTCTAATTCTATTAGTCGCGTTCGCAGCCAACGCGCAGCAACCCAAACCTCGCCCGGCGCCCGCGCGCTTGCGTCCTCTGATTGGCGAATACGTTCACGATGATAAAACCGTCATCGTTACGGAAAACGGTGGCAAGCTTTACGCAGTCACCAAGGGAAACCCCACTCACAGCGAACTTCCTCTCGCCGCCTTCTCCCGAAAACAACTCAACCTCGACAATGTTGTCTACACACGCAAGCCACTCGGTCCTGACGAAGGCGCCACTCAACTCAAAGTTACACCGCTCCGTCCAGTGCCCGATTTAATTAAAGAAGCACTCGCCGCTCAACCACCACAGGAAGCAGGCGACTTTCTGCCGACCGATCTCGTCGAGCTAACCAAACTCGATCCGACGATCAAGCTCGACATCCGTTACGCCACGACAAACAATCTCTTCGGCTCAGTTTTCTATTCCCAGCCACGCGCGTTCCTGCAACGCGCTCCCGCGGAAGCTCTCGTGCGCGCCAATCGCGGATTGAAGTCGTTGGGTTATGGCTTACTCGTTCACGATGGTTATCGTCCGTGGTACGTCACGAAGGTGTTTTGGGATGCGACGCCGGACGACAAGAAGATTTTTGTCGCGGATCCATCGAAAGGCTCGCGTCACAATCGCGGCGCCGCGGTCGATCTCACGCTTTACGATCTGAAAACGGGAAAGCCGGTCGAGATGGTCAGCACGTACGACGAAACTACCGATCGCGCTTACCCGAATTATCCAGGCGGCACTTCACTTCAGCGCTGGCATCGCGATCTTTTACGCGCCGCAATGGAGGCCGAAGGTTTTACAGTGTATGAGGCCGAGTGGTGGCACTTCGATTACAAAGACTGGCAACGCTACCGCATCGGCAACGAAAAATTTGAGACTTTGAGCCACGAAAAGGCACAAAATCACAAAAGCGGAAAAGGCACAAAAGAGATCAAAACCTCCATTTGGGATTTTGGGCTTCTTTGTGGCCGAACTTTGTGCCTCTTTGTGGACAGCGTTAATAAATCACGGCCGGCTGCGGGTAAGACGACGGCGATCCGAATGTTGCCCGGGTTCGGTGTCTTGAGTTCACAAGACGCGACGTTATGTGAACACGGATTAACGCGGATTGAAAACGCGGATTTATTTACAAGCTACGCGCACCGAATGTGTCGCCCTGGCGCATATCGCCGGTGTCGTAACCTTTCCTAAACCAGCGCAACCGCTGCTCCGAGGTTCCATGTGTGAACGAGTCAGGGACGACGTAACCTGCCGTCCGTTTCTGTATCTGATCGTCGCCAACCGCACTCGCTGCCCGTAACGCTTCTTCGATGTCACCGGACTCCAGTAGTCCCTGGTTCTGCACGTACTTCGCAAACACACCGGCAAAGAAATCTGCCTGCAACTCCAACCGCACCGACATCTGATTCGCTTCGAGTTCACCCACTCGTCCGCGCAACGAATCGACGCGATCGGTAATTCCTAAAAGCTTCTGCACGTGATGCCCAACCTCGTGCGCAACGACGTACGCCTGCGCGAAATCTCCCGGCGCGTTGAACTCGCGGCGCAGTTGTTCATAAAACGAGAGATCGATGTAAACCTTTTCATCACCCGGACAATAGAATGGACCAACAGCAGCACCCGTCATTCCACACGCAGACTGCACCCGATCAGTAAAAAGCACGAGCGTCGGCTCTCGATACTGCCGCCCGTTCTGCCGAAAGACGTCCGTCCAGACATCTTCCGACTTCGCCAGGACTACCGAGACGAATTGTTTCAGCTCTTCTTCTTCCGGACTGTTGGGACGCGAGCTTTGCACGCCAGGCTGATCGGAAGGTAACTGCTCGAACAACTGCTGCGGATTAACACCGAAAAGCAGCGCGAGGATCATTATGACGATCGTTCCGAGTCCACCGCCGACCGCCACTCTGCCGACGGATATACCGCGTCGATCCTCAATATTTGTGCTTTGCCGTTCGCCTCGCCAACGCATAGTTTCGCTCCTCCAGTATGGTGAGCATTGTCGGCGAGAACGGCCTGAGCTTTGTGTCGTGAGAGTTATTTTTTTATCACGCCACACGTCCCGGCTGAATCATCTTCTCCAACTTGGCAAAACGCGCGAGCATTCCTTCGTAGAGACGATCGGTCTTCTCGTGCAGATGCGCGACCTCGAGCTCCGCTTTCACGTTCACTTCGTATTCGATATCCGCTCGCACGCGATCTTTTTCAGCTTGCCGGTTTTGACTGACGAGCACGAAGCACGACAGGAAAATCGCTTCAAGTGAAACT
>DATFDT010000396.1:0-6522 GCA_035251975.1 Pyrinomonadaceae bacterium | reverse complement strand
CGCCCCTACAGTTGTTTCCAAGTTAACTGTTCTTGCCTTTGACTTTCTGCAAGGTGCCCAAACTCAGGAACCGTTTGTCGAAGATGTAGACATGGAGCACGGCAGCGACAAAGCCAATCGTGCTGATAATCAGGCCCAACGCTATTCGTCGCACAGTGTCTTTCCAGCGCACTAACCCGATGGCGTGTTGAGAAACGAATGTGCCGAACAGCATCGTGAGGACTTTGGCCAGCGCTGCAAAGACGAGCATCATGACGATCGCGTCATAAATGTAGTGCCCAACTCTTTGGAACGTTAACCCACTAACGGCCGTCGCTGATGCAGTTGTAACGTCAGTCACTCGTTGCGTGATCGACTCAGGTAGAGGTGTGGTCCACCAGGAGTAAATCAACGCCACTATCGCCACAGCGATTAAGACTAAGGCGATACGCAAAAGGTTTTTCAGTATCGGGTCGATCTGCCAAACTTTGAAGGCGCTGCTCGAGCCCACGGTAAGCAGTTTTTTCAGGTACTTGTTTCCCTTACCTGATCCCCTCATATAATCTTCGATCTCAAGGAACTTCCACGGCTCACTTTGCTCGGTCTCAACAAAATCTTCCACGCATTTTTCCTGTTTGATTTGAAACTCGGTCATGCGGTACGCGCTGGTCATCAATGCGTAGGCCTCCGCTTCCGAGAAAGAATCAAGATCAGTGCGCAACGCCGAAAGCAGTTGCTGGACATCTTTAGCGATGCCGTAGCGTGTGTACCGATCACGGCGCCAGAGCGGTTGCACGTCGTCGCGTGGATCGTAAGGATCTAAACAATCAAGCCAATCGACCGGATCCACACTGAGATCGCCTTTCAGGTGAACGAACATGAAGCCGCGTAGTAAACTCGAACGACGACGGCCTTTCAAATCATGGTATTCAGCCTCACGAATCCGTGCCTGAAAGATACTGTTCGAGCGCAGCAAGACTCCAAGAATTTTTGCGCTGGAGGCAGATTGCGATTCCATCTGCCCGCTCGCATCGCTGACAAGCATGACCCTGCAATCCTGCTCGAGCAACGAGGCGACACCCTGGTTGTCGGCTACACCGCCGTCCACAAGCCGGATCATGCGGTCAGGATAGAGATTGTCGAACGTCAGCGGTGCAAAGAGTCCGGGGACCGCCGCGGATGCGCCCGCAGCCTGGCCCAGTCGGATTTTCTGGTGGTCTTCGGGCGCGTCTCCGTAATACATGCGACGCAGCCTCTCGTTGCCGTCGATCTCACTATCGATACCCGCCGGCGCTTCGCCCATCCACGTCGCTGTAAATTGCCACGTGTGACCCGTGTTGAGGGTAGCTGCGTTGAGCACCAGGATTGGCACTTTCGCGTCGCGTCGCCAGTTTTGATATTTCGGAGCAAACGAGGTGTCGTTGAAGACCTCGCCGTTTATTTTTGTTAGTGGTGCGATCGTCAATTCATTCAGCCAGCGTGGGCCTTCGGTGTGGCCATCCTTAACTCTTGAGTAAAGGTGCTCTTCGTACAGTTCCGCTATCCTGAATGTTCGCGAGTACTCATTGCTCCAGAATATTCGGAAGTTCTTAAAGGGATTGACTGCAACCCGAGTGCGAATATTCTTTTGCACGCCGGCGACGAACTCGTCAACCATCTCGTGGACGAGTTGAATGTAGTCTTCACGAGTGATCTCTGCGTCGGTCTTTGTTTGCAGCAGGTGACGTACTTTTAGATAGTAGTGAGCGCCGAGGATCGATCCGCCTGAGACGCATGACAAGACTTCGACTTTGCGCAGCAGGTCCAGCTCGGCGAGCTGCGCAAGCACGCCAATGTGATATAGCGAGGCGCGAAAACCTCCACCTGACAAAGCGAGGCCGACTTTTCCTGTGAAAGCAGAGCGCGATGCGGCATCAACGCCGAACGCACGTTTGATAGCGTCCCAGGCTGCGCCCATATCTCGATCTGGCTGAAGACACGCAATAGCAGCGAGTTGACGCGCACAGGTTTCGAGTTCCCATTCATAAACTTGTCCGGCGGCCTTCTGGCCGGTACGTATCCACTTAACTGCTTCATCGTAGTTCTGCAGTCCGAAATGGGCTTCGGCGACGGCGGCGTAGTACCACCATTTATCATTGACCCATTTGTGAGCGGGATCATCAATTAGTGATCCGACTTCTTTGACGATTTTTTCTCGGATTGAGCGCGCCTTGTCGCGGTACTCCTTATCAACGTACTCGCGACCGGCCTTTTTCGCTTGCGTTTCTTCCAGGTTCGCCAGTCGATCGAGAATGTACGCTGCATTGATTCCGGTATAGCCCTGGTCATCGCGTGGTCCTTGATCGTAGCCGCGCAAGTAATAAACAAGTGACTGCTCCAGGTGCTCCCGCTGATTGTCAACCTCCCATCTTTGCTTGTATACCGCGGCGATCAAACCGAGCGTTTCCTGTACTGTCGTGGTTTCAAAATCCGCGATCTCGCGTAGTATCTCGAGCGCGCGATCGAGCCGTTCGTCGGCAGGCAGGTCCTGATCTTTGTAGGTACAGAGGGCGAGCTGTTGATAGATCTTCTCGCGCAGCGTCTGATCGAGTGGAGTGTCTTTGTGCTGACTGGCACGCAGCAATAACCGGCGGGCGTAGCCGAATCGCAGCTCACTCTTCAGCTTGGTGGCGAGTTCAAGGATTCTTTGTGGTGTTTCCTGGCCACCACGCAGAATCACCAACGCTTCCTTTATGACGTTGCTGTCGCGCGACGGAATGAGCGCGTGCTGATACGAGCTCGGTTGGGGTTTGTCTCCATTCCCCGACGCTACTTTGTTGACCTTAGTGCTTGAATTGACTGCGACAGTGGTTTCTTTGTCGGCCATTGGGGGCTCCTTTGCGGGATGGGCTGACTGATAGGTAATGAGCGAACAGTCGCGAGGTTAATAATAGAATGTGACGCCTTAGTCAAGGTTTGTTGGGGCGCCACATTTCCAAAAAGGAACTCATCTTCTTGGCCTCAAAAGTCTTTTGCCACAAAAAGGCACAAAAGCACAAATAGGTTCTCCTGATGTTTGAGCCTTTGTGCTTCTTTGTGGCTAAACTCGGTCGGCCATGCAGGATGCGTAGTTCCACCCGTACCTTTGCCGATTGGCGCTGAGGTTACTGAACAACAATGGCGCCCCCTCTGGTGCACTTCGCCCTGTCAGTAATAAAATACCCGCAATGTATTCGGCCCAGATCACTCGCGCAAACCCCACGTGCATTATTCTTCTGATAGATCAATCAGGATCGATGGGCGACTCGTTCAGTGGCGACTCCGTCCGCAAGAAGGCGGAGTTCGTTGCCGAGGTCGTCAATCATACCCTGCACGATCTTGTAATCCGCTGCACCAAAACCGAGGAAGTCAGGAATTATTACCACGTCTCCGTCATCGGTTATGGACGCAACGTGTCGACCTGCTTTTCCGGTCCGCTGGCGGCGCGCGACATGGTGCCGATCTCCGAGGTCGCCGATTATCCGCTGCAGGTAAAGAGTAGTTACAAGAGAGTCTCGGACGGCGCCGGGAGTTGGGTTGAAATACCGGTGCGTTATCCAGTTTGGATTCATCCCACCGCTGACGGAAAGACTCCGATGTGCGAAGCGTTGACGAGAGTGAAAGACATTCTTCAGCGTTGGCTGTCGGAGCACCCGCGCGGTTTTCCGCCGACCATTCTGCATCTCACGGACGGCGAATCAAGTGACGGTGATCCGGACGAAGTTGGCCGCCAGATCATGTCACTTGGAACGGACGACGGTCACGTCCTTTTATTCAACTGCCACATTTCGACACGCCGCTCCGCGAAGATTGAGTACCCAACCGAAGAGAGTTCTCTTCCCGACGGATTTGCGCGCGCGCTGTATGCGATCTCGAGTCCATTGCCGACTAACTTTCTCGCCGCGGCAGCGCAGCTCGGAGTTCACGCAATCGAAGGCTCGCGCGGCTTTGTGTTCAATGGCGATCCATCGTCGATCGTTCAGTTCTACGAAATCGGCACCAGCCTGACCGGCATGACTCCTTATAAATGGATGGATCACACGGAGACGTCTTGAGTACTGCGAAACAGAGCGCCACATGGGACTTGCAACTACGGCAGTTGCTGCTGTCGAAGTTGGACCATGATGCCTCTGAGTGCGAAGATGCAATTGCCTTCGACATCCAAACCGCTCGCTTCGCAGTTACCGACGGCGCGACTGAAGCATTCCATGCACAACAGTGGGCCAGGAATCTCGCCGAACACTGGGTGCGAAACGAAGCGACACTGACGCTCGAAGAGTTTCGCAAGTGGGTCGCGACCGAAGGCCGGGAACTTCACGACTCCTGGAACGGTCTAACCCTGTCGTGGTACTCCGAAGAAAAAGCACGCACCGGATCGTTTGCCGCGTTCGCCGGCGTCGAGCTGGATCTCAAGAGCAGCACACCGTCGTGGAAAGCGATCGCGCTCGGCGATACATGTCTGCTGCATTGTCGCGGCAGCTCGCTTTTGAAGAGTTTCCCGCTCACGCGCTCCGAGTGCTTCAATTCAACTCCGATACTGGTGGCCTCGAATGCAGCGTTACACGAAAGCACGATGTCGTCGGCAATGGTGGAATCCGGGGTTTGTGAAAATGGCGACGTGCTGTTACTGATGTCAGACGCGGCTGCGTCATGGTGTTTGCAGCGTTTCGAAAACGGCGATTTCGATCCAGATTTTTTGACGGGAAGAGACGACGAGGACCTACGCAATTTCTTTGACAGCGAGCGACAAGCTGGCAGAATACGAAATGACGATATCGCCATCGTCCGAATCGAAATCAAGCGGAGAATTAACTAGTGGTTGTTTCGTCCTCACAAACCGGCGCACTCCCGAGGAATTGGCCTTCTGCAAGGTATTTCACTGAAGCCATCCAGTGCCCGTCGATCTGTTTTGCCCATCCGCACCTGCGCAACACCCTCCCGGCTGTCGATCGTCTCGGCATGCCGCTAGTCACGTCGGGCCAGTTTGCTTACGTTTACAAACTCAACTCGATGAACGGCGACTCCGATTTCGCCGTGCGCTGCTTCCGCGGCTATCTCGGCGATCGCGATCAGCGTTACAGGGCCATCCAGGCGCATCTCGCAAACTCGCCGGTTTCGTACCTGTCAGAGTTCACTTACGCGCCCGAAGGGATCCTCGTCGGTGGCAATCGATTTCCGATCCTGTTTATGAAGTGGATCGAAGGGCCGACACTCGATCTGTACATCCGTGAAATGCTGAACCGCCCAGAGGTGTTGCTGCACCTTTCGGAAGAATGGTTGCGACTGCTGAGTGCATTGCGTGCGTCGGGTATTGCGCACGGCGATCTGCAACACGGCAACATCATCGTCGAACACGGGCAACTGCGTCTGGTCGATCACGACGGAATCTTTGTGCCTGCGATGGCTGGATGGACCGCAAGCGAAGTTGGACATCAGCACTACCAGCACCCGCGCCGGACGGCTTTAGAGTTTGACAGTAATCTCGATAACTTCTCGTCACTCGTGATCTACCTGTCTTTGTTATCGGTGGCAGAGCAGCCCGCTCTGTGGCAGCAACACCATGACGAGAACCTGCTGTTCACGAAGATGGACTTTGCCGATCCAGCATCGTCTGAGCTCTTCCGGAAGATCCGCGAGCTTGGACCAGAGCATGCGCGACTTGCCGATGTGCTCGCGAATGCGGCGACGGGTTCACCTGATGAAGTTCCGTCACTGCTCGACCTGGTACAGGCAAAATCCAAACTACCATCGTGGATGACGGCGCCTGTCGATATCGACGCGACAACAAAAACACGCGAGGTCGTGTTGGCAGAACGTCCTACGGAACGGGAACCAGTTCGTTGGGTGTCGTGGCAGGAGAAGAATCGCGGACCGGCAATGCCGACGACGCCCGGCTCGCCATTTGTGCAGTCGGTCTTTAGTTCGCCAACGCCCGCGCCGATTCCGCTGATCAAAGATCCGCACGACGTGATGGCAAACGCGGTCACGTTTTCGAAAGAATTTTTGCGGAAGTACTTTTTGCTGTGGTACTGGGCCAGTTACACTGCGATGCGGGGACTTGGATTTGACTTCGGAATCGCATTGCTCGGTGCGCTGATCTGCATGGTGGTTGGTTGTCTTGTGTATGGTGGTGTTAAGGCGGAAGAGGAATCGCGCAAAGCGAAGAAGTTAGGACCGGGTTGGCAGCCGCCCACGATTCCGGGGCCTCCGCCGCCGCAGCAATTTTCGCTTTCATTAACGCCGCAGGTCACTACGCCGCTGCCAGCGATACCGCCAGCGACACCGCCACCGTCAGCCGTTACTCCGACGATTTCGGATCCATTCGTCGGCAACATCGTGCTTGGAATTTATCACGTGGAGAACTGCGACTGGGTCGATCACATCTCGACCAAAAATCGGGTTGGTTTTTCAACGGCCACCGAAGCCCTATCGCACGGCTTCAAACCATGCCGCATCTGTTCACCGGCGACTTGAAGCCCGCGGAGCGGGCGTCTGTTGTGGACACCCAGCCGGCGAAGCCGACTC
>DATFDT010000395.1:0-67713 GCA_035251975.1 Pyrinomonadaceae bacterium | reverse complement strand
GCGATGAAAGTCGGCGCGCCGCTCATCGGTCTGAATGATTCTGGCGGCGCGCGTATTCAGGAGGGCGTTGTTAGTCTTGGTGGTTATGCAGATATTTTTCTGCGCAACACTCTTGCGAGCGGTGTGGTGCCGCAGATCAGTTGCATCATGGGCCCGTGTGCAGGCGGCGCCGTCTATAGTCCCGCGATCACGGATTTCAACATTATGGTTAAAGACACGTCCTACATGTTCATCACTGGACCGGATGTGATCAAGACCGTGACGCACGAGGAAGTCACGAAAGAAGAGTTAGGAGGAGCGGTTACTCACAACAGCGTTTCGGGTGTCGCGCATTTCGCTGCCGATTCCGATGAGCATGCGCTGCGAATCGTGCGCGAGCTCTTCTCGTTTATTCCTTCAAACAATCTCGAAGATCCGCCGCGTCTCGACGCAAGTGATCCTATTGATCGCATCGAGCCGAAGTTGAACGAGATCGTTCCCGAAGCGTCAAATCAACCGTACGACATTCGCGACGTTATCAATCACGTTGTTGACGACGGCTACTTTTTCGAGGTGCACCAGATGTTTGCGCCGAACATTTGTGTTGGCTTTGCGCGTTTGGGTGGTCGCACGGTCGGTATCGTGGCAAACCAGCCGGCGTTTCTCGCGGGCGTGCTCGATATCACGGCTTCAGTCAAGGGCGCGCGCTTCGTTCGCTTCTGCGACTGCTTCAACATTCCTTTGATCACATTTGAAGACGTGCCGGGATTTCTGCCGGGCGTGTCGCAGGAGCACGGCGGCATCATTACGCATGGTGCGAAGCTTCTTTACGCGTTTGCTGAGGCGACGGTGCCGAAAGTGACGGTCATCACGCGCAAAGCGTACGGCGGCGCGTATTGCGTCATGGCCTCGAAGCATATTCGTACTGACGTTAATTTCGCCTGGCCATCCGCGGAAATCGCGGTGATGGGAGCTGAAGGCGCGGTCGGAATTCTCTATCGCCGCGAGCTAAACGACGCGCAGGACAAAGACGCCGTGCGCAACTCGAAGATCGCGGAGCTACAGGACAAGTTCGCCAATCCCTACATCGCCGCCGAGCGTGGTTTTGTCGACGAGGTGATCGAGCCTGCATACACACGTCCCAAGCTCATCCGCGCCCTCTATTTACTGGAAAACAAACGCGACACTAACCCACCACGCAAGCACGGCAACATTCCTCTTTAGCCACAAAAAGGCACAAGGAAGCCCACAAAAAGCACAAAATAATTTACCTCTTTGAGGAGAAATCTATTGTGCTTTTTGTGGGCTTCCTTGTGCCTTTTTGTGGCTACTCTTCCCTCGGTTCGAAGGCGATCAACTTGGAAGCGGGATCGAAAGTGATCTTGAATGGGAACAGCGCGCTGCGGCCGAGGATGATTGGTGTTCCCGGCGCGACTCCCGTCAACATATCGGTCGGCACTTTGTTCAGAACGAGCGTACCGATACTCACCGTCTGTGGCATGACTCGACGCGACTGAATTGATCCACCACCAAGATCGTGAGTGACGGTGTGATTCGATCCAGCGACCCGTCCCGGTTCATTAAGCGCGAATCCAAGAGTCGATCCGGTATCGATCAATGCGAGTCGCCCGTCGCTGAGCCTGACAAATGGACGATCATTACCTACCCAACGCACGACCGCGCCATCCTTCGGCACGTCTGTCACGCGCAAGCGTTGCACGGCAGTATCAAATACCCGCAGCTCGCGATTCGGAATATCGACTGAATACCCATAAGACCGGAAAACGTCCGTCGGATCGAGAATTCCATCTATCGAGCCAGGCAGATTCGCAACAACCGCCGCAGTAAAACTTCCCGGCACATTGTTATTACGCTGACCGAGCGTAAGACCTGCGATTCGCGTCTCCTCATTCGAAGCGATGGGCGACGTGCTGAGACCGCCAACGAGCGTGCGACGAGATTTCGTCACGGCGAGTCGTGTCTGCGCGGCTACGTTGCGGCTGATGAGCGAAATGCCCGCGCCCGTGTCGATCACGAACACGAATGGGCCCGCGCCATTTATCCAGCCCTGCGCCAACAACCCGCGCTCGCGTTCGTCCTTCAGGCGAATCGGCGCCATGATGTCGGCCGCTCTCGATTGCTGAACACGTTGATGGGCGATCCCCGAAAGAGGAACCGCCCATACAACTGTTGCAACGATGAGAGTACTTAGAGCGATAGCAAGTTTAGCTTTACTCACTGCTCCGGACCTCTAAGTAACGAATTAGTAGTTCCGGTCGCGCTTGCGCAGCTTGTATGTCCACAAGGCTGAACCGCCGGCACCTGACAGAGCACCAATCGCTGCGCCCTTCTTGCCACCGATCAAGCCGCCAACGGCCGCACCAGCACCAGTGCCAATTGCCACGGTAAGCTTATCGCGGTGCTTGTCCCAGAAACTACGCTTACGAGGTTCGTAGTTGTAATACACGCGGTTGGACGAAGCTCTGCTGCCACTGTTTCGATAAACGACTCGCTGCGTACTGCGTCGCGCGGAAGTTGTTGCCGCGCCCTGACGAGTCTCTGCCGCGGCGGCGAACCCGTCTGCAAATCCGGTCTTGTAAGCTGTCTGTTCACCAGCAGTGTTGAATTCAGCCGGAACCATTTCATTGTCCGAAGCCGGTTCAGCAGTCGGAGCTGCCGTAGTGTTGGGCGCTGCGGCGGTTGTGGTTTCAGCCGTAGCTGGCTGACTCTTGTGCATCACCAGTGCGCCGACGGAGCCACCGACGAGGGCGGCGATCAAGGCCACTGGAAGTAATTTGTTAGTCATAATCATCGCTCTGTTCTCCTTGCTAGTTCTTGCTAAAGGTCGAGTACTTCCCAAGCTGCGGGGAATTCTGCAAGCACCATTCCTTAATGTCGGGAGAATTAGTTAAGTCGGGTAAGTGCGCGTAATTCTAGCAATCAAAGACGAAAAAATGTCTGCTGCAAGAAATTCGCAAGATAAAGCCAAGATGGGGATACCCGATATGGTTTTGAGATACTCGATATCGGTACAAAGAATTAGCCGCGGATGAACGCAGATGAACGCGGATTTAAGATCTGCGTTCATCCGCGTAAATCCGCGGCTAATTAAATACTAAGCAGCTTGCCGTTGCGCTGGTTTGTCTTTCAGAAGCTCGAGCGCTTTCTTCATCTGAAGATCTTCAGCTGGGGCTGGTTTAGTGGTCGGAGCGGGTGCGGTATTTGGTTTCTCATTTCCCTGCTCCGGCTTGGTGATCGCGTCGTCGTCGTTACCGGTCAACTCGTCCGGATCGACTGCGTCAGTTACTTCCTGACCTTTCACTTCGACATTCGGAGTGACACCGGAATGTGCACGATCTTCACCAAGGAAAGTCTTGCCATTCGAGCTCGCCCACTTCACAGTCGTCAGCAACAATCCATCGCCACCACGCAGCGTAAATAGTTGCTGCTCCGTTCCCGCGCCAAAACTCTTCTCACCGACGATCTGGCCGCGGTTCCGGTCACTGATAGCCGAAGCTACAACTTCAGCGGCGCCGGCAGTACCGTTATCGATCAACGCCACGAGCGGTCCCGTGAACAAGGTTGCTTTCGGATCTGCTGTGAACGTCTTCAACGCTTTTCCTTCACGACCGATTGTCTGAGCCAGCGTACCGTCTTTGATAAACAGGTTCGCAACGGTCACGGCTTCGTTTAGCGAGCCACCGGCTGTGTCGCGCATGTCGATCACGAGCTTCTGTGCGCCTTGTTTGAGAAGATCCTGCAGGTGGTTTTTGATTTCGGTCGATTCTCCGTCAGCAAAGCTGTTGATGCGAAGAATGCCGACCTTACCTGCTTCCATGCGCGCCTCAGCCGCCGTAGCATGCGCGCCACCACGCTTCACGCTTAGCGTCAGCGGGCTCGAATTCGCTCGCAAAACGCGCAGTTTAACTTCAGTGCCGGCAGAACCGTTCAGAAGCTGTTTGGCGTCGTAAAGCGAGATGTCGCGCGTGGCTTTGTTGTCGATGTATTCGATGATGTCGCCCGCTTTGACTCCGGCCTGATCTGCGGCCGAGCCTTTCATCGGCGCGATCACGTAGAGATACGAAGCGACTTGCGAAAGCTCGGCGCCGATACCGACCACGTTGTCTTTGTTGCCGGCGTTGTATTCTTTAACCTGGTCGGGCGTCAGATAAGTTGAATATGGATCGAGTCCGTACGCGAGGCCACGCAAGGCGCCTGCGCGAACCTTATCCATGTTTGGCTCATCGACGTAATCGTTCTGAATGTGCTGTAGCACACTCTCAAAAATTCGCAACTGAGCATTTGGATCGTTTGCCGGTTGTTGTGCGCGGGTGGAAATCCAGCCACCAACCGCCGTATAGAGAGTCAGCGTTGCAGACAGCAGAGTCAGAATAAACTTGGTGCGAAATGACATTTAACTACCTCATTCGATTACGTTAGAGCTCCGGTCCCGTATGATACAGGCCGTATTTACGGGGTGCAAGCTAAAGAAATCCTATTAACTAAGGTGAAAACAGCGGATCCAATAATCGGCCCCGTGCTTGCCCTAGATCTCGGCGAGAAACTCGTAGGCGCCGCCATTTCAGACGAGCGACTCATCACGACCAAACGTCTCCCGCCACTCAAGCGCTCAAACTGGAAAAAACTGCTTCAGGACGTGCGGCACCTGCTGGAGCAGTTTGACGCGAAAACAATAGTGGTTGGTTTGCCGTTAAGTATGGATGGAAGTGAAGGCGACGCTGCGAAAAATGTCCGCCGCATGGCTCTGAACCTCGCTAAGTCGGTCCAGCAGCCGGTCTATCTACAGGATGAGCGCTTGACTTCCCGTGCGGCGATGGAGAATTTAATAGCAGAGGGTGTCAAGCCTGAAGAAATCCCGGCACTCATCGACGGCGAAGCGGCGGCAACGATCCTGCGCGACTTTCTGGTCACGGATCAAAAACGAATTCGCCTCGATCCAGATCAAGTTGACTAGTACTCTCCTAAACCAAAAATGAAGCGGCTCATACTGTTGATAATCGTGGTTGGAATTCTGGCTGTCGCCGGACTTGGCTTTTGGACCTATTCCGACCTCCGCAAACCCATCGCCCACGGCAAAACCGGACAATATATCGATATCCCCAAAGGTACGTCTCCGAGCGCCATTGTCCACAGACTCGCTACAGAAGGAGTTATCAAACACGAGTGGCCGTTAAAGCTTTACTTGAAGGCCACCGGCAAGGGCTCCACGTTAAGAGCTGGTGAATACGACTTTCCATCGCCTATTTCGCCGCTCGCCGTCCTCGCAAAGCTTCAGCAGGGCGAGCGTCGACTTAATCGCATCACGATCATCGAAGGCTGGACACGTTGGGACATCGCCCGTGCAATGGCGCAGGTGCCCGAGTTTGGTCTGACGAGTGATGCTCAGGCTTTGGAGTTAATGAATAACGTGAGCCTGATTAGCGATCTCGATCCCGCAGCGAAGAATCTCGAAGGTTATCTGTTCCCGGATACCTATGAGTTTTCACCTGAGACGACGCCGGCAGAACTGGTCGAGATGATGGTGAAGCGATTTCGAGGTGTCTGGAAGCCTGACTGGACTCAGCGTGCACTCAGTCTCTCGTTCACTCCACGGCAGATCGTCACGACTGCTTCGATCATCGAGACTGAGGCGAAACTCGCGGAAGAACGCCCGCTCGTGGCGTCTGTTATTTACAACCGTCTCAAGAAAGACATTCCACTTGCAGTAGATTCAAGTGTGATATACGCGTCGAAACTCGAAGGCAAGTGGCGTTACGATGGTCGCGTTTATCGCAGCGACATCGAGCGACGCTCGCCTTACAACACTCGAATCTACGCAGGACTGCCGCCAGGCCCAGTCGCCTCACCCGGCGAGAGCTCGCTCAGGGCGGCATTGAATCCCGCCACGTCTGACTATCTCTACTACGTACGCAATCCTGATCGTGACGATGGCGCACACAACTTCTACAGCAACGGAGCGGCATTTGAGACAGGCGTCCAGGCATTGCGCCGTTGGGAACGCGAGCGCGACGAAGAAGAAGCGCGAAAGAAACGCGAAGGCGGACAGTAGCCACAAAAAGGCACAAAAAGTACTGATCACAAAAAGCACAAAAGGGAACCCACAAGAAGCACAAAAAACTCCAAAAGAATCATTTTGAAGGGTTGTGCCTTTTGTGGCCAGTACCTTTTGTGCTTTTTGTGATCAGTACTTTTTGTGCCTTTTTGTGGCTAATAAAGGCAACAGATTCTTTATTTCTACACTCTCAAACTGTAGCTTGTCTTTGATCGACCGTTAATCTATTCTCAGGTTTACGGTTCCCCTAAGTAGTTCATTGTCAGTCAAGGAAGAGGGTTATGGCTATGTTGCGCATAATTACTGGTCTACTGGTGTTGATTGCCTGTTCAGTTCCAGCATTCGCACAGGCTGCAAAGGGTGTCGACAAGCAAAACGAGCGCGTACGAGACAGCGGCTCGGAACGCACGCCGGCGAACAACGGTAACAAGACCGACGTCGGCGCTGGTCGCGGGATCGATTTCGGCAGTGGAAAGAGTGCCGAAGCGCCGCCGTTGCCGAACCCGTATCGTCTCAGTGGACGCCGCGATGTGATCATCACGGCCGTTCAGGATCTGATGCGCGATCGAAAGCTGGTCCTCGACGAAGCTGCATCGAGGCTCGCCGACGGCATCATCGTCAGCCAGCCTTTCACCTTTACGAAGGGCGCAGTGGTTGCCGAAGCTGATCTGAGCAGGTACGCAGACGTGCCAACTTCTGCCGCGAGAGGATGGACGCGTGGTCGCTACACTTTGACCGTTGAAGTTCAACCAATCGATGGCTCGACTGCGAACATCGCGGTTAATGCAAAGGTTGAAGGTCGTACTGATGGAGCCACTGGAGCTGAGTGGACCACGTTGCGCAGCAGCGGTCTTGCTGAAGATCAATTTCTTGAAGGACTGATACTGGCAGTTACCGGTGCGGCGGCTCCGGGAAGAACCATCCAGCCGTGAGGTTAAGGTTTTACATAAGCTTGAGACTAAATGATTAACGACCCCTTTCACCCTGAAGACGCAATCGCGCGCGAGCGGGATTCGAGTAAACGAAAACTGCTCGCGATTGTTTGTGCGGTAGGCATAAGCGCAGTTCTCCTCGCTGGCTACGGCTACATCCGTAAGTATCACGCGCAAAGAGTCATTGCTGAAAACACGCCACCACCGGCTGCCGAGAAGAAAGTGCCGCTGGCCCATGTCGTGGTCGACGAGCCAACGTTAGAAAAAGGAATGACGACGATTGGCGGTGTCGTTAAGAATATTTCGAAGCAGGATTTGAGCAATCTTTCAGTCGTAATTGAGTTACGCAGACGCAAAGACAGCGGTGTCGAAGAGAATTTGCTGCACGTGACGCCGGCTCAACTACAACCTGAGCAAGAGGGTTCTTATTCGTTGAAAGTGTCAGCTCTGGAATACGCTTCGATTCGCCTTGCGGGCTTGAAGGCTGATCCTCAGTCATCTTTAATTGCTTTCAGCTCATCACAGGGAAAGAAGCGAACCCCGGAACGACTCGAGCCGAAGACGATCGTGATCAAGCGCGCCGGGAAGCCAGGCGAGTTTATTAATACACCCGACAATCCTGTTCGCGTTCCGTAGTCTCCCAACTCTAACGATTGAAGTTTTTGTTTAGGAGTCGGCGTGCCGATTGTTAAGGTGAACTCTGAGAGTCGAATGAGGAAGGTTACATACATGTTTGCGACGATCGTGTTCTGTGCGAGCGTCGTCTTCTCTCAGGTTAAGTCTCCACCTCCTCAGCCTTCTCCGACTCCGCCGCTGCGACCAGTCGATGGAATCCTGAAGAATCAAGACGACACTCCGATGACGACTTTCGAAGAGGAGATTCGTGCGAAACGCGAGATCAAGATCGCCGAAAAGGAGCATCAGCAAAATCTCGATCGTGCGAAAGAGATTGCGGAAATCGGCAAACAACTGCAGGGTTTCAAAGATAACTCGACTCTCGATCGCGATTGCGTCAAGAAGATCGAACGTCTTGAAAAGCTGACGAAGAAAGTGCGCAGTGAAGCAGGCGGCGACGATGACGAAATAACCATCACTCCTCGCCCGTCTGATCTCCCTTCTGCGATGAAGCAGATCTCAGAAGCGAGTGAGACTTTATCCAAAGACGTGCAGAACACGCCACGTCGTGTTGTGTCAGCCTCGGTAATCAATAATGCTAATGTTTTACTTGAACTGATTCGGTTAGCTCGAAGTTTCGTTCGCCCACAACCATAACTCATGTTCAGGACAACTCTCTTCCTATTCGCGTTCTTGTGCCTCAACGTTGTCGTTGTTGTGGCTCAGGACGATGACGTGATCCGCACCAACACCGAGCTCGTGGTGCTGAACGTCACCGTCACTGACAAAGCAGGACAGTACGTCAAAGGACTGAAAGCGTCTGACTTCAAGGTCTATGAAGATGGCGTTGAAGTAAAGCAAAACATGATCGCGAGCTTCTCGCTGCAGGAGTCGCCGTACGCGGCGGTGGTGTTGTTGGATAGCTCGGGCAGCATGGAAGCGCGATTCTCTCTCGCGCGATCGGCAGCGATCAGGTTTCTTGATGGACTGCGACCGGAAGACGTCGCGGCGGTCTATCGATTCGATTCAAAGGTTGAGCGGGTGCAGGAGTTTTCTGGTGGACGAGATCTCGCACCCACCGCTTATGCGATTCGCGCGAAGGGCATGACGACGCTGAACGATGCGATCGTTGAGGCGTCGAAGACACTTGCCGATCGCACAGAGGTGCGCAAAGCGATTGTCGTGTTGTCGGATGGAATGGACACGTTCAGTAAAGCATCCAGTGATAAAGCGGTTGAGACTGCGCTGGCCGTCGGGGCGAGTATCTACGCGGTTGATATGTCGAGTTTGGAAGTGGCAGGAACGTCGGGCAGGCAGAGTGCGCTTTCATTGAAAGGTTTTGCGGAGAAGACTGGCGGCAGATTCGTCACAACGCCCGGTGGACCACAGTTGCGTGATGCCTTTACAGGGATCGCCGACGAACTGGGCCACCAGTACACGATTTCTTACCGGCCGGCGAACACGAAGCGTGATGGAAAGTGGCGCACGCTGGAAGTGAAAGTGATGCGAGACGATGTGACAGTTCGGACGCGCAAAGGATATCGAGCACCAAAATAGCCACTACGCCGAAGGCGTTCGTTAATTTTAGCCCAGGGTTCGAAGCGAAGCGAAGAACCCTGGGATCAACGTGAGAGTAACGAAATAACCCTGAAAGGATTCGCCAACCGCGGAACCCTTTCAGGGTTATTTCGCTTGTTCTTGATTTTATCCCCAGGGTTGTCGCAAGCTCCAACCCAGGGCTGAAATTAGCGAACGCCTTCGGCGTTAGCGTGAGGTCTTGGTTAGCGCCTTTTCACGGTGCCTTTCAAAGGCGAGTTCAATCAACACTTCAAGTAATTTCGGAAACGGCAGCCCTGAAGCCTCCCACATCTTCGGATAACCCGACACCTCTGTCAGTCCAGGCAGCGTATTCAACTCATTGATCACGATCTCGCCGCCATTCCTTGTCAGGAAGAAATCAACGCGCGCCAAGCCCGCACCATCAACCGACTGAAACGCACGTATCGCCATTCGCTGTATCTTCGTCGTCATCGACTTCGACAAAGGCGCCGGCACAACAAAACTCACATTCCCCGTACTCGAATACTTCTCAGTGTAGTCGAGAAAGCGCGCCGCTTCGTCATAAACCACATACTCACCCGGCAGGCTCGCCTTCGGCTCATCATTCCCCAGCACCGCACACTCGATCTCACGCGCGACAAGCTCTTCCTCAACGATGATCTTCCGATCGTACTCAGCCGCCAGATCGATCGCGTCACTCAACGACTTCTTATCCGTTGCGCGCGAGACGCCAACAGACGATCCGAGATTCGCGGGCTTCACGAAACACGGCAGACCAATCTCGCTCGTCACCTTACGTATTACTTTAGCTGGCTCACGTCGCCACTGAGATCTTAGAAACCAGACATGCTTGCATATCGGCAGTCCCGCCTGCACAAACAGCGACTTCATCGTCACCTTGTCCATGCCACACGCCGACGCGAGCACGCCGCAACCGACATAAGGCACGTCCGCCATCTCAAGTAATCCTTGAAGAGTGCCGTCCTCGCCGAATGGTCCATGCAGAGCGGGAAAGACAACGTCGAGCTTCTCACCCGAAAGGTCACCTTCGAGTGAAATCAAACCTTTATGCGACGGATCGCCGAGCAGTGCGATGTCTGCTGTTGCTGTGTGGGTCTTTGAGGGTAACAACGAGTGAACCGAGTCAGGAAGGAGTTGGGCCGAGTGTGCCGGGGCGAGCCACTTCCCTTCTTTGGTGATGCCGATCGGAACTACGTCAAACTTCTTTCGATCGATCGCCTCAACGATCGCTCGCGCCGACCTGATCGAAACCTCGTGTTCACCTGAACGTCCGCCGAAGATCACTCCGACGCGAAGCTTTTTGGGCACTCTTCTTAGTCCAGCCTTTTACAGAATTGTCTTGCCTAACGCGGAAAGAATCAGCTCGACACCGAGCTCAGCAGTCTTGTTGTTCACGTCGAGCGCGGTGTTGATTTCAACGATCTCGAGTGAGCGCATGCCGCCTGCTTCAGCAATCTTCTCCATAGCGAGGTGTGCTTCACGATACGTCAACCCGCCGCGCACGAGTGTGCCTGAGCCGGGCGCATCACCAGGATCGAGAACATCAACATCAAACGTGACGGCATATCCAGCCGTGCCGCGCGAAGCGATCTTGATTGCATCGTCCATGACACTCTTCATGCCGCGTTCATCAATCTCGCGCATCGTGAAGAAACGAATGCCGAGTTTCTTGATCATTTCTCTTTCGCCTGGATCAATGTCGCGTGCGCCGACGTGAGCACACAGTTTCGGATCGAGTTTCGGTGCGAAGCCGGCGACATTCGTGAGCTCCGGCGTGCCGTAGCCAAGCAGCGCGGCGAGAGGCATGCCGTGAATGTTGCCTGAAGGCGTCGACTCGGGCGTGTTCATGTCGGCGTGCGCGTCAAACCAGATCAGTCCGAGCGTCTCGTTTTGTTTTTTGTAGTAAGAGGCGACACCGGCGAACGATCCGATAGCGATTGAGTGATCGCCGCCGAGAATCAGCGGCAGTTGACCGGCTTTAAGTATTTCTTCAACTTCAACGGCGAGCTGTTCGCACGCGTTGCTGATCTCACGAACGTATTTGAGTTTCTCATCGACCTCGGGAAGTGTCTGAGGACGTTCGAGACGCATGTCGCCGAGATCGTGGACTGAATAGCCGAGACGTGCGATGCGCTCGGTTATACGCGCAACACGCAACGCGGCAGGGCCGATATCGACGCCGGCCATGCTCGCGCCGTAACCAAGCGGCACACCAAGAAGGCTTAAAGATCTTTTTACTTCCGTGGACATCAGCCACCTAAATTGAGGTTGAATCCACCACCGCCGCCGCCCTGGCTCGGAAAGAAGGGCCTCAACAATCCCGCAAGCGCCGCCAGATTTCGCGTTTGAATCAACAACTCACCCGGCCCCGTGAACTCCGCGACGATACCTTCACCGCTCATCATGCTGCGGAAGAATCCCGACGCCGCTTTGCGCAACGTGTATTGCGTCGTTCCTTCCCACGCGACGAGATGTCCGGTATCGACGACGTAACGCTCACCCGGTTGCAAGCGTTTGCGATGAATCGCGCCGAACGAAGAGACGAGCAGTAGCCCCTGTCCCTGCACCATCAACACAAACAATCCTTCGCCCGCAAAGAATGATTTAGCGCCGCCCCATTTCGTATCGACAGTGAGACTCGCATCACCCGCGAGATACGAACTTGACTGCACGAAGAACGGCTGGCCCGTGAGCTCAATCGCAGCGACGTCGCCGGGAGCGCCCGGCGCGAGTGTGACTTCACCTGGCCCACCGCGCGCAGTAAACGTCGAGATGAATGCCGACTCGCCGCCCGCCGCGCGTTTGATCGCGCCGAACAGTCCGCCCTTCATCTGTGATTGAAGTTCTATATTAGCCGACATCGACACCATCGCGCCTGATTCAGCCTGTATTGACTGTTCCGCTTGCAAACGAAGCACGGCGAGCGAGAACGACGGTTGATGTAAAACTTCATAGTCGTAACCACGACCACGGCCACGCGAGTCTTCATCAATCTGAATCCCGCCCCCGATCGGTTGTGTTTGTGCAGGCGTCAACCGTTGCCCACACGCACCGCAGAACGTCGATCCTTCAAGTAACTGCGCACCACACTTCGGACAAGTCATAAATGCAACTCCTTGAGCCCCAACTATGGTCTGATCCGGTACAACATCCGCGGAAACGGTATCGTCTCGCGAATGTGCTCGATACCACACATCCACGCCGTACAACGCTCAATCCCCATCCCAAACCCACCATGCGGCACGCTGCCATACCGCCGCAAATCGAGATACCACTCAAACGCTTCCTGCGGCAATTGATGCAACGCGATCTGCTCTTTCAAAAACTCGAGCGACGTCGCACGCTCACCACCGCCAATCACTTCGCCATAACCTTCCGGCGCCAGCACGTCGACACCGAGCGCGAGCTCAGGTCTTTCCGGATCGCGCGCCATGTAAAACGCCTTCACCTCAGCGGGATAGTGATGCACCATCACCGGTTTATCAAACTGGCTCGAGATGTACGTCTCATCGGGCGATCCAAAATCACCACCCCACTCAAACTTCGTCTCCATTGCGCCCTTCTCGAATCCATCGTGCAGGATCTTCACCGCGTCATCGTAATGAACACGCGGAAACGGCGGCACAATCGCTTCGAGTTTCGACGTATCGCGCTCCAGCACTTTCAGCTCCTCACTTCTGGTCTCTAGCACGCGCGCCGCAATGTACGACAAAAACCGCTCCGACAAATTCATGACGTCGTCGAGCGTCGCGTACGACATCTCGGGCTCAACCATCCAGAACTCCGTCAGATGCCGGCGTGTCTTTGACTTCTCAGCCCTGAACGTCGGACCAAAACAGTAAACTTTTCCGAAAGCCGCCGCTGTCGCTTCGTTGTAAAGCTGACCAGACTGCGTGAGATACGCCTTTTCACCATCGAAGTAATCGACTTCAAAGAGCGTCGTCGTGCCTTCACACGCAGCGGGCGTGAAGATCGGCGAATCCATGAGTGTAAAGCCGTCGTTGTCGAGAAAATCACGCACCGCCTTAACCACCGTGTGACGAACCTTCAGCACCGCATGTTGGCGTCGCGAGCGCAGCCAGAGGTGCCTGTGGTCCATCAGAAACTCCGTGCCGTGCTCTTTCGGAGTGATCGGATAATCGTGAACCTCCTGCAGCACCTCAGCATCGGTGACATCAATCTCGTAGCCACCAGGCGCGCGACTGTCAGCGCGTACAGTGCCTTTGATCATCAACGCCGATTCCTGGCCGAGTCCCTTTAACTGTTCCCACAACTCCGGCGAGATCGCAGTCTTCAAAACGACGCACTGGACCACCCCCGTGCCGTCGCGCAATTGCGGAAAGGCGATCTTGCCGCTCGAGCGCAGGTTATAAAGCCATCCTTTAAGGATTACTTCAGCACCGACGTGGTTTGAAAGTTGGTTTATGTAGGTGTGCTTATCGGAAGCAATTTCGTGTAATTGAGTTGTCATTGAAAAACCGAAGCGTGCAAATCAGTTGATACGTTCCTTTAACATCCGGCGTAGAGTGGGGAATCTTTCAAGCCATTCAGCGGCCTGCAAAACGATTTCGAGTGTGGGTTGAATGAAGTGCTGGTAGACCGCGCCTCTGTCGCAGACTGCTGTCTGGTAAGAGAAAGTTCCGGTAGCTTTCAAGCCGCGCTGAATCGTCATCAGCCTAAACTCGAGCGCAAAGTCATCCGGGTCGATCGCGCCGAGACCGAGCAGCCGACGCTGTTCGAGAAAGAACAGTCGATACGCGCGCAACTCAGCGAGCGACGGCGGGCACGGTTGGCGATCCAGCAGAAACGACACGAGATCGTAGCTCGCCGGACCCATGCGCGCGTCCTGGTGATCCACAACCCTGAGACGCTTCTTGTTATCGATCATCAAGTTCGACGCGTGATAGTCGCGATGACAAAGCACCCGTGGTGCGGCTGCAAGCTCGGCGGCGATGTCGTTTAGCTCAGCTTTCAGCTCGGCGACTTCCGCGTGACGCAAAGTCTCGCCGCGCAGGGTACCGAAGTAATGATCGAAGAAGAAGTCGAGCTCCCAGGAGAGTTTTGGCTCATCAAACGCGAGACGACTCGCGATCGACTGTGTCTCATACGCGTGAGCCGTAGCCTTCTGAACCTTCGCAATCAGTGCGATTGCCTTTTCCTTGTACTCGTCGCAGAGCTCTTCCGATTCGTCGTAAATGTGAAACAACTGCCGATCGCCGAGATCCTCCTGCACGATGATGCCTGCGTTGCCGTCGACTGCGTAGATCTCCGGCACCGGAATGTCGCAGTCGAGGAAGAGGCGCGTAACGTCGAGATAAGGATGGAATTCGGGATCGAACGGTTCGGGGTAAACCGCAGCTACGGCAGTGCTCTTTTTCCAGCGGATTCGAAAATAGTTTCGGGTCGACGCGTCGGGCGTAAGCGGGATGACTTCCGAATTTGCGATTCCCTGCTCAGTGATGAACCTCGCAAGTCGATCAGACGCGGAGGATTCAAATACGTTAGAAATCACCGGTTTTGGAGCACTCATTATGTAGTTGGTCGAAAAGGCAAATGCCCAGGATGCGGCGCGATTGTATCACAGTGGGACGATAAAGTTTTCACCCCTAAATTGCCCCGTAAGCGCCTTTTCCGGCGGCTTTTTGCCTTCAACCAGCGTTCGTGGAACTACGACGGCGTTATCGATCGCTTCATCAGCCCCGATCTTCACGTTGTCAGCCAGCACCGATCGGTTAACACGCGCACCCGCGCCGATTTCCACGTTGTCCCAAAGTACAGAGTCGTTAACTGTCGCTGACGATGCGATTCTTGAATTCGCACCCGCAACGAAACTCTGCCCTTCTTCTTTCAACAGCTCGACACTGATGTCGAGGTATCGTTTCAACGTCGAGAGCTCGCGCCACTTCCCCGACGCGACATGCGCGGCCACGATCTCGCCTTTCGCCATCGCGGGCGGGTAAACGTGAATCACCGAATCTGAAAAGACACCGCGCGGTACGTATTCGAAGATACGCGGCTCGAGTATGTGGATGCCGGTGAACATCAATGGCGGTTCACCGCCGCCATCCACGACGGGCATGCCACCGAATCCCGTGATTCTACCTTCGTCAGTCTCAACTGCACTGAAACGCTCGCGACGAGTGTTGGGTAGCAGCACGAGTGTCGCAATTGCGTTTGCTTTGCGATGTGTCTCAATCGCCGCATTCAGATCGATGTCAGTAATGATCTTTCCGTTGACGACGACAAACGTGTCGTGCTCGAAGAACGTGCGGGTGTTGTCGAGCGCGCCGCTCGTGCCGAGTATCACCGGCTCTTCTACGTAATGAAGCTTCACACCGAAGCGGCTGCCATCTCCAAGTGCTCGTCGCACAGACTCAGGACGATGATGCAGGTTCACCACAATCTCATCGATACCATAGCCGGCAAGATATTCGGCGACGTAACCGACAAGCGGTTTTCCTAAAATGGGTATCGCGGGTTTGGTGCGGTCTTCAGTGAGTGGCCAAAGGCGTGTACCGTAGCCGGCGGAAAGAACAATTGCGCGCATCAGTCGTGCCGGTCAGGAAGCCTTGGAGGCGTCGCGCATGACGAGGTCGAAGGTGCCGGGGGCGACTTTGCGAAAACGGGTGTTGCGGTTGAGGGAGACCGCGACGCTGATAGTCGGGTTTTGACCGGTAAACTTGAAGCCCCCTTCGAGGAGGCGGTTGTAGAGTTCGTTGACGTGCAGTGGTCCACCTTCTTCGCGAAGCAGGAGTGTCACAGCTTGTGGGATTGTGCGGTCCATGAAACGATCGCTCAACGCTTCGACGTTATTGCGGACGGTCGGGATCTGTGGGCGGCGTTCAAGCGGAGTCTGTGAGCGAGGTTGCGATTGCCGCATGGCGGCTTCCAACTCAGCGTCTGATGGCAATCCCAAATTGATGTTTCCCGATGCCAGAACCGAAGAAAGAAGCCGGTAGATCGCGGCTTCAGTCTGGCTCGCGAGCGTATCCATCTCCGCGAGCTCAGCGCGAACGCTATCGGCCTCGGCCTCGAGCTCACGCAGGCGTGCGGCCAAATGCATCCTCGCCGCGCGCGACTGTCGCAGACTCTGTTCCAGACGTGATAGCAGGTTCTCGCTCATCAGCGGCAGATTTTGCCACAAAGAGGCACAAAAAGACACAAAATTGATTGGTAAGCAACGGGCGGCCACGGCGGGCCGCCCCTACAGTTGTAGTCCATCACGCAACTTCCTTGGAGGCGCTTGATTGAGAACAACTGTAGGGGTGGCCCTCCGTGGCCACCCGTTGTCACAATCTATCGATCGCGGTTCAGGATGTAGGTTGGGAGGGCGCGCAGGGATTCGCAGTAGTCGGAGTCGGGGAGACTTTCCAGCGCCGTGCAGGCGTTTTCAGCATATTCATTCGCTCGCGACCGCGCTTGTTCCAGGGCGCCGCTGCGCACGATTGCGTCGAGTAGATCCTGTGGTTTGACGCTGCTGTACTTCCCTTCGCGCAGCACGGTCTCGACCATCTCGCGCGCCTTTGGCTGCGTGTCGCGCAAGTAGATCAACGGCAGCGTAACTTTTCCACCGAGAAGATCTGCGCCTGCTGCTTTCCCGAGTGCTTCTTCGTTCGAGGTGAAATCGAGCAGGTCGTCGATCAACTGAAAAGCGGTTCCGAGGTATAACCCGTAATCACGCAATGCGGTCTGTTGCTTCTCACTCGCGCCACCAAGTATCGAGCCAATCTCACAACTCGCACTGAACAGATAAGCCGTCTTGCGCTTCAGCACATCGAAGTACTGCGCTTCCGAGATATCTGCTTCGCCCAGCAACGTCAACTGCAAAATCTCTCCCTCGGTCATCTTGCGCGTGACGCTCGTCAGGATGTCGAGCACCGGCAGCGATCGTTCAGCAAGACTCGTCTCGAACGCCGACATGTAAAGCCAGTCGCCCATTAACACCGCAGTCTCGTTTCCATAAAGCGCGTTGACCGTGGGCCGCTTCCGGCGCGTGTCGGCTTTGTCGATGATATCGTCATGGACAAGGGTGGCCGTGTGCAGGAACTCCATCACCGTCGCCATACGGATCGAGTTGTAGCGCGAGCCATCGCCACCGACCGCATAGTTAGCAAGGATCGTGAGCGCCGGTCGCACACGTTTCCCGCCCGACGCACGCAAGTACTCGCCGAGATAGTCGATCACCTGCACGTTGGAACGCGCCTGGCGTTCAAACTCAAGCTCAACTTGCGTCAACTCGTTTGCGATGACGCTGAAGATCCGGCGTGCAGAAATCCTTGCCTCTTCGTCGAGCGCGATAGTGTTGCCTGAAGTTGTCATTCAGTTTGAGCGATAGTTCGTAAACTGCATGTGAATGCCGAAGTCTTTGTCCTTCAGCTTCGCGATAATGTCCTGGAGCGTGTCGCGATCGCGGCCGGACACGCGCACGATGTCACCCTGAATGGAAGCCTGAACCTTTGCTTTACTGTCCTTGATGAACTTAACGACCTCTTTGGCTTTCTCCTGCGGGATGCCTTCCTGGATCGCGGCGCGTTGTCGCACTGTGCCACCCGCAGCCGGTTCGATCTTGCCGTAGCTGAATGCTTTCAACGGCACGCCGCGACGGACGAGTTTCTGCTGCAGGATGTCGTTCATGTTGCGCAGCCTGGTTTCGTCTTCGGCGGTGAGCACGAGCTCATTTTTCTCGTGTACGACGTTGGCCGAGCTACCCTTGAAGTCGAAACGCTGTCGCACCTCTTTGATAGTTTGATTGAGAGCGTTTGCAATCTCGGCTGAATCAACCTGCGAGACGATGTCGAAGGAGTTCTGCTGCGCCATTTGCAGGTGAGAATAACATCAAAGCGGTAGCATGTGAAACTTGCCACAAGAGATGAAAACGGCACAAAGTACCTTATAATCCGAAGAACCTGTTGAAGTTCTCGGTGGTGATGCCGGCCATCTCTGCGATGTCGATACCGTGAAGTGTCGCGAGGCAACGTACGACTTCAACAACGTAAGCGGGCTCGTTTCGTTTGCCGCGATACGGGATTGGCGTGAGGTATGGACAGTCGGTTTCGATGAGCAGACGATCGAGTGGAACTTGCTTCGCCACCTCACGCAATTCATTAGCCTTCTTGAATGTGACGATGCCTGAGAACGAGATCATGAAACCGATCTCGATCGCGCGTTGTGCAAGATCCATACTGCCGCTGAAGCAATGGAACACGCCACTTCCGTCGTATTCATTTCGCAGGATATCAATCGTTTCTGCTTCAGCTTCGCGCGTGTGGATCACGACTGGTAGATCACACTCACGCGCCGCTCGCAGTTGCCGTTTGAAGACTTCGACTTGTACGTCTCGTGGTGAGTTGTCGTAGTGGAAGTCGAGACCGATCTCGCCCCACGCAATCACGTGTTCGTTGTTGATGAGGCTTTTGATCTTTTCTTCGGCTTTGTCGTCGTAGAGGCGAGCGTCGTGAGGATGCGTGCCGATCGCTGTGTAAATGGATTCGTGAGCTTTACCTAATTCAACCGCACGCTCGAACGCGCCACTATGCGGATCTCCCGTCCCAACATTCAAGATTAATGAAACACCCGCCGCATGCGCGCGTTGAATTACTTCTTCACGATCAGCGTCAAACTCGTGACCATCAATATGCGCATGCGAGTCGATGAACATTTTCTTAGCCACAAAAAGGCACAAAAAAACACAAATGAATTTGTGCCTTTTTGTGGCCCATTTTTGTGCCTTTTGTGGTCACTTCAGTCGAGCACCGTTTGGGACGTCCTCGGTGAATGTGGCGATCACGGGGCGGCCTTCTTCACCATAAGAAGCTGCGACGACCATTCCCTGTGATTCCAAACCTCGGAGCTTGCGCGGTTTGAGATTCGCCACGATCACGACTTTGCGACCGATCAATTTCTCCGGCTCGTAATACTGCGCGATGCCGGCGAGTATTTGTCGTGGCTGCTCTTCGCCGATATCGACTTTCATCAGCAGAAGTTTATCGGCTTTTGGAATACGCTCCGCGGAAAGCACCTGGCCCACGCGCAGATCGACTTTGGCGAAGTCGTCGATTTCGATGAAGCTTGTTACGCCTACGGCATCGGCTTGAGTTGCGTGAACCACTGGAGCCCTCGGTTCAGACGGACCAGGCGCTACCGCGCTCGGTTCTGTTACTGATGTGATCTCTGACATGATTTTGGCTTTGTCCATGCGCGGGAAGACGGGCTGGACGTCGCCAATCGTAGAGCCTTCCTTCAACGAACCCCATTTGAGTTGTGTGGGATCGATCTGCGCGGGCGAATCGTCGAGTCCTAACTGCTGCCAAATCGCGAGGCTCGCTTCCGGCATCACCGGATAAAGCAGCACACTCAACCAGCGCAACGACTCCGCCGCGCGATACAACACCACTCCGAGCGTCTGCGTCTGATTCTCATCCTTCGCGAGATCCCACGGCTTCGCGTCAGTGATCATCTTGTCCACTCGGGCCACGACCGACCACGCGGTCTCCAGCGCTTTGCTGAACGCAAGATTGTCGAAGTGATGCACAAACTGATCGCGCGCGTGTTCAATGAAGCCCGCAACCGTCGTCTCATCAGTATCTACGCCGGTGCGTTTAGCCAGCAATAACTTGTCTTCCGGAATCACTCCTGAAGGAATATGCGAGTCGCAGTAACGCGCAATCATCGTGAGCGTGCGGCTCGAGAGATTGCCCCAACCACTCGCGAGATCACTATTGGCTCGATCGATCAATCCCTCGTAACCAAAACGACCATCCTGTCCAAACACCATCTCGCGCAAAACAAAGTAACGGATCGAATCGATGGAAAAATGCTTTTGCAGAACGTCGAGCTCGATCGTGTTGCCGAGCGTCTTCGACATCTTGCGTCCGTTCGGATCGAGCCACATGCCGTGCGCCACGATCGCGCGCGGTAGCTCGATGCCGGCCGCGAGCAGAAACGCCGGCCAGTAGACCGCATGAAAACGCAGTATGTCTTTCCCGACGAGATGCAGTGCCGGCCAGAACTTCTCGAAGCCGACGGCTTTCTGTCGCTCCTCATTTCCGAAACCGATCGCGGTAATGTAATTAGTGAGCGCGTCAAACCAGACGTACATCGTGTGGGCCGGATCGTCGGGCACGGGCACGCCCCAGCTCACTGAAGTCTTCAAACGACTGACTGACAGATCCTGAAGCCCACCGCGCACAAAGCTGGCCACTTCGTTTCGCCTGTAATCAGGTCGCACGAAATCCGGCCGTTGTTCGAGCACTGACAGGAGCGCCTCGTCGTAATCGGAGAGTCGGAAGAAGTAACTCTCTTCCGAGACGCGATCGAGCGGCGTGCCGACGTGAACAAGACACGTCGGCGGATCGCCTTCGTTCTTCGGTTTCTCATACTCGTCTTCAGTCTTGTACTCGGCGCAAGGGGCGCAGAACCAACCTTCGTAGTGGCCCTTGTAAATCGCGTCTCTACCTTTGGGCGTTTTTGCTTTCGCGATGCGACGCCAGAGCTCGCTGACGCCCTGGTAATGAAACGGCTTGGTGGTGCGCATGAAGATGTCGTAGCCGCCGTGTGCGGTGTCGAGCCCAAACTCGCTCGTCATCTTCGTGAAGTAACTGACAACGAAATCGGCTTGTTCTTGCGGCGTGCGTCCGGCTTTCTGTGCGGCGCGCTCGATGTTGATACCGTGCTCGTCGGTGCCGGTCAGAAAGTAAGTCTCGACGCCTCGTTGACGTTTCGCACGCGCGATCGTGTCGCCCACGATCATCGTGTAGAGATGACCGAGATGCGGATAACTGTTGGCGTAGTAGATTGGTGTAGTGACGTAGAAAGTGTTCATCAAATTTGGCTACTAGTCTTTTCCCTTAATAAGAGCCATTGCTTCGGCTCGTGTGCGCGGGTCGGAACGAAAGCCGCCCAGCACCGCGGAAGTCACTGTCTTCGCATCGGCTTTTCGCACGCCGCGCAAGGTCATGCACGTGTGCTCAGCTTCGATCACGACCATGACGCCGAGCGGCTTGAGACCTTCGAACAACGTGTTGGCGATGTCTGTCGTTAATCTCTCCTGCAGTTGCAAGCGTCGCGAGAAAGTCTCTGCGAGCCGAGCCAGCTTCGAGATCCCGAGAATCCTGCCGCCCTTCGGAATGTAGGCGATATGGCAGCGACCGACAAACGGCGCGAGGTGATGCTCGCACAACGAAGCGATCGAGATGTCTTTCACGATCACCATCTCGTCGTGTTTGTCACCCGGCAGCGGTATCACGTGCTGCGACGGATCCTCGCGCATGCCCGACGTCAGCTCCGCATACATCTCGGCGACGCGCTGCGGCGTCTCCTTCAACCCCGCGCGCTCCGGATCCTCTCCAATACCTTCGAGAATGAGCCGCACTCCTTGTGCGATGCGATCTAAATCAACAGCCATATCCGTTCCCAATCCGTATTATCCGTGGCGAAGTTTTGCGACAGCCACGCGTGCCGCATCTTCCACGATTTTCAAAGGCACGCCCGCCTCTGTTGCAGCTTGCCGGCACTGCTCAAACTCCGGCATCTCGTTTACGACGCGCCCATCCAGGTGCGCTACTTTAACATCGATCGGTCCATACTGCGTTTCCACCCGCACGACACTTCGCTGCAACGCGCGCCTCGCGACTTCATAACTGCGCACGCCGAGCGTCGTCGTTTCAGTGAACAGCAACTTCATCACCCCTTCTTTTTCATCGTGCGCACAGAGTACTGACAGCAGCACACCCGGGCGGTTTTTCTTCATCTGCACGGGCGTGAAGAAACAATCGAGCGCGCCGAGCTCGAGCACGCGGTCCATAACGTGACCGATGATCTGCGGCGACGCGTCGTCGAGATTTGTTTCGAGCATCCACAAGCGCTCGTCGATTGGTTCGCTTTCAGTCTCACCAACTAACACGCGCAGGACGTTGGGAAAATCCGGATATTCACGGGTCCCAGCGCCGTAGCCCGTCGCGTCAGTCTTCATTTCCGGAATTGGGCCATAGTCACTGCAAACAGTTGTGATGATCGCGGCGCCGGTCGGTGTCAGCAGTTCGCCCTTTATCTCGGTTGCGTAAAACGGAACGCCTTTCAACAACTCAGTAACAGCCGGTGGCGGAATCGGAAACTGCCCGTGCGCCATCTTAACCATGCCGCTGCCGACGTGCAGTGGCGAACTGACGAAGCGCTCAATCTTTAAAGCATCGAAACAGATCGCAGCGCCAACAACATCCACAATCGCATCGAGCGCACCGACCTCGTGAAAGTGAACATGATCCACTGGCTCGTTATGAACACACGCCTCCGCTTCTGCCAGCCGCGTGAAGATCTGCACCGCACGTTGTTTCACAGCACTCGATAAATCTGATCCGTCGATAATCCGTTTTATATCCGTGAGAGATCTGTGGCTATGCTCGTGTGCTGTCTCAACACGCGCGTATGTCGCGCTGAGTCCTGACCGGTTAACGGCCTCGAAATCGATACTGAAACCGGTGACAGAAAGCAGCGACAGTTGTTCGCGCAGGAAGTTTGGATCAACGCCCGCGGCCACCAACGCGCCAAGTATCATGTCGCCGCTCGCGCCTGCGAAACAGTCGAAATAAAGAGTCTTCATCTTCCAATCAACGGCAACACTTCGCCGGCTTTGCCCATCAGCACTTCGTCACACAGATCCGAAAGCGGCGTCCGCTCCGGGTTCACTTCACAAACGTACGCACCCGCCCGTTTAGCAATCTCAGGGAGACCGGCTGCTGGATAGACCAGCGCCGACGTCCCGATTACAAAACAGAGATCACACGTCGCTGCTCGATCCGCTGCAAACTCAAACGCGCCCGGCGGCAACATCTCTCCAAACAGGACCACGTCGGGCCGTAATCGATCGCCACACTCCCAACACGCATCCGGCCGTGGTCCTTGTGACATATCGTACGACGACCGGCAAGCGGTGCAGCGTGCGCGCCAAATGTTTCCATGCAGCTCGATCACGTCACGCGAGCCGGCTTTCTGGTGCAGACCGTCAATGTTCTGCGTCGCGAGCGTGAGCTGCGGAAATTGTTCCTGCCAGCGCGCAATCTCGTAATGCGCCGGATTGGGCAGGATCGAGTCCATAAAGTTGCGGCGATAATCAAACCACTCCCAGACTGCGGGCAGATCGCGCTCGACCATCTCGGCAGACGAAATGACGTCGAAACGCATTCCCTTCCAGACGGCTGTATTTCCGCCGCCGCGAAACGTCGGCACTCCCGATTCGGCAGAAATGCCTGCCCCTGTCAGCACGAGCACGCGCTGCGCCTCAGCGAAGCGACGCCGCAACTCTCCGGAGATCTGCATTCCCGCGATGGTAGCAGATTGATCTTTAGCCACAAAAAGGCACAAAAATCGGGTAGTGGGGTATTAGTGTATTGCAGCGGATTCAGGCAACATCGGTTAGAGCGGGGGCAAGCCCCGCTTCCTGACTTGTTCTGTTCTCAGTTGCGCAATCGTCTAATGGAAACTTGAATCAAAAAATAGAACAAGTCAGGAAGAGGGGCTTGCCCCCCGCTGGCTGAAAAACGAAAAAGCGCCAAAAGTAATTTGTGCCTTTTGTGCTTTTTTGCGGCGAATAAAATATACTCTCGCCTTTTGTCGCATGACCCTTAGCGAGCTACAGCAAAAACTCAAAGATCGCATCCGCAGCGCCGCACGCGAGACATTCGGCGTTGAGGTGCAACAACTGGCTGCCGAGGCTCCGCCGCGTCCGGAGCTCGGCGATCTCGCTTTCCCTGTCTCGTTCGAGCTGGCGAAACTGATCAAACAGGCCACAGGCGAGAAACAAAACCCGCGCGTCATCGCCGAGAAACTCAAGTCTCAACTCGAAAATATCGAGGAAGTCTCGCGCGTTGAAATCGCGGGCGCTGGTTACATCAACGTCTTCTACGATCGCCCACGGCTGCTTGCATTGTTCGCTGCTCCACCTAACGCTGACGACACGCAAGCTACCGATCGACCAAAGAAGATGGTCGAGCACACGAGCATCAACCCAAACAAGGCCGCGCACATCGGTCACGTGCGCAATGCCGTGTTGGGCGATACGTTCGTGCGCATCCTGCACGCTGCAGGTGATCGCGTGGAAGTTCAAAATTATATTGATAATACCGGCGTGCAGGTTGCTGACGTCGTTGTCGGGTTTCTACATCTCGAAAAGATGGACCTCGAGCAAATCAGAGTCCTCGATTCGTCACTCACGAAAGACTATCCATTCGACTATTACTGCTGGGATCTTTATACGCGAGTCGGCCTCTTCTATCGCGACGGCAACCCCGCGGGCGACATGAATCCCGACAAAGTGAAACTGCGCAACGAAGTGCTGCACGCGCTCGAAGAGGGCCGCCACAACCCGATCGCAGTACTCGCCGATTATGTCGCCACACGCAACGTCGAATGCATCATCGACACGATGGAGCGACTCGGCATTCGTTATGATCTGCTGGTGCGTGAGTCAGACATCCTGCACCTGCACTTCTGGCAGCGCGCGTTCGAGTTGATGAAAAGCGCTGGCGTGATCCGCTTCGAAACCGAAGGCCGTCACGCAGGCTGCTGGGTGATGCCGTTCGACTCGCACACCGGCACCGACGAGCACGAGTCAGACAAGATCATCGTCCGTTCGAACGGGACCGTAACGTACACCGGCAAAGACATCGCTTATCAACTCTGGAAACTCGGCAAACTCGGTCTGGATTTCCACTACCGCGTCGTTCGAAGCTACGACGACGGCCACGTTCTCTGGTCCACACAAACCGAGCCGGAAGCGCCCGAAACAAATCCACCGCACTTCGGTGGCGGCGTCACGGCCTACAACGTGATCGACTCGCGACAGTCGTATCCACAGGAGATCGTGGCGCGTGGGGTCGCTGCCGTCGTGCCTGAAATCGGCGAAGACGCGAGCGTGCACTTCAGTTACGAGATGGTGGCGTTGTCGCCGGCGGCTTGCGATGAGCTTGGCATCGAGCTGAGCGAAGAGGATCGCGCGCGGCCATACATCGAGATGAGCGGGCGCAAAGGTCTCGGCGTCAAGGCTGACGATCTGATCAATCAACTCGAAGCGGGCGCGCTCGTCGAAGTCGAGAAAAGAAATCCAGAGCTTTCGGAAGCGGAAAAGAAGTCCACCGCGCATGAAGTCGCGGTCGCGGCGCTGCGGTATTTCCTGTTGAAATTCACGCGAAACACCGTCATCGCTTTCGATTTCAAGGAGGCCCTCTCCTTTGAAGGCGAGACCGGGCCTTACTGCCAGTATGCGGCGGTGCGCACAAACTCGATCTTTCGCAAGCTGCCGGACGAAACAGTCGCTGATGCGGATGCGTTAATAAATCAGATAGTGGGCGACAGCGCCTTGCAGGAGAGAGTTGCGGAGGTGTTGTCAGGTGAAAGCGGCACGGAGATCTGGTCGCTCGTGATGTTGTCGCAACAGCTCGAAGAGGTCGTTGGTCAGTGTCGCAATTCTGCGGAGCCTGCTAATCTTGCCAAGTACACTTTCTCGCTTGCCCGACAGTTTAGCCGTTTCTATCACGATCACCGGATCATTACTGAGCAGGATGAAGTGCGAAGAGGTGTGCTAATCGCGGTGACGAAGATCGTTCGAGATCGAATGATCGCTGCGCTGGGAATGCTGGGAATCAACGTTCCCGAGCAGATGTAAGTAAGACGCAAAGAAGGAAACCACCATGTTAATCGTAATGAAGCATGACGCGACTGACAGTCAAGTCGATGATGTCCTGCGCGTGATCGATGCACTCGGCTTCAAAGGCCATCCGATGCCCGGCGCCACTCGCACCGCCATCGGCATCACCGGCAACCAGGGCGCGGTCGATCCCTCTCACTTCGAGAACCTCGCCGGTGTCGCGGAAGCCATTCGCGTCAGCAAGCCTTACAAACTGATCACGCTCGACCTGCGACCGGAAAAGACGATCGTGCGCGTGGGCGATGCAACGATCGGCGGCGACGAGCTCGCGATCATCGCTGGTCCATGTGCGATTGAGAGTCGCACCCAGGCGTTCGCGATCGCTGAAGCAGTCAGACGAAGTGGTGCGCGTTTCTTCCGCGGTGGGGCTTACAAGCCGCGTACGTCACCTTACGCTTTCCAGGGTCTGGGCGAAGAGGGTCTACGAATACTTGCAGAAGTCCGCGAAACGTATGGGTTGAAGATTGTTACGGAAGCACTCGACGAAGCAGGCGTTGATCTCGTGGAACGTTACGGCGACATGATTCAGATCGGCGCGCGCAACATGCAGAATTTCTCGTTATTGCGACGAGCCGGCAAAGCGAAACTCCCGGTGCTGCTCAAGCGCGGACTGTCAGCGACGCTCGACGAGTGGCTGCTCGCGGCGGAGTACATCATGGCCGAGGGCAACTACCAGATCGTGCTTTGCGAGCGCGGCATTCGCACCTTTGCGCAGCACACGCGAAACACTTTAGACCTTGCGGCGATTCCGGCAGTGCGCCGCATCTCGCATCTTCCCGTGCTCGTCGATCCATCACACGGGACTGGCAAAAATTTCATGGTGACACCACTCGCACGCGCAGGGGTCGCTGTCGGCGCAGATGGTTTGATCGTCGAAGTTCACGATCAACCAGAGCACGCGCTTTCAGACGGCGCCCAGGCCCTAACTCTTGATCAATACGAGCAACTGGTCACCGAGGTACGCTCGATTCACGAAGTAATCGCCCCCGTATCCGTATAATCCGTGGCTAATATTTCCGGAAGATCACGCGCGAACACCGATCTCGGAATGACTCGATCGAACCCTGCTGCGAGTGCATTGCGTTGCAATTCAGTCTGGACGTGCGAAAAGAACCCCAGCAATTTGATGTGCCGCAGCTCGTCGTCAGCCTTCAACTCCCGGGCCAACGCCACCGGATCGATCTTTTGATTGTGCAAATCCACAACTATTAACCCTGGCTTCGTCTCGCGTGCCTTTGAAACTACAGCCTCCTGGCTTCGCGGAAAACTTATCTCCACACTCGCCGCTTCCGCGACCGCGCGAATCTTCGACGCGAAGAACATATCGTCAACAACTGATATAACTATCACGCTCATGATAATCGCATCATACAACATCCGATACGCGCGCGGTCCTTACCTGATTTCCGGCGGGCTTCGTCGCAAAATGGGATTGATGAGTTTGTCGGGACGGCCGGAACACGTCAATCGCCAGATCTCCACAGCCGCACGCGCATTCACCGACGGAACGTTGTTACCACGCGTTGATGTACTCGCGTTGCAGGAAGCTGACATGCGGACAAAACGAACCGGCGGCCATCACGTTGCTGAAGAACTCGCCGCAGAGCTCGGAATGCACTGGGCTTACGAAGCGGCTGGAATCCCGCGCGGTGTGAAGCCGGTCAAGCGTCAATGGTGGTTAGACTTTGAAGAGCCGATTGATCTACACGATAGTGGCGACACAGGAGTGGCGCTGTTGAGTCGTCTGCCATTAAGAGATGTGACGCGGATCGATTTGCCGTGGCAGGAGTGTCAATGGCGTCCACGACTCGCGATTGCGGCGACGATCACTGTTGGCACTCAGGACGTTCGGATTTTCAACGCGCACGTCGATCCGCACGCGGCGGTGGATGGACAGCTCGCGCAACTTGAAGCGATTGCTACACAGACAGAAGCGACAACCTTGCCGACGATCGTGCTTGGCGATTTCAACACCCTCTCGCGACAGAAGTGCATCGAGACGCGTGAGTTTCTCGAAGCGCGTGGTTACACCACGCCTTTTCCGACCGGAACCGCGACGTGGCGGACTACGGTTTTGAAAATGCATGCGGACTGGATCTTCGTGCGTGGAGTTAAGATTGAGCGCTGGGGCGTGGCCAAACCTTTGAACGTTTCCGATCACTGGCCCATCTGGGCCGAAGTTGTTATTGGAGTATAGGACTCGACAAAGAACAAGTCAGGAAGAGGGGCTTGCCCCCGCTCTTCTCTATTCCCTATGCAGCGGGGGCAAGCCCCTCTTCCTGACTTGTTCTTTCCAAAGTATAAGTTGAATGCACATTACGAGTCGTGACAATTCCCTGCTCCGCCAGGCGCGTTCCGTGCGCGATGGAAAGATCGACGATCTGATCTTTGTCGAAGGACTGCGCTTGTGTAAGGAGGCGCAGCGTTCGAACTTAGAGCTCGAGGCGGTGATCGTTTCTGAAGAACTGATGCGGAAGCAACGTGCGGCGCAAGCGATCGCTGAGCTTTCTCGCGTTTCAAAGCGGGCGGCTTCAGTGAGTGAGAAACTGCTTGAATCGATCTCTTACACGAAGACGCCACAGGGTATCGTCGTTCTCGCCGTCAGACCTGACTCTTCAGAACAGCGTCTATCTGCAAGTCTCACCGCAAATCCACTGCTCGTCGTGCTGCACCAGATCAACAACCCCGTTAATGTCGGCGCGATTCTACGCACAGCCGAAGCCGCCGGTGCGACTGGTGTTATTGCGACGAGAAACACGAGCGATCCGTTCTCGCCGAAATCTCTGCGTGGAGCAATGGGATCGGCGTTTCGGCTTCCGATCTGGACCGGTCCGGCGTATGAAGAAGTTGTCGATTGGTGCCGTGAGCGCGGAATCGAAACTGTTTGTTCAGATGGAGAAGCGGACACGGATTACACGGATCTTGATTGGACCAAAGGAATTGCGCTGCTGCTTGGACCCGAGTCCACAGGCTTTACTGCTGAAGAATTGACTTACGCGGATCGGACCGTGAAAATTGCGATGCGCGGAGAGACGGAGAGTCTTAACGTCTCAGTGGCCTCCGGTATTTTGTTGTTCGAGGCAGCTCGTCAAAGAGCTATTGCGCCTTGATACACACCGCGGTGGCGGGAAATGCAATTTTGGATTTGGAGCCTCTGACCCATACCACGATCGTGTAAATTCCCGGCTTGCCTTTGTACAGACTGACCGGCGTTTGAAAACTTCGATCCGCAAAGACTTCAACTATTCCCACTGTCCCATCCATATAAGTAAACGGCGGTTGCACTCGCGGTCGCAGCACTCTCGACTCCTTCGGCAATGCATACGATCGCGGTTGCTGCAGCCACTCCAACTCCGGCGGGGTCGGCAAAGGCTCGTAAAATACTTCGATGTTATTAAACAAGTAACCCGGTCGCACGATCTTCCCGCTAAAAGAGAGCTGAGCGCCGGGTTTGGCCTCTCGTTTAATGGGCCTGACCTCGACATACTTCGCAACAAACAGCTCGACCAACCGCAATCTTAGATCTTGCACGGCAAGACCGATCCCGACGTGCGTGTGTTGTGGTGCGAGGATGGTGCGGCGGTGCCCGTCGTTCGGAGGCTTTTCCTGGTACATTCGCACGTGCAAGTAAGCACTGTCCTGCTTCAGGTCTTTGGCCTTGTTGGACCACGTGCCATCGGCAGCGGAAACGTTTTCCTCACTCGCATGTGTGCCGCCGGCGGCAGAATAACGATGGTAAGGCTTGAACCCGTCACTGCCCCAGTGACCGATAAACTGGTTGGTCACCAGGTCGACGGCGTGCTTCGTAGCAACCTCAGTCGCAAGATCGTCCATCTCGACGAGCGGAACTTTCTCAACGTCACGCTCCTCGTTGATCATTTGGAAAATGTTCTTGCGAATCTCTTTGAAGGTGTTTTCGAGATCGTCCGGTGAGATGTTGCGGTCGAGTAGCGTGACACCAAGCCCCGTGCAGGCAGCGTGTAGAAACTCACGCCTCGATCCGTTCATGATCAGGGTTTATCCGCGTTATCGATTGAGACCCCGAGATCGCGCAGCAGCCCGTCTTGCAGGCCGTAGATCCAACCGTGTACGACGAGCTCCTGTCCGCGTTGCCAGGCGCTCTGCACGATCGTCGTGCGACCGACGTTACGCACTTGTTCGATGACGTTTAGAGCGCACAAGCGATCGACACGCTCGTTTTCGTCAGAGATTGTTCCGAGTTGCTCTTCGTGTTCGTGAAATACATCCTGCACGTGGCGCAGCCAGTTGTCGATAAGACCGAACTGTTGATTGCTCATCGCTGCTTTCACGCCGCCACAGCCATCATGACCGCAGACGATGATGTGCTCCACTTTCAGAACGTCGACTGCATACTGCATTACTGACAAGCAGTTGAAGTCAGTATGGACCACGAGGTTCGCGACGTTGCGATGTACGAACATCTCACCGGGCATCATGCCCGCTAGCTGCGTGGAAGGTACGCGGCTGTCGGCGCAGCCGATCCAGAGAAATTTCGGTGATTGTTGTTTGGCGAGGTTCTGAAAAAACTCCGGATCGTTTGCTTTGATATCCTCGGCCCAGGCTCGGTTTTGATCGAGAAGACGATGTAGATCTTTCATAGATTTTAGCCACAAAAGGCACAAAACAGACTTAGACAGTGGCGGCTGCGTGGGCCGCGACTGGCGGTATATATCCCATCGGCAGGTCGCCGTTGTCTGCGCGCAGGTACTGCCAGTCTTTCGGTTTGAGCGAGGCGATCAGCTCCGCGCGAGTCTTCACCTTCAAGGGTTTGCCGCGATAGATCTTGCCCATGCGTTGCAGGTTCTTCTCGGAGATCGCACCGGAGAACATCCACAAAGGCCACGTGAAGTTTGGACCATTAAGGCGCCGCAGTTTATACAGCCACATTCCGATCGCGCCTACACGCCACGCCATCGGTCCCCACCAACTGTACTGCCCGGGCCGGAGGTTCATCTTCCAGCACTTCATCATCAACTGCCACTGTAGCGGCGTGAGCTGGCGTGTTTGCGTCACGCCTTCCATTTTTTCCATGCGCGTGTCGTGCAGTGGGGTGAAGATCGATGGAATTAAAAACGCAAACAGACCGCGACGCTCCATTTCGTAAACGAGATCGATCGTCTGCATCACGTCTTCGTCAGTCTCACCGGGATTGCCGACGATCAACGTCATCGCCGGGAACCAGTTGTTCTCGTTAAGCACGCGCAGACCTTCGAGCACGACGCTGGGCCAGTCTTCAATCGAAAACGGCACACCTTTGCTCGACATGATCTGTTTAGCCATGCGCACCGATCCGGTCTCGAGTCCGATGAGCGGCGCGAGCGCCTTTTTCTCCGGATGACTGCTCAGGAGAGGAAAATGAATCGGACTCTTCGGCAACAGAATGTCTGACAATTGTTTGATGAGTAAAGGATCGACAACGGCCGGTGCGATCGTGCTGTGACTCAGCACGTGTTGCTCGACGCCGGGCGTGTTCACGATGTCAGAATAGAGATCGACGAGCGCTTCGCGATTCGGAAAATAGAAAGGCGTGTCAGTGTGTACCTGTCCCCAGATGAACATGTCTTCGGTCGCGAGCGAGATCTGTTTGTTGCCGTGTCTCACGTTCGCGCGCACCGCGTCCATGATCTTGTCTTTGGGTAGGTCGATCTGCGGATTCAGATCGGGCACACAAAACTTGCAGCGACGGCCGCAGCCTGTGGTCATCTCGACGACGCCGAACGTGGTGCGCGTGTCGGGAAACAGGATCTGCTCACGGTCCATCGGGTGTTTGACTTCAACTACCTTCGGAAGATCTTCTCCCTCAATCGCTTTTTGAAACAGTGCGAGCGTGTCAACTGACTCGCTACGTCCCTCGACGACGCAATCGACGCTCAGCTCGTCGTACAAATTTGTTTGAATAATTTGCCAGCCGCCGGAACCGCCGACGATCACTTTGAAGTTGTCGCGATACGGGCTGGCTTTGATCTTTGAAAACAACAGTCGCGAGTAATGCGAATTGATCGGCATCTTCGACGAGCCGAATATCGACGTGTAAACACCAGCGGCAAAGGTGACGCCGAGTGGATTGTGTGTCGAGACGGCGACGACGCGCGTGCGTGGTCCAATAAACTTGTGCAGGTCGTCAGGAAAACACGCGACCACGTCGTCGCTGCGATACTCACGCAGCAGCGACTTCTCGACCAGTCGCACACCCGCGGGCATGTAACGCGCGGAGCCGTCCGGATTGTGCTCGACTTCGCGCCACTTCGGATATTTACGATTGATGACGCCCTCCATCCAGATTGGCAACGATGCGAGCGCCATTTGAATGAAGTAGCCGGCGTGATCGATCGCTTCGGTAAGCGGCGCGGTTAAAACGATCAGACGACCACCATCGGCGGGTGGGTCGTGTGTGACTTGTAAGTTGGACGGATCGATACTCGGGTCTTTCCTGGGGGTAGTCATGGTCGCCTAAGTTAAAGAAAACCGTGAAGGTTTACAAGCGGATAGTTGTCACGAATCCGTGGCAGCGATGGCTTCAATCTCGATTAGGAAGCCGTGGTGGAGCTGGCCGCATGGAATCACAGCGCGCGCGGGGCGATTGTCCCCAAGAACTCTTGCAACTGTTTTATTAACTCCTTCCCAGAGGTTTATGTCAGTAATGGAGATGTTCAGCTTGAGGACGCGGTCCCAGTCGCTACCGGCGGCCTTGAGAATTGCGTGCACGTTGTTGAGCGCCTGTTCGGTCTGTTCCTCGATCGAGCCAAGCTTCTTCTCACCGCTTGCCGGATCGATCCCAAGCTGGCCCGCGACGAAGACCAGGCCGTTGTAGACAGTTGCCTGCGAGTAATGTCCGGCAGGTTGCGGCGCGTCTTGGGTGTTGATTCTCTTGATTTCCATGCCGCATAACATGCCACAAAACGGAGGGTTAATATAGTTGATTTTCTCTGCGGCTCTCTGCGTATCTCTGCGCCCTCTGCGTTAAGTCGCCGTTTTTTCGCAGAGAACACTAAGATACGCCGAGAACCGCAGAATACTCGATCGCCTTTCGCGGGCCGCATCAAACTCGTTGAAGTTCACTGAATGCGGAGCAGCGATTGAATTGTTAGTGCCTCCGTCTTCGCAGATGCGCCGCTACCCCAACCAGACTGCTGCCCAAAAGGAACAGCGTCGCTGGTTCAGGTACCGGCTGGTCACTTATCCAACCACTCCCACCATCTTGGGAATCGATGCTGATCACGTGGGCTGCTACTTGAAATGGTCCAGCGCCTCCGCCGGGGTGTGACAAAGCCAGAAAACTTTCCGGAGTTATGCCCGTGGCGCTTACAGTGAAAATTACTGTATCGCCAGGTGCGAACCGATCTGGACCATGAGAGCCGCCGCTACTCGGAAACATCACCTGCAAGTCGTAGAAACCATCCCCATCAGCCTTGAAGGCATCTGAGCCGAATAGGATTGCACTGCACTGGAGGCAACCACTTGCGGTTCCCCAGTCGGTACCAGCCAGAATGTTATTGAAGTATAGGTCGTCAATATCACCATCCGTATTGTTGACGATAGTGAGCTGAACGGAATTTGCGCCGCTCTGCGTGATCGTAACGTTAATCGAGCCGGCCGGAGTGTTACTGCTAAAGGCCGGGCCTTGTAGCACGAAGGTCACGGGATCTGCTCGCACAGTAGCAGTCGAAAGCAGAACGCAAGCTGCAATAACGCCAAGAAGGGTCATGAATTTACGTAAGTCGGGTAGCATCGACATGTCAAACTCCATTTCGATATCGTGAAACCGTCACCCGTCGTTTGCTCGATGCGTACCATGTTCGCGAACTACACAACGAGTGATGGTGACGAACACCTGAGGGGCAATTGCAGCGTTCGCCTAGGTTGAGGGTTAAGATTCGGAAATCTAATCCGAAGCCTGTTTCCGATATATGCACTCGCGTTGGCATCAGCAAACAGCGAACCAAAAGTTCATTTCGCTTATCCGGCAGCGGCTGCCGCACATTCTGTAGCGGCTTTTTACCGTTTTCTTGAAAAAACCTGGCAGCATCGTGCGAATTCTTCCGCAATAATTGTGCAATTTGACCCAACTAAACCCTGGGAACTCACATCAGTGACGTCCGTATCTGGGCAGGAGTGTTATCGCCTGATGAGGTGTTGCTTCGATTTAATCATGAGAATTTGCCCTGAGCGCATACTGAGTTCTTGACAAACGGAGCGTACGATCCAAAGCACGCCTATAAACGTTGAGGCCACCTTTGCAGGTGGCCTCAACCGCAATTAATGAAAGGTTAGTGCGCCGCAGGTAGGACTCGAACCTACAACAACCTTCGGTCTAGAGCGCACTTCCATGCAAGGATCGTTTCATTGGGCCTGGCTCGTTTGAACCTATTCTGAGGCATACAGAACTAGTCCAAATTGGTTCCCCAAGCGAACGTAGGCTGCGAAACCGCTCTCACGATAATATCCACCGCCTACTCGCGCCAGTGCACGACTATGTCCTTAGTCGTGAAGTCGTCGCCTCCCGACCGAACAACCATAATAGAGTTGATCCCGGAATGGAGAAACCCAGACGGAATATGATCCATCCACGTCTGCCAGCCAGGATTATTTATAGGAATGTCCCAACCCGGTAGTTCCTGATTGTTGATGTAGATCTGGTGGTCTTGCCACGCAACGTTATGCGCGGTAATGATCAGGTACGCATCGTCAATCGGCGTCCCCTCGATTGGGAAGTCCACAGCGTGCGAGGGATCGTTGGCCGTGAAGTCGTGAGTGAAAGGCATCCAGTTAAAATCTGATCGAGCCATAGTAGTATCTCCAGTCTTATGAAATGAATGATTAGCCTAAGGATTGGATAACCGCGCGCGGTTAATACTCCGAATCCTTACGTCGCCGCATTTTTTGCGGCCATCTTTAAAGGCGTTCGAAATAGAGAAGAACTATCAGGCGGGCAGGATTTTTTTACGCAGATTAAAACGAACCGGCGGGCAGTTACTTTTTACGCGTCAGCGTCAACCTGGCGAAGGGCGATGTTTTTCCCGACTTGTCCCCGTTGTCGATGGTCCATGACCACATATCCTTCGCGCGATCATATGCCAAAAGTCGTGTGGATGCCGCAGCGATGCGAAGGCAAGCACGACAAGTAGACAGACTACAACTGAAGTGTTCATACAAACATTATCTGCCCCTGGTCCAATAATCTCACGGCGTTAACGAGTACCGGACCTTCAAGTACAAAGTGCATTGCACATTGGGCTCCAACCCCGCCGGATTAATCACCACATCGAACGCGCTTCTATCCAGTGGTTCTAAATAGGAAGTGCTGCTCTTGCGCTCGTGGACCACACGCGTTCTCGACTCATCGTTTTGTTCAACTGATCCCGATTCGGCAGCCGTGTAACTCTGATAGAGTTGGTCAGGATAAAAGGTGGCGTATGTCTCCTGAAATACGGCGTTACGCTTAAATCTCAACGATAGCGAGCGAGCATAATTTTCTTCTTTCTTATTGATCACACTGCTAGCTTCTTCCAGGAGGCGGCTGCGGATTTTGGCCAGGTCGTTGATGACGTAATCAACCTTGATCAGATCGAAGATTGACGCTTGCGCGGCCGCGGCAACCAGCTTTTCCAATAGCGATCGATCTTTGTATCTCAACGCAATGGTTTTCTTGGTTTCAAACCCCGTGAGCTTTTCGCGGATCGTGCCATCGGCGCTGGCGGGGGCGAAATTGTAGACGCGATTCTGCGTAATCATGTCAACGTAACTATTGCTGCGACTTACCCCCAATTTTTCAGCCGCACTGAGAAACTGTTCGATTCGTGCGTTTACCTTCTGATTACTCTCCACTGCAGTTGGCGCTTCCTGAGCGACTCCGAAGACAGCGACGAATTCGTCAGGAGTGGCATTCAAAAGAACATAAGCCTCGATGAACTGCACCGGCACCATGTCTTTGTTTTCCGACCCATAAGTCACACCGCTGCTCGGACTCCTTCTTTCCGTGCTGCGACCATACACGCCTCGATTGCCGGCCTCCTGCGCTGACGCGTTCGTCGCTCCGAAAGCGAGCACGATTAAGGCGATTCCACTTAACGCAAGTAAATGAATTCTGATGGGCTTCATTTTATCTCCTTCAGTCTGTCAGTAGGCGTAGAAACTTTTACGATTGCTATACCAGAGTAAGGCGGTTGAAAAAGTATGATCCATCCATCGCCGCACGTCTTTGCCTCAAAAGTCCAAATCATTCTTGGATCAGGTCAGTACAGAGAGCGGTAGCGACCTGGTCCGAACGAGGGCGTGTCAAGAATCTTTAGAAAATCTCGCCTGCTGATCACTGACCAGGTCGCTACCGCTCTCTGTACTGACCCGATCCAAGTGCGATTGCTGGTTTGAGCAAAGCTCATCGCCAATGTACTACGACATAATAACGCGTACTTGGTCCATCAAGTACGCTTCATCATACCGCGATCAACTTTTTTTTCTGGGACCAACTGACGTGGTGGTTTTTCGAGATACTTCGCGGGATTTGAAGTCCTCTGCGATCTATGCGTATCTCTGTGATTTCTGCGTTAAATATTTTTCGCGACGACAGTTACGCAGAGATCGCAGAGAGAATCAATGCTATTCAGCAGTAGCCATTTACTTACCGAAACATTGCAAATTTCAGCGGCGTCCGCTAAAAGCTTAAACTCCAAGATGTCGGCCCTCAGCTCAGATTCCCGTTGAAGATGGAGGAAGAATCTGTTTACCAGAAACAGTGCGATGAGGCGTGTAACTTCTTTTTCCTCCTACAGTCTCGGATCATTTTCGGAGGTTCGGTCTAAGGTTTTAGTTGCTTTCATTCTGTGCCTCTTGCTTTGTCTCTACAGCTTTTACTTTCGGACTTTCCAGGTAACAGAACATTTCCACTTATTAGGAGATCAGGTTCGCGACTGGAATTGGGCCGTAAAGCCTTTTCGCGAATTGCCACTCGTCGGAACGCCAACAAGTCAGGGCGGATTTTGCTTAGGTCCGATCTTTTATTGGACTCTATGGTTTATCAGAATCACTATCGGGCCATTTTACGAGAATCTGCCACACGCCGGTGGCATTGGTCTGGCTGCCATCCACTCGATCGCTGACGGAATCCTGCTGCTTGCGATTCTTAAGCGAGGCATCCCAATCATCGCGTCCGTAGCAATCATCCTCCTGCTTGTTTCCTCACCTTTTGAAACATCTCTATCCGGCACTATCTGGAATCCGGGGCTCTCGGTCTCATTCGTAGAACTAGCTATTGCCTTGTTTCTAATGATTCCGAAGTCTCATTGGGTTTTGAAAACGGTACTGACGTCAACTGCGGCATGGCTGGCTGTACAAGCTCACACTCAGGCAATTTTCGTTGCGCTTTCATTGTTGGTCTATCTCGTCGTAGAACTGTGGATCGTTGGTGGACCACGACGCCTCGCTCTGAAACGCCTACTAATAATTATTGCCGTGATTTTCGTGCTGCAAATTCCATACGTCATAGAGATCAGCAAACGCCACGATATCCATCAAGAGCAATTAGGAATTGTCGAAACGAGTTTCAATTCGCTGGTCACTAGTCCATCATCAGTCCACCCTTACGCCAGTTTCATTACTCTGGTTAATGCGCTGGCGGAGTTGTTTGGACCACATCTGTCGCGGACTTTAGTGATTGTTTTGATCCTGTTAGCAGGCAGCGCACTACTCGTCGGGTATCGGAAGAATCATGAGGTCCTGGCAGTCACGCTGCTACCTTTATTTCTGACGTGGCTTGGATATAGCTTTCTGTCTGTCGGCACACTTCATACCTACTTTTATATGAATCTGATGCCAGCGTTCGTTCTACTAATACTCTTCGGTTTTATGAAGAGTCCTTTCCCAACACTCGATAAAATTTCTCCGCTACTGGGCGTCTTCGTATTGCTATTGGCGTTCGCATCACAGCCCAGTCGACTGGCAACGCGAGCTCAGTCCACCAGTTATCCCTATTACGCAGCCATAGTTCGGGGTGCTAAAGAAATTGTTCGTAATGGCGTACCGGTGCGTTCAGTAATACCTCCCACTTACCCGAATGAAGTCGAGCCAGCTTACCTGGTACGGTGGCTCGGCGGTCGCGTTGAGGAGTCAGCCGGCTTAATAGCGATTATTGGAACCGACGGAGGGTAACCTATCAGGCGGTCGCTGACGAGCAACACAAGTAGCGGACGGCAAATTCAATAACGAAATTTCAGCCACGGATCGGTGTTAGCCCATCCATTTGAGGGAGTTTTCCGTCAGTATCCGCGTAAGAACAAGCTTAGGTTGCTAGCGGTGGCAAGGCCGGGCCGAGCCCTTGCTTGGCCCAAAAACTCGCACCCTGCGATCAAAAAGAAAGGTCAATGACGATGATCGTGGTTCACCGGGGCGCCGGAATGCTTGCGCCTGGATTTGGATTACTGTTCGCACTGTTCATGAACGTCCTGACGTTTAGGGTTTGTGGCGGTGAATATTATCAGGAGCACAGATGGCCCAAGCTTACCGTGCTCATTATGTCCGGCATTGCTTGTCTGATCGCGGGCGTTCTGATCAAGCGGAAGAGAGTGCGCAACGCTCAACTGGAACAACAGGCCATTGATTCTCTAAGCCAAAAACACGAGGCTGCAAACCTCTTCGCCTATCACGGTCCGCGAGATCACTTGATGTACATACCTCTTCAGTATTGGTCGATCGTCTACTTAGCGGCCGCCATCATTTACATCTTACTGGGTGCATCGAGCGCTCCGTCTATCAGGAAGACCTCCAGGATTTCTCCGACTTCCCTCACCCATCCTGTGGCTGCCTCGATTGCGGAGAATGAAGCTATCGCGCAGCAGGTCAAGAAGGTCATCACTACTTATTCCCGAGACAAACTCGGACACGTTGATAGCAAGGAGGCGATAGCGGCGATGGCGGCGGTGGTCGGTGAACGTTGTCTCGATGCAGCCGGCGAGATCCCTGTGCGCACGCACGATTTTGAACCCGGCCAGAGAGCCTTCTCCGATAAAATCAATGAGCTGCTTACAGGAGATCAGGCGACCGATCTTGTGGCCATAAAATCGGATTCCGTCTTTGGCACGATCAGAGATCAACTATCCGGCACCAAATTTCAGAACCACTTCCCATCGCTCCACGAAGTCTTTACCGGTTTTGCCGGTGGAATTTCAAAGCACGAGTGGGGCAAGGTCCCACTCTCTGTGCCGGCGAAATACTACCCTGAAAAGTTGCCTTTGCGGGTTGCGTTCGATACTCGGCAAAGTGTCGACGACGCGCTCCGGCCTATTAGCCTCGATAAGTTGCGAAGCCTTCACGTGTGTACTCTCGCCATGATCATGATGTTGCAGGATGAGACTTTGGTTAACCAGCTCAACCCTGCGGTCGCTTTGGCCCTCACGTTCGAGACCATTAATGGTATGGCGAAAACAGTACCGATGAAGGACAAGGCTTTCGACACACCCACCGCAGCGATGCGAGCAGCACAGCATACGGTTCTGCGCCTCGATCCTCAATAGCATCTTAGCCCGATTTTGATCCCGTAGAGGCCATCCTGAGAAACACGCCACTGCGGTTCGTGTGTCGAGTTCTCGATAAAGCAGCCATCAGCTGCCTTTTGGCAGATCTCCTTTTGGCTTTTCTATAGGGTGTTCAAAGTTGAGGAGGTATTGCTCGTACACACGTTTAGTTGCAGTCCACCGGAGTTCACAAAAGCGCCAAATCGCAAAGATGGTCAAGGCAAGCGTGCCGATTGAAAATACCGCCAAAGCCGGTCTAAAGCTGAGGAGTGTTGCCCCAAAACTTACGAGCGCCGCCGCTAGGAATACGAACACCATACTTCTGAAAAACTTCGAGTCGGCTTGAAGGCGATCGACTTCCGCGGCGCCAGCTGGTCTCGCCACGCGAATGTGAGAGAGACACCAATCATAATAATTAGTTCCCGTTGAGTTGGCCTCCGTGTTTAGGCGAACCCGGGCCAGAAGAGTGTTCACGGCATCTTCGTCGTTTCTCAGAGCATCGCCGGCCAACCTTACAGCTCGCGCATGAGACGGTCTAAACCGCGGAAGGTAGAACTTACTGTAAACATAACCGTCGAGAAGAAAACTGCCCAGCGCGTGCAAGAGGTGACCCACGATGTAGGCCAGCACCAAAAACAGCATCCAGGATTGTGTCGACGTAGTCGGCAACCAGTCATTAGGTACATTGTCGATTAAAAAAGGACGGAGGAAATATACAAGAGCACCGCCAGGCAAAAGAATCGCGAAGAAATCGACAACGCCAACAAAGAAGTCGGAGGGCTTCGTCATGACTGTTACCTTGCGAGTTCTTTAACTATCTTTCTTTCGACAACACCTTCGCTCGGTGCCTTGCGCGCGGGTCCAAGACGTCGAGATTCTAATCATTTAAAGCAAACTTGGTTGATAATATCCATGGTGAGAAGCCCATCGGAGAATGCATGGACGCAGAGGCTCAGGGCTAGCTTCCTGCAACGGGCTTGAGGTTATTCCCGTTCGAAACAAAAGTCAATCTCGCGAATTCTCGCGAATTACTTGAATTAGAACGTCACAAAAACTAGAGGCCACCGTCACGGGGTGGCCTCTTCGAATGTTAGGAATAGTCTCCCCACACTGGACAATCTTCGCAACTTTTTATTGACCACAACCACAGAAGTGCTCAGAAGATTTTAAATTAACAACACACTCTTTTCTGAGTAGGATTGTGCACTCGCTGATCCTCAGGATAGCTTATTGGCTTCACTTCACCAGAGCGGCCCAGCGCCGTGTTGGAGGACGAGATGCAATTGACAAAGTCTACTGACCGAAAGATCGCAGGTGTATGTGGTGGTATCGCAGAGTGGGTAGGTTGGCCAGCCGGGAGCACACGAGCATTATTCGTTATTGTGTCTGTAATGTTCCTGGGTACCGGAGGAGTTCTACTCTACGCTCTCCTGGCTTGAACAATGCCACCACCACCTCGCGGATTTAATCTCGAAGATTTCCGAATGCATTAATTTAGTGGTTCGGTCTCAAAACGTTAACGACTCCAAAAACCTTGGTCTACTCCGATCAACCGAGTAAGATAGCGCCTCAGAAAACGCAGTACTCGAAACTTTCCGAAGGCTCAGCTCGGATGTTTACCACTCTCGTACCTCCCTATTGGTTAGCACGCGCAAAGAAGCGTTCGCTTCTGATCCTGTGTTTGCTGGTCCTTTATTCATTTAGCGGCAGCGCCCAAACGCCCGGCAAAGCTCCAACTGCATCAATTTCCGGTCGCGTCACGATTGACGGCGAGGGCGTTGGCGGCATAACAGTCACGGCCGCGACGAGCGGTTCGCCCTTGGACAATCGAACGGTCGCCAAGACAACAACTGATGACGACGGCAAGTATCAACTAAACGGACTTGCGGCCGGGCAGTTTACGATCACACCCCTCGCGAAGGCATTCGTGGTGAGCACGAGTGGCGCTTATAAACAAGCGGGACAATCGATAACTGTCGCCGAGGGTGAAACGATCACAAAAATAGACTTTGCTTTAGTCCGCGGCGGTGTGATCACCGGACGCATCACCGATACCGACGGACGTCCGGTAATTGGTGAACGAGTCAACGTTGTTGGCGGGGTTGTTTCTGATAGCAGTTACCCGATGCCGGTGTTTGATGGACCAAGAAACAGGACGGACGACCGTGGCATCTATCGCATCTACGGTCTAAGCCCGGGCACTTACAAGGTTAGCATTGGTCAGGCGACTGGCGCCGGCAACGTGGCAATCATGGGAATGGGTGGAAGCCAATACACAAAGACCTTCTATCCCGGCGTCGCAGAAGAAGCCAAAGCGCAGGTCCTTGAAGTAAGCGAAGGAAAAGAAATCAGCAACATAGACATCGTGGCTCGTAAATCGGGACGCGGCGCTACTGTCTTCGGTCGTGTCGTGGATGCGGATTCCGGCCAGCCGGTACCAAACGTTTACGTAGTGCATGCGTCGCTTAGTGAGGGAACTCAGCAACTCGGAAGCATGAACTTCAGCGGCAGCCAGACCGACGCCAATGGCAAGTTTCGCATAGAAAACGTGCAACCGGGACGTTATGCCGCTTATACGCTTTCGATCGGAGACGGCACCAACACCTCGTACAGCGACCAGACGCCGTTCGATGTTTCCGATGGCGATGTCTCGGGCGTCGAGATCAAGGTCCATCGCGGCGCGACAATCAGCGGAGTAGCAGTTGTTGAAAACAACTTCGACGCGACGGTTTCTTCCCTGCTCCAAACGGTTTCCCTTATTGCATTCAGCAATACCAAGGGCGGTGCTCCCTCGTTCAGCCGCAGTCAGGTCGGCAGCGATGGGAGATTCAATTTCGCCGGGCTGGCTCCCGGGAAAGTGCAAATCAATGTAGTCGGCTTCCCTACTCCGCCTAAAAATCTAACACTCGTGCGCACCGAGGTAGACGGAATAGAACAACGAGAGGGGATCGAAGTCAGCGCAGGTTCGAAAATCACTGGCGTTCGTCTCGTCTTTGCGTACGGCGCCGGGTCGATTCGCGGCGAAGTAAAAGCCGAGGGTGGCACACTTCCCTCGGGTCTAAACTTACAAGTGATCATTCGCTCCACGACCGGCGGCGTACGCCCATTTAATGGCGCTGTTGATGCACGCGGCCATTTTGTAGTGGAAAACGTTCCACCCGGCGCCTATGAAATGTCGGTCATGACCCTTGGTCCAGATAGAACAACTGCGACGTACGAGCCCTCGCCGCGAACTGTCAACGTCGAGAGTGGACCAGTTCAGGTGGTCCTGGTCGTAAACTTCGCGGCTAAGAAAGCAACACCAGAATGAAGACACTTCCCCCGCCAGCGGGGAACCCGACATTAACGCGGAGCTTTTTGCTTGTGTTGCCGCTTGTCTTGATCAGCGGCGTTGTCTCCGTGCTGGCTCAGTCACAACCAGCGGCCAGGTCCACAGCCTCACCGTCACCAACACCGGTTGAGAAACGCAGCCCTAACGAAACCCCGCCCACCGGATCCATCAAAGGCCGCGTAGTCGATGACGACGGACAGCCGGTTGTTAATGCAACGCTAATGGCTCAGGCGGTTAACGGCCCGCCGACTATGAGACCGGGGAAAGTGGATTCCGAAGGAAACTTCAGTGTCGATGATCTGCCGCCTACGGGCTACGTAGTTTTCGCGATGGCTCCTGGCTACATTGACGACGCCATGTCAACGGGCGACCCGAACGATTGGCCGCGACACTTGATCGGATCACAGCTGAAAATCAGGATGATCAAGGGCGGAGTGATCACCGGTAAAGTCACGAATTCGAAAGGCGATCCGATCGTCGGCGTTCCAGTCCATGCAGTAAACTTGAACAATCCCTCCTTCTCCGCGACAGACTTCCTCGGAGCCAGCGGGGGCGAAAGCGATGACCGCGGCATCTATAGAATCTACGGTCTGAGACCGGGTCAATACGTAGTCAATGCGGGCGGGCCGGGGCAGTTTGGTTTAGCAGCCTCGAACGGCTTCGATCTGGATGTGCCGACCTTCTATCCTTCGGCCACCCGAGACACCGCCATTCCCGTTATGGTGCGAAGTGGCGATGAAACGACGGGCATCGACATCAAGTACTCTGGCGCCGAAGGCCACCGGATCAGCGGCTTCGTCGTGGGCGGCATTAACTCCGGCACGTCTGCCATGAATGGCGCGATCGCGATCATGCTGTCACCGGCGGGCACGCAATCGGTTCTTTCAATGGCGATCGCCAGCCCATTGGACCAACGCCGCGCGTTCGGGTTCAATGGCATAGGAGATGGTGAATACGATTTGTCCGCCGTCTTCCAAACCGGTCAGCAGAACGAGGCGTCGCTAGTGGCTACCAAGCGCGTCACTGTCCGCGGCGGCGATGTGACTGGAGTCGAGCTCACCCTCGTCCAGCTTGCCGCAATTGCCGGCTCCATTGTGCTTGATCCGATTAAGCAGGAGGACACGTGTGACAAGCGTGGCGCGCAACTCATCGAAACCGTTTTCGCAGCGCGTCGCGACGAGCCGAAAAAGATTGGCAGTCAAATGATGACGAGAATGCTAGCCGGATTTGGCGGAACCGTGAACGCCAAAGGCGAGTTCAGCGCGCGCAATCTCGACGCCGGTAGATATCGATTTGAAATCAAACTGCCTACTGACGCCTGGTACGTTCGCGCTATCAACCTGCCGGCGGCTGTAACAATTCCACCATCAACCGCCTCAAAGCCGAACCCCTGGCAAGGCACCGTCACCATCAAGTCAGGCCAACAAGTCAACGGCGTTTCGATCGTCGTGGGACAGGATGCGGCGAGCTTGCGGGGACGTGTGAACGTAACGCCGGAAGGAGCGTCGTTTCCTGCGGACCTCCGTGTACACCTGGTGCCGGCAGACCGCGAGCAGGCCAACGATGTGCTTCGCTACAGCGAGACAACTACCATGAGCGACGGCAGCTTTGCATTTTCTAATATCGCACCCGGCCGCTATTTCATCGTCTCGCGTGTTGAGCCAGATCCATCGCCACGCTCTTCCGCTTTTGATCCCACGGCACGGACCAAACTAAGACAGGAAGCAGAGGCTGCGAAAGTAGTTATTGACCTGAAGCCTTGCCAGCGCTTGAGGGATTACGAACTCAGGATCGAGCAGTGAGCGGACGATAACTTTGCTTCGAAAATTTTTTACGCCACAAAGAGGCACAAAAAGCTCAAATAGGGTACGCTGATTTTTGAGCTTTGTGCCTTTTTGTGGCTAAAAATTCAGCCAACGGGTTAATGACTCATTGCGTAAGTAATAACATTCATACCGACTTTGTAGGCCACCACACCGTATTGCGCGGGATAGCGTGAGTCGTTGATCCATTCCCAGGCGTCGCCGAGATCACAGTTGCGAGTGATAAAAATTAAAAGCCGGCCGTTCTTGTCTTCGACGCCCATGTAATGCGGTGTCACGCCACCCTTTTCGTAGGTGACACCCTGAACCAAGGCCGCGATTCCAGGCACTTGGACCACACTGTCGAGGTCAAAGTAGCTGTGGAAGATCGGGTGTGAAAGAGGCAGGTCTTTGATCTCGTACTCCGGCAGAATCTTTTTTAGCTCGCCTCGTGCATGTTGCCACTCGGTTTCTCCATGAAAATCATCGAGCATTAGAAAGCCTCCTCGCAGGAGGTACTCTCGCAGCGCTGCCGCGTCCCTGTCTGAAAGTTCCATCTGTCCAGGCTCGACAATGTAGGCGAACGGATAATTGAATAGCCGCTCGTCCGTCGGACGTAACTGCACGGGGCGGCCTGCGAGGTTCAGCTTTGAGCCTGCCCATTCGCGGATTCCCATCATAAAGTTGTAGTCGGCCTCCGGATAATCGACCAGCCAGGCGCCGCCGTACCAGCGGTTATAGGGCGAGTGCGGAGCGTCGTAGATGATCCGGGCGAAGGTATATTCTCCAGGCCAGTCACCGTCTGTGAATGGTCGCGGATGTCTTGGAACAGCTCTACCGCGAAAAGGTTCGAGCTGCTGTTGCCCCACAACGGGCATTAAAAAGGGCAGCACCAGACAAGCAAGCAGGAGTGGAACTACTAAAAAATGGCGCGACTTCCACATCGAATTGATTTCACAAGTCGGAAATTCTAAAAACAGTGGTCTTTAGATGCGCAAATATAATTTGTGTCAAAGAAAAATTGAAATAATGATCACTTACTCTCACTCACATACAAATGGTTTGGATTACCGGGATATTTTTTGCGGCTTCCATATTGATTAGCTCTGAGCACTCCTTTCTCTTTATTTACAAAAGGCCAAAACTCGTTGACGTAACCATTCAGATTTATCTGATTGTGGAAATACGCCCGGTCTCGCTGTATGCCGAACGTTACGCTGCCCACGCCCAGGAACGAAGCAATCAACGCATAGAAATATTCAAAATCAAAGTCTCGAGGGTCTCCGTGTGCATCATTGCTGTAACTAAAATCAACTTCGCGATGTGTGGTGACAGTCAACAGCCTTCCCCGGCGTAGCGAACAAGTCAGATACGCTATCGCCAGCAAGTCGTATTGCCTGATAGTGAAGTTTGAACCGCTGTTGATAACTCCGTCAATTCCAATACTCAACTGCTCCTGATACTTCTCTTTCTTCATCACTGCATAATTGTTGTACGGCGAGAGCTCGACATGAACAAATTCTTCCGGACGTTTGTTTCCGATCATTGTTCCCCAGCCCACGGTGTGCCAGTCATTTTCGACACCTGCCTTTTTATGTGGTCGGAAAACCGTTCTTTCCGCGCCCAGGAAAAGATGTATGCCGCGTGTGGCAGCAACCGCATCGACGTTCTTCGTATTCGGTTCCCGACTGCCGGAGGTGTCGTGAATCACAAAATAGCTCGCGGTCACAAGCTTGGTTCTGTCGCCGATGATTTTTACGGCGTCATCCCCGTATGTCGCGATGCAGGCATCATAAAATTCGTCTTCCTTGAACCAGGGCGGAATATCAAACTGGTCGATATTACTTTTCGGCTCAGCCGGAAAAAACGATTTGGCGGCGCTGTTGTTCGCGAGCCAGACGAATTGACGGGCTGTCAAAATCAAATCGTCTAACCACGTAATGATGAAGTTGCTCATGATCTTGGTCCAATGCTCTTGAAAGAATGTCTCTTAAGCCGGCTGGTTTGCAACGGGCTTGCGCGGAATGATGCGACATAAAACGGCGGCAACCTTGTACTTTGCGGCGTTGGGATCAGGCGTAACCGGCGAGTTCTTTTTGGCCCTCACGCCTTCCCAATGACCCGGTACTGTGCCGTTGGCTTCGACCCAAACGAATCCGGGACCTGGCGGCTGCGGAGCGGCGATCGCGGTTACAGCCGCAGCGTGAAACGCCACATTCCTGACCGCGTGCATCGAGGAGACTTTTCGGGCCAACAGTCGATTCCGCGCAACCTTTCTTTGGTCACGAACTCGAGCTACTCCGGTTGTAGGCTTATTCTCTCTTCGCCTGTGGTCCCGAATTACAGGAGGCTGGACCATCGTTGGTGGTGGCTGAGTGCCGGAATAATTCTTGACGACGTAAAATCTTTGCGCGTAGCAAAGCTTAATGTCGTTCGCTTCAAACTTCGGATCGTTTGCGCCATACAAGACTCTGCCATCAGAACTGAATTTCCAATTGCGGCTTTCAAGTAAGGCCGGATCGAACCACTCCCTCACTACGTCGAAAAAACCGAAGTCATACTCGATGCGCGAATATGACGCGGCCTTGATTTGAGTCAGCAGAAAATTGATGTGCTCGTTAGTGCTGCCAACATCTGCATAAACAGCCAGGGCTTTTTCTTTTAGTCGATTGACCGTTTCGGCCGTGATGACGACTCGATTAGCCTCCCATTTAATCGGTGAATAGGAGGTGTAAATAAAAGGAAGTGCCTGCGGAACGGTTTCGCGACGACATTTCTGCAGAAACGCGAATTTCTTTTCGGCGAAGGATTCAGTGAAATTCGAATCGTCGGTATTTACAGGAACGGAATTGCGGAAGAACTCGTCGCAGATTTGTGTGAGTGATGGCTCTTCCGTTTTTATTCCGTAACTGTAGTCGTAATACAGATAATCAGTGTTCCGGTAAAAATCGAAGGCTTCGTTAGTGTCGGATTGCGCCGCGAGGGGATCACTCTGAGGATCCCTGAAGTCGAGCTGCTCTTTTTGGAAATCCGGAAAGTCATTGAACACCGGAGGAAAAGGAGTGACGATTTTATAGTGCTTGTTTCCTGTTAACCCGGTGTGAGTCTCCGCCAACTCTCTCACATGCTGAAGCACGAGCGGCAGCAGTTCTGTATCTCTGTCATTACTCATAACGACTCCTTTAGTTCTCTGTGCAACCTCTGTGTTCTCAGTGTCTCTGTGGTGAGTATTGCGGTAGATAGGTTAACCACCGAGACACAGAGAACACAGAGGTTGCACAGAGAAATCCGTTTATTAGATCCAATTCTTGATCGTTTTATCCGGGTTCGGGCACAAGGGCAGAATACGGTTTCTAAATCCGACGATTTGCATTCCCTTAACCGTCACACTGTCGTCTGTTCTGGAAATCTGCAGAGACTTTTCCGTTTTGTTGTAACTAGCGCTGGCGCCGAGAGAAAATGGCCCAAGACTAAATCCGCCACTTCCGCCAGACTCCCTGGTCGCGGCGGTGGCCATTTGGTCGTAGAGTGATTTCGAAACGGTAATGTTTCTGGCAAAGATAGCGACCGTGGGATATGCAAACAATTTTCCTTCGGGTTTTGCTGGATCACCATTACTCAAGAGCTCTGCCGGGTTTATGGTGGAGTTACCGTTCGAACCTTTCGGCCGCCATTTGGTATTGGTTATGGCCTCTTCTACGAACCCGGTTCTAACGATGGGCGCCTGAGTCAACTCAAACGACATCGATGCACCTTCGAAGTTAATGCTGTTGGAAGTATCTACCGTGTTATGACTGCCTTTGGCCCCGAAGACCAAAGCGTAACTCGCGCCGCCGCTGTATTTTTGTGTCTTCGTTTTATCCGTCTTTTTTAGCTGGGAAGATGAAAACGAAAACTTGGACCACCCGCCTTCATAAAAGCTGCCCGGCACGAGTCGCGCAACGCTGTAGTCACCTGAATCGATCAACGAAGTGCGCTTACTTCGCTCGAAGATTTCCCTGTATTCCTTCATTAGCATGCTCATGCTGATGCCTTCTAACTGAGCCAGGTCGGCGGTCATCTTTTCATACTGCGTTTTGAAACCTTGCGACACCCAGTTATCAAAGGCGGTGCTGGCTACTTTGAATTTTTTCGGGCCGAACATGGAAGCCGCTTGCACATCCGCCGCGCCACCGCTAACGGCTTTGTTCATGAACGTAACGTAATCCATAAAAGCATCGTTGTATTCCTTCTGATACTTCTGGTACGCGACGATCATTTTCGAGGGCCTTTCCTCTTTTGATTTTTCGCCGTTGTCATCCACCACCTCGACCGTGTTAACCAGGGCGGCTCGAATTTTATTTATTCGTTCCTGCGCGTCTGGAGAAGGAACGGTATCCTCCACTTCGCAATTTCTAAGCACGCTTTCATAGATATGCGAAATACGATTTTGTGGCTCCCAGACCTGAAGGCTGTTGACCATGCCGTTCTTATTGGGAACGGTGTCAACAAGCACGGAAAAATTATCCATCGCTACGGTCAACTGATAAGCATCAGTGCCTTTTGCGTCCTCCTTCTCCGCCTCACTCATATCCTTGAGTTTGGCAGGATCCAAAGGTCTCCTTAGGCCTTTGAGAAATGAAAAATCTTCAGGCGTGACAGGAAGGCCGGGCGTACACCAGGTAAAGAAATTGGAATTCTGAAAATCGCCACCGCCTTTCAGTTTCGCCTGCTCAGCCGGTGGTAACTTCTCTTTTCCGGTAACGATTTGACTGATCGTTTCGCCGAGTACGTTGTTGATGAAGGTTTCTGAGTTCATTGTTTCTCCCGTCGTGGCGAACTGAAATTCAGACGCGCGGTCGCAACTGCGTTCGCATGTACTATGTATGCTTCGGCAGGAGAAAAACGTTCCCCGGAGTATTCACTTTATTTTGGGGGTGAGTTCTGTGCCTTGTGTGGCTAAGCGGGAAAGGCAGCTTCTTCGGTGACGCGCTTTGCTTGTTCGAAGTGACGCCGTTCGTGGACCACGATGATGCGATACGCATCCATGAGGCTGTAAGTGACTGCTGCTGCGACTGGTGAGGTGATCACGATCTTCTCAAGATTGAGATGCTCAGTCGATTTCATCTTCTCGACCATCCTGGCCTGCTGGTCCACGAAGTCGTCGATGACTGATGCGCTGATATCACTCTGCGCCGGTTGAAACTTTTGTGGCGCTTTTATTTTGCGAGTCGATTTCGGATCGAGCGATTTGATGAGTAGTTTGGCGGCGAGACCAGGAAGCACGGGCATGCGTTGCCAGAACGTCGGCTTAACCCCTGCGATCACACCTTCGATGGTTGGGAAGTAACCTTTGTTACTAGTGAGCAAATGATCGAAGCACTGCGCCACGCTCCAACGATCGGTCGACGGTTTCCAGTTAAGTTGCGCTGGACTCAGTGGCCCGAACGTCGACCTTGTTTCCACAGCGATATTGTTCGCCGCAGTGATTAAATCCGGGAGCTTGGCGGTTAAGTAATCCATCTTCGAATTTACGCTGTTCGATTTTACGCCGATCGATTTACGCCGATCGATTTTACGCCGATCGATTTACGCCGAAGGCGTTCGCTAATTTTAGCCCAGGGTTCGAGGAACGAGAACCCTGGGTGCAATTAAAGAATAGCGCTCAAACCCTGAAAGGGTTCGCCAACCGCCAAACCCTTTCAGGGTTAGCACGTATTTAAAACCTATGACCCAGGGTTCTCGCTTCGCTTCGAACCCTGGGCTGAAATTAGCCAACGCCTTCGGCGTTAGAACTAGTTTATAAATTCCTGAAGATCTTTTGCGAAGCGCTCGGGGCGTTCCCAGTGCAGCGCGTGACCAGTGTCCGGATAAACTTTGAACACTGAATTCCGCAACTCTGACACCAGTAGATCCTGTTCGGAGCGTGGGAATATACTTTCCTTGTCGCCCCACAAAATCAATGTCGGCGTCTTGATCTTCTTCAACTGCACGTCAGCTTCAGGCGAAAGCATCTCAGCCATTACTTCACGCCAAACGTGCGCAGGTACCTTGACGCTCTCCTTCACGACGCCCTGCAAAAACTCAGGCGCCAAAGGATGAAATATTGTGCTCACCTGAAAATCACGAGCAAAGGTTTCAGGCACTGGAGCCGAATCCTTCAACGCATCGATCTCACGCTGCAACTCACGCACAGTGTTATTGCGAACCGTCGTCGCAGACGCAACGAGCACGAGCTTCGTCACTCGCTCAGGAGCTGTAGACGCAACATGCTGCGCGACGAAGCTACCCATCGAGTGGCCCACGACCGTCGCCTGCCTGAGATTCATCGCGTCCATAAACGCGATCACGTCTGCTGCAAATTGCTCCATCGCGTATCCACCCATCGGACGAGACGAGTCACCGTGCCCACGCTGGTCCAGAACGTAAACACGATACTTCTTATCAATCAGCGGTAACACCCTGCTGAACGAGAACCACGAATCGGTAAAGCCGTGCAGCATGATCACAGGCGTTCCCGATGGATCACCTTTGTACGCATACCGCAGGCGCACACCAGTTTTCAGGATCACGCTTGCGAACTGCACGTCTGAACCAGAGACAGCAGCTGATTCACTACCGGTGCTCATGCCGGACAACGAGGCGGCGCTGAGTTTTGTGTCAGCATGCTGCCACGCCTTCTCATACTCGCCCCAGACTGACTTCGCTGCACCTTCCTTGCCCTGCTTTTTCAAACTCTCAGCAAGACCGAAGAGTGCGCGACCGTTGCGCGGCCGTCGGAGAATCTCCGCGCGAAACACTTTCTCCGCACCACTGTAATCGCCGTTTGCCAGCAACACACCACCGAGCACTTCACGTACAGGCAAGTCCCAGTCAGCCGGCTCAGCGTAATACGTCGCATCTTCAGCGGCGATCGCTTTGTTCAGCAGATCGATACCAGCTTGTTTATCTCCACGAGCGAGTGCGATCTTGCCTTCGAGCTCGAGCTCGCCAATCTTCGTGACGTCGGCAGCCGCGTTATTGAACAAGCGAACTTCCGGTGTCATGCTCTGATTGACAGCTTTAAGCGCGGTCAACTCTGCTTCAGCCTTCGCGGTATCTTTCGCAGCGGCATACGCACTGCCACGTGCGAAGTGCCAGAACGCAGTCACGATCTTCAGCGAAGGATCGGGTTTCGGCTCTTTCAGGATCTCGTCCCACTTGCCGAAACGCGTCATCGACACGAGCGGATACGGCATAAACATCTCGAGCATCGGCATCGCTTTGATGACGGGTTTTACATTCGCTTCGAGCTCGCGCGCATTTTTGATCGAGTCGGCATAACGTCCATTCATGGCGCTTGCTGCCGCCAAAAAATGGACGTTATGGTTGTAGTACATGTTTGGATAGAGCCCCTTGTTGCCGCTCTTCGTCATGTACTCCCGATCCACAGCAATCGCATCTACGTTTGACTTCGCCGCCTGGTAATAATCACCAGTGCGGATGTAGACGTGCGACGGCATGTGGACCAGATGCCCTGCGCTTGGTGCGATCTTCCCGAGACGATCGGCACTCGGCAGTGCTCGTTCCGCATTGTTTGAAGCCTCGACAGCGTGAATGTAGTAGTGATTTGCACCGCTGTGATTCGGATTGCGACGCAGAACACTTTCAAGCGTCGCGACGATCTCCAGCGTGTCTTCCGCTGGTTTGCCATCGAGCGACCAGAGATGCCACGGCCGCAAATTCATCATGCTTTCGGCGTAGAGCGTGGCGGCATCGAGATCGTCCGGATAGTCCTTAGCAAGCTGGCCCATCGCGTTCTTGTAGTCGATTTCGAGCTTGTGTCGATCGACATTGATGTCAGCCGAGTAACGCTTCGAGAGCGCGTTGATGTAAGCGCGATCGTGTTCTGACGCTTTTGGCGCGAGCTGGATCGCCTTTTGTAGATTGTTGTAAGCCTCGAGCAGCGCTGGACCATCAGCGGGCACGTTGTAATTCGATCCCAATGCGAGCGCGACGCCCCAGTAAGCCATCGCGAGTTGCGGATCGAGTTGCGTTGCCTGTTTGAACGACCTGATCGCCTCTTCGTGATTGAAGGCGTAGAGATAAGCAACTCCCTGATTGAAAAACTTCTGGGCTTCTGGGTTGCTGGTTGAAACGGGGTGATTGATGTCGCCGAGTCCTGTTTCGAGCGTCACCGGCGCCATTTCTTTGGCTGGCGCGTGGCTGTGTTGCCCGTAGACTGCGATCGGAAAGAGCAGCAGAATTGCTAAGAACAGATGTTTCATTTGAATCTCCTTAGACTCCACAATCCCTAACGCGAATTTTGGCCACGAAAAGGCACAATTATTCTGCGCCGTACTTCAGTTGCACGACTTTCGCCTTGCCCTTCGCATACACGGTTACGATGAAAAGATCGTCAAACTTCCGCTCGTCAATTGTTGGCACAACATCGCCGCCGAGCATTTTGATTACGTCCGGAATCGAATTGCTGTGGCCAATCACGAGTACACCCTCGCCACTGCGTTCGAGGATCTTGTTGGTGACTTCCGCGGTTGATTCAGCCGCGATCTGCCTTGGGTTCGATGGATTTATTTTAAGCGTAAACGGCGTGACTGTTAAACCGAGTTTGGTAGCCAGCGGTTCAGCAGTTTGTTTCGTCCGGGTGAATTGTGACGTAAGAATTGCTTTGATACCAGACCTGCTGAGTAGCCGAGCGAGTGCCTGTGAACGCGCGACACCGTCTTTGCTCAAAGGCGGATCTTGCCTTGGCTCGTCTTCCCTTTCGGCGTGCCGGATCAGAAATACAGTGATCGGCTTGAATTCATCCTGCGCAACGGCGGGCTGTGAAAGCATCACCGTCGCGAAAACTATCAAAATCAGAAGGGTTATCGTTTTCATCTATTGAAGCTCCTTGCGCATCGGAACGAACTCGAGGCGTACCGTATCTGTGAGATCCAGAGAGAGGTTTCCAGTCTCGACGAAGCCACAAGATTTGTAAAACTCGATCCCGGGAAGTGTCGAAAGCAACTCCAGCGCGCGATAGCCCTCCGCTCGCGCCTCGTCTTCACAACGTGACAGGAGCAGACGCGCAACTCCCTTGCGTGCGTGATCGGGATGAATGAAGAAAGCGCGTATCTTTGCGGGCTCGGTTTGGGGATCAATATAACCAGTATCTCTCGATGAATACTGATCGCCGCCGAAAAGAGTCTTCCGCTTACTCCATCCGCCACAACCGGCTATTTGTCCATCACTCTCGACAACGAAATACGTGCCATCCTCGATAAGAGTGGTATCGACACCAAACACCGTCTCAATGGCTGCTTCGATTTGCACATCACTGTAGTGCTCGCGACTCAGCTTTCGCGCCGACTCGGCGATCAAATGCTGGAGCGAGTCGCGTTCATCCATGATTGCCTTACGAATGATCACTGGCGCCTTCTTTGTGCAATCTCTGTGTTCTCTGTGTCTCTGTGGTGATTCTCAGCGCAGCCTCTACCACAGAGACACAGAGAACACAGAGAAAACCACTAAGTTAATCCGTAACCGTATTTGAATAGCGGATTGTAATTCCGATCACCGGCATTGATAGGAATCTGGTCCATCGATCGTGGCCACGAGAACGAGAGTTTCCCGGCGAAGCGGTAGTCACCAAAGAGCACGTCGGTTACGCCGCGACCTTCAGTTCCCGGCAACCACGCAGCAACAAACGCATCAGCCTTGTCGATTATCTTATCGATAATCAACGGGCGACCCGAGATCAAGACGACGAGGAGCGGCATTCCGGCTTGTTTCATCTTTTCCACAACCGCGACGTCTTCTTCTGAGAGTTCCAAACTCTGCCGGTCGCCCATCCATTCCGCGTATGGCGTTTCACCGATGACGATGATTCCGAGATCCCCGGCGGCATTTGATCCGTCTGCTGAATAAGTAATCATCGTTTGCGGCGAAACTGTTTGTTTGATCGCTTCGAGAATCGTTGTGCCGCCGGTGGTTTGTGGTCCGCTTTTTCCCTGCCAGCTTATGGTCCAACCGCCACACTGGTTACCAATATCGTCAGCGCTCTTGCCTGCGACGTGAAGCCGGTCGAGCTTTTTCGATACTGGCAAGATCCGTTTCTCGTTCTTTAGCATGACCAGTGTCTCGCGCACGCATTCGCGCGCCGCCTGTCGATGCGCCGCCGAGCCGAAACTCGAATGCAGCTTCCGATCGGCGAGATTGGATCGACCGTCCATCAATCCCATCCCAAACTTGACGCGCAGGATCCGCGTGACTGCATCATCAATGCGCGACATTTCGACACGCTTCTCGCGTACCAATTCCAACAGGAGTGTATAAAGCTCGCGATATTTCGCTGACACCATGAACATGTCCATGCCGGCGTTTACAGAAGTCTCGATCTGCGTCTTGTAATCGCCGGGCATCTCATCGATCGCGTCGTAATCGGAAATCAAAAAGCCATCAAACTTCAGCTCGTCCTTAAGTATCTCGGTCAATAAACGTTTGCTGCCGGAACACTTCACGCCATTCCAACTGCTGTACGAAGGCATGATCGTGCCGACGCCAGCTTTGATTGCACTGACGTAACCGGCCATGTGGAGCCGGCGCAGTTCGCCCTCGCTGAGTGTTACGTCGCCGCGGTCGAGGATCTGTAGATCGGGTTTGAGTTTCCTACCGGTTCCGTACTTCGTGGCGCCGTCGCCGATCCAGTGCTTCGCACACGCGAGTAGGCTGCCGGGATTGCTGAGATCGTTGCCCTGGTAGCCGCGGACTGCGGCTTCGCCCAACATGCGCGCCAGCTCGGGTGTTTCGCCGAAACCTTCGTAGCTTCTGCCCCAACGTTCGTCGCGCGGCACGGTGACGCAAGGCGCGAAAGTCCAGTTGATGCCGGTGGCTCGTGTTTCGATCGCGGTGATGCGGGCAGCTTTTTCGACGAGCGCGGGGTTGCGTGAACAGCCGAGGCCGATGTTGTGTGGGAAGAGCGTAGCGCCGAGAACGTTGCTGTGTCCGTGAACGGCGTCGATGCCGTAGAGCAGTGGGATGCGCAGCCGCGTCTTTTGCGTGCGCGATTGCAAGCTATCGTAGTGATCGGTCCAATCGACGAGTCCGTTGCCCGTTTTTGGATCAGAGCTGCCACCGCTCAGCACGGAGCCGAGGAAATAGTTTTCGACGTCGCTCGGATCTTTAAGACTCGCCGAATTGGCCTGGACCATCTGGCCTACTTTTTCCTCGAGCGTCATGCTCGAAAGAAGAGCGCGGACTCTCGTGTCGTTCGTTTTCTGTGCTTTGAGAAAATCCGCCTGCGCCACGATTGATCCCGCAACTGTCAACGCCGACGCTTCTATAAACTTTCGTCTGTTAATTTTCATAATTGTAAATTGAACGCACGGGCGGCCACGGAGGGCCGCCCCTACAGTTGTAATTAATCACGCAACTTCGTCGAATGCGTCAGATGAGCAACAACTGTAGGGGCGGCACTCTGTGGCCGCCCGTCGTTCAACAACTGCTCGACAATTTCTTTCGCGGCGTTGGGGTGGCCCATTCGTTGTGAATTCCTCTGCATTGCTTTAAATCGATCGGGATCACTCAACAGACGATCGAGTTTGTACGAGAGCGTCGGCAGGTTGTTACAACGGATCGCTACCGCGCCTTCGAGCAAATGATCCGAGTTCCTCTCTTCCTGTCCAGGAATCGGATTTACGATTACAAACACGAGCCCCTTTGCCAGCGCCTCAGACGTCGTTAGCCCGCCCGGCTTGCCGAGAACGAGATCCGACGCCGTCATCAGCTCGTCCATTTCTTTCGTATAGCCAAATGGTTTCAGTAGCACTGTCGCATCAGGCTTTGCGCGCGCCGCTAGTTTCGTCAAACGCTGCTTCAACTCCTCGTTGCGCCCACAGATCGCGACGATCTGCGCACGATGCTGTAACGGCAGCAACGAATGCACCAGCGCATCAACCGACCCCACACCAAATCCACCAGCCGAAAGCAGAATCGTCGTCCGATCCGGCGCGAGACCATGCTTCGCCCGCATCTCCTGCTTGTCTTTCTTAATTGCAAACACCGGATCGATCGGAATCCCACTCACGGTGATCTTTTCCGCAGGTATGCCGAGCACTTCGAGGTATACACGCGCTTCATCGATCGCAACGAAGTAACGCTCGTAATGATGGACCAGCCACATCGCATGCACGTCGAAGTCAGTAACAATGATCACCTGTCGACTCGCCAAACGCTCCTTAGCTTTCAACCACGAAACGATCTCAGCCGGCAGAAAGTGAGTACAGACGATCAGATCCGGCTGGTACTCGCGCAAGAGTTTCACAAACGGACGCGTATTGAGCTTGTCGAGCGCGAGACGCCGCCGTTCGTTCTTCCAGGGCTTGTCGAGCTTGTCGTAAAACCAGCCCGGCACTTCCGGCATTTTGTTGACGAGATCGATGTAGGCTTTGGAGTAGAGATGGCGAAAGAGCTTGTTGGTGTAGTTAAGCACGTCGATGTGACGCACTTCCCTACTCTCCGCGTCCTTCGCCTGACTGAACGCTTTTTCGATTGCCTCAGCGGCGCGTATGTGTCCCGCGCCAGCAGAGGCCGATAGGAGGAGAACTTTTCTGAGCATTCTGGGCGTCGTCTGTTTACGGGCGCGTTGGAGGTTTCGCCGGCGTGGCTGCTGGTCTAGTCGGCGGCGCGGCAGCAGGAGCGCCGGCTCCAGCCGGATGCGTCCGGTTGTAATCGGCGATGAAGTCTTTCGTGATGTCCATGCTTGCCGCAGCGTAGACAACCGGGACGCGGTTCACGTCGAGCAGCAGCGTAACGCCTCTCGATTGAGCATACGCAGTCAGCGCTGTGCCGATATCTTTCTGCAACGGTTCGAGCACCGCGAGTGATTCTCTTTGATAATTGGCCTGCGCGTCTTCTGCTTTGCGTTTGATTTGTACGTCGAGACGATCGGCTTCGTCAGTTTGCTGTGCGGTTAACTTCGGATCCTGAACCTGTCGCTTCTTCTGGATGTCGGCTCGCATGGTGGCCAGGCGATCGCGCATGCCGCGGATTTCAGTTCGCAGTGGCTGAAACTTCGCTTCGATCTGCTGCATTGCAGCCATCACCCGCGCGATACCCGCTTTGTCATCACTAAACGCCGACGAGTCGATGATGGCGACATTCGTCGGTGCCGGCGCGGGTCGTGTTTGCGTGTGCGCGAGAATCGCAAAGGCTGCGAGCGCGGCTACGGCTACAATTATGCGAAATACTCTCATTGCTTTAGGCTCCTTAAAAAAGTGTTGCGGCCGTCGGGGATGATTTGAATTCATCTCTGTGAAAACTCTGTGTTCTCTGTGTCTCTGTGGTGACTCTCCCGCTCAACCACAGAGACACAGAGAACACAGAGTTTTCACAGAGATGAACCTTACTGCTGCAAATGGAATTTACCACCCTCTATCCGCAGCATGTAAACCGGTACTTGTGCATTGCGGTTCGAGTCGAGGGTGATTTTACCAGTCGCGCCCGGAAAGTCTTTTGTCTGTGCGAGCGCATTCCTCACGGCGGCGCTGTCAGTTGACTTGGCGCGCTTGAACGCGTCGAACAGCATTCGCGCGGCGTCGTATGCGGTGGCGGCGAGTGCATCCGGCTCTACACCGTACTTCGCGCGATAGTCTGAGATAAACTTCTTTGCGATTGGATCGTCGCTGCCGGCCCAGAAATGATTTGCGAAGTAGACGCCTTCGAACGGCCCACCGCCGTTGTTGAGAAGGTTTTGCGAGTCCCAACCGTCACTACCGATCAGCGTCGATTTGATTCCTGACTTCTTTACTTCACTGGCGACGAGCGGCGCGGTTGTATAAAAGCCCGGCGCGAAGACGATATCCGGCGCGGCAGTTTTGATCGCATTCATCTGCGCGGTGAGATCGGTCGCGTTTGCTTCGTACTTCTGCTCGCTCACGATCTGACCGCCGCGTTTCTTGAACGAGTCGGCAAAGAAACCTGCTAACACGACTGCATAGTCGTTCTTGTCGTCGAGAATGATCGCGGCGCTCTTTGCTTTCAGACGGTCCTCGGCGAACTTCGCGATCGCGTCGCCTTCGGTCGAGCTGATGAAGCAGGCGCGAAAGATGTAGTCGCCCTGCATCGTCAACTCCGGTTTCACTGAAGCTGAAGAGATCATCACGATCTGGTTCTGTTGTGCGATCGGAGCGGCGACCATCGCCCGCGTGCTGACTGGCTCGGCAATCAGCGCGTGAACTTTGTGCTCCTTGATGAGGTGGTTAACGACAGCGGGCACTTGCTGCGTGTTTGACTCATCATCTTCGATGTCGATCTGGATTTGTTTGCCGTCGATGCCGCCGCCGGCGTTGGTCTCGTCGGCCGCGAGTTTGATGGCGTTTGACGCTGAAATTCCGTAAGCCGATGTAGCGCCGGTCATCGACAGAAAAGCGCCGATCTTGATGTTGTCGGACCGCGACTCCGGCATCGAACAAGCCGAACCAATAAGACAAAGGGTCAAAAGGAATTTAGCTATTTTGCGCATTTGACGATTAGTTTACAGGATTACAGGATTTTCAGGATAAATCGAAGTTTTATATGTTTATCTTGAGAATCATGGATTCCTGTAAAAGCTGTATTGAGCCCAGTTTTTCATGGCCTATTTTACGAACTTATGATAGCGTGTTGGGGCTTTTCAGGCGTCTTAACCACAATAAGCACTAGCGACCGTAGTTACTAACACCCATAGTATTTTCCCGAAGGCGGTCCTTGTTTGTCTTTAGAACCCAAACCCCGAAGGAGATCAGGAATGCGAGTCAGAATTATTGTTCTGTTAGGGGCTGTACTGCTTTTTGCCGCGATTCTCACAGTTCCTCGAATTATCGAGGCCTCAAAGTCGTCAGCAGCAGCCGCAAACTCAGTTGTACCCTCCCCCGTGCAGGGAAATAAACAGGATGTCACCTGGGGCGAGTCGATCCGCAACGACACGTCGATCCCCGTACGCGAAATGAAGCAGCAACCTGTCTTCAAGGAGAAGAAGGAAGCAAACGAGAACCCCAAGATTAAGCACGTCCACAGAGACGCGCCCGATCACAAGGTCCAAAAGACGATCGCTGCCCCGTTCACGGAGCCAAACATGCCGGCGGCAGACAAGAACTTCAACGGCATGGCGTTTCCCGGTGTCGCATGCAACTGCGCTCCGCCGGATACGAACGGTGAAGTCGGAGCTACTCAATACGTCCAAATGGTTAACGAAGGGTTTCAGGTATTCGACAAGAACACGGGAGCTTCGTTGCTTGGACCATCAGGTATTTCCACCATCTGGACCGGTTTTGGTGGCGTCTGTGAATTCAACGGCGCCGGCGACCCAGTAGTGCTTTACGATCAGCTCGCTGATCGCTGGATCATCTCGCAGTTCGCCGGTGTTTCCGTGCCGACAGATGAATGCGTGGCCGTTTCAACCACCGGTGACGCGACCGGCTCGTATCATCGCTACGACTTTCATCTCGGTTCCAACTTCTTCGACTACCCGCACCTGAGTGTTTGGCCGGACGGCTACTACATGAGCATGAACGTGTTCAACTCAACTGGTACGGCGTTCCTCGGCCCGCAAGCTTTCGCATTCGACAGGACCAAGATGCTCTCAGGTTTGCCGGCCACCTTCGTTACGCCCGGCATCACGGGTGGATCAGGAGAAGAGGTTTTCTTGCCCGCAGATCTTGACGGCTCGACTCTGCCGCCTGCCGGCGCGCCTGCAACGTTTGTCGAATGGCCTGGTGGAGGCACATATCGGGTCTTTCACTTCCATGCCGATTTTGCGACACCGGCAAACACGACATTCACGCTCTTTGCGAGTCCCGCCGCGGGTGGATTTACATCGCTCTGCCCGCTGACTCGATCTTGTGTTCCGCAAAGCGGCACCACGTCGCGTCTGGACGGAATTGCAGACCGGCTGATGTTCAGAGTTGCGTATCGTAACTTCGGAACTCACGAGTCGGTTGTCGGCAATTACACTGTTAGTTCAAGCACTGTCGCCGGCGTTCGTTGGTTTGAGTTGCGCGACGTGACCAACGGGCCTGTTACCCTGCATCAGGAGAGCACGTATCAACCGGACTTGACCTGGCGCTGGATGGGAAGCGCCGCGATGGACAAAGATGGAAACCTCGCGATCGGCTACAGCGCTTCGAGCGCAACGATCTTCCCGCAGTTGCGTTATGCGGGACGGCTTGCGTCGGATCCGTTGAATACGTTGGGTCAGGGCGAGGCGACGCTGTTTTCCGGAACGGGAAGTCAGGTCAGCACGGGCAGTCGTTGGGGTGACTATGCGGCCCTGACGATCGATCCGGTGGATGATTGTACTTTCTGGTTCACTTCGGAGTATTACGCGACGACGAGTCAGTTCAACTGGCGTACGAGAATCGGATCGTTCCGCTTCCCGACGTGTGGTGGTAATCCGACGCCCACACCGACGCCGACGCCTACACCGACTCCAACGCCTACTCCAACACCGACACCAACTCCAACACCAACGCCGACACCTACACCGACTCCAACGCCGCCTCCGGCTGTGCCGAATGCGCCGAGCAATCTGTCTGGAAATGCTGTTTCCACGACTCAGATCAACCTGTCGTGGCAGGATAATTCCAACAATGAGGACGGCTTCCGGATTGAGCGTTGTCAGGGAAATAACTGCAACAACTTCGCGCAGGTAGGACAGGTCGGTGCAAACGTCACGACGTTCCCGAGTACCGGACTGAGCAGGAACACCTTCTATCGATTCCGCGTGAGGGCGTTCAATGCAGCAGGCAATTCAGGGTTCTCAAATGTGATTACCGTGAAGACGCCTAATAAGTAGCCTGCGAAGTATGTTGTATTTGTCGTTTTAGCCCGCGAAGCGGGCGACAGCATAAAGCCTGGGGCGCAAGCCCCAGGTTAGGAATCAAAAAAACATTCGAGCCCGCGAAGCGAGCGACAGCGCATGATTTGTTAAGGCTGTCGCCCGCTTCGCGGGCTCGAATCGTAATTTATCCAGCTTCCTGGGGCTTGCGCCCCAGGCTCTATGCTGTCGCCCGCTTCGCGGGCTCAGCGCTCGACTCAATTAATCGTGAACTTGATGTCGTCGGGTGTTTCGGAGAGCTTTCTGTCGCTCTTGTTGAAGGCCTCGACTTTAAAACGATAAGTTCCCTTCTCCAGCGGCTTGTTCACCTTGAACGACGCACCGTCAACACGCTCGTTGATGTAAGGCGGTGTGACCAGGTGCGCGTCCGGAGAGAGCGAGAACTTGTAGTACGCCGCATCCGGATAAGCCTGCCACTGCAACTCGAGGTTCTCTCCGCTCACCGTCGATCCAGACTTCGGATTGATCACTTGTAAGTCGCCCTTGAACAAATGCGTCGGTTTGACGAAGAGTGTTTTGTCAGCTTCGACGTTGTATTTCGCGGAAGCAATCCCCGCGATACCCGTCGTCGCAAACACGTATGAGTCGGTGTCGAAAATCTGGACCGTCAATCCCTCATACTCTTTCGGCGGGACGTTCGTGATTACAAAATCGCCATCTTTATCAGTTTTGGCCGTGTAGATCTTCCCTCCGCAACCGCTGAGGAAGCGACTGAACGTCTCGCACAACTTCACATTAATACCTTCAACCGGAGCGTTGTTGTAAAGCACTTTCCCCTGCACGTTCCCGGTTCCGGGTGCAGGCTTCACTTTCTCAACTCCTTCCACGGGCTCGGCTGAATTCGCCGCCGTTGCAGGACCACTTTTCTTCGCACAGCCCGGAAAAGCAAAAGCCGCCAACAGACAGACCAACGCAATCACGAACCTTTTGTGCATCGCCAAAATGTACCTTTCGTTTTAGTATTAGCCGCGGATTGTACCACTATGAAAACCATAACGACCCTTTCTTTGCTCCTGCTGCTTACTGGCGCCGATTCGGCAGAGACTTTCTGGCAGACATTCAAGACCGCTGTCAGCAAACGCGATGTCGAGACCATCGCGCGGCTTTCGAAGTTTCCGATCGGCATGTCGTACGGCATACCGAGCGTCAAAACCAAAGTTCAGCTTTCAAAGCGTTACCGGCAAATCTTCCATGAACAGACAGACGCTGCGGCATGTTTCAGTAACGCCAGGATCGAAATGGATCCGGAAAACGCGAAGCACTTCAGTGTCGCGTGTCCTGACGCTGCTGGAAATGAGGTGGTGATCTATCACTTCGAGCAAACGAAAACCGGATGGAAGTTTACGGGCCTCGATAACCTGAACGAGTAGGGCCACAAAAAGGCACAGAGTCAGCCACAAAAGGCACAAAATTCTTATTGTGAAGTGGCTATTTGTCGGCGGCCTGCGGTACTGGCTCGGGTGCTGATTTTGGCTTTTCGATAACGTGCGAGACGTCTGGGCTCAGAAAGATAGTGCCGAGGATAAAAATAGAGGCGATCAGAAAAGGCGACGACACGCCCAATTTATCGAACGACCAGCCAAAGAAGAGCGGCGCGATCGCACGCGCGACTCCGCCATACGTCTGTTGCATTCCCATGTAGAGTCCGCGCTCTCTCGGACTGATCACGCGTGACAGCAACGCCGTCACACACGGAAACGTAAACGCCGTTCCGAGCGGAATCAGTGCGACCGATATTCCAAGCATCCACAACGTGTGTGATTGAGACATTCCCACCACGCCAAGCGCGAGTAGTGAAAGTCCGAGCCGCGAGAGTTTCGTCTCGCCAAGCCAGTCGACCATGCGTCCTAGCAGCAGCACGCGCGTGAAGACTGAGATCGAGCCAACGTACATGAAGAAGTAACCGATCGTTTGTGCGGTCACCTGGAAGCGAGCATTGAGAAACAGCGCGAGCACCGCGAAGCTGCCCTGGTACGCACCCATCGCGATCGCGTAGATCCAGATCAGTCTCGACGAAGTCTCTTTCGAGTGAGACATCACGCGCCAGATAACCTCGCGTGAAGTTCGTTTAACCTCACCTGCAACGGGCGCGTGAACACTCGCATCACGCGACTCCGTGAGATAACGCGCCGCGAAGGCGATGTTGATGAAACATAGTATGGCGGCGATGATGCCCGGTCCGGCGTTACCCATTTGCAGCGTCGCTGGACCAGGCATCAAGTCGCGTTTTCCGAGCGCGAGTGCGAACGATCCCAGCACCGGACCAAGCGCCACTCCAAGGTTTGTTGTTGCCGAAAGCCAGCCGAGGGCACGCGTGCGGTCCTTCGGCGCGGTCGAGTCAGCTACGTAAGCCTGAATAACGCCCACCGTGCCACCGCCGGCGCCCTGCACGACGCGCGAGAGGAAAAGTAAAAACAGCGAATTAGCAAAACCGAAGATGAGGTAGGCGATGCCCGATGCCGTCAAGGCAATGATCAGCGTAGGCCTGCGTCCGACACGATCCGAAAAGCGTCCCCACATCGGAGCGCTGACTAACTGCGCTACCGTAAAAGAGCTGATGATGAAACCCGTGATGATGCCGACGTCAAAATGATGTCCGAGAAAGTTGATGCCGTTACCGCCGAATTGCTGAACGTAAAATGGCAGGAGTGGAAAGATCATCAACACGCCGATCATGTCGATGAAGGCCGTCGCCATGAGCGTCATGAGCTTGGCGGGAATTTTTCTGACTTCGCGCCAGAGAATGTAAAGCAGTCCCAGCGCGATGACGGCGATGACGATACGAATAATTGGCGAATTGAACGATTGCGCGAAGTTCGATTGCAGGAACATCGGGCGTCATAATACACGGGTAGGTTATATTTTGCAGGGAGGGTAAATCAGACGATGAAATTAACGGAGTTTTTTCGGGAGCAGTTGGATCGCGAAGTTGAACGTTCACGCAAAGCACTCGAGCAGGTGCCGGAGGGAAAGTACGACTGGAAACCGCACGAGAAGTCGATGATCTTTGGTTACCTTGCTGACATGGTGGCGACGATGCCGACGTGGATCACGATGGAGATCAATCTTGGCGAGCTGGATGTCGCGCCTGCAGAAGGACAGGGGACGAAAAGGCCGCAGAAAGAAACGAAAGATGATCTCCTGAAGGCGCTTGATGAAGCGGCTGCCGAAGCGCGCACAGCATTAGAGAAGACGAGCGACGAGCATCTGGCGACAAAGTGGAAGCTGCTTGCACGCGGGAACGTCGTATGGGAAGGACCACGTTCCGAGGTTATTCAGGACACGATCAGTCACTGGTCACACCATCGCGGGCAGATGACGGTCTACTTGCGATTGATGGGCGAGAAGGTGCCGGCGATCTTCGGGCCTTCTGCTGACGACAGGAGTTTTTAGAATAGTTGGGGACAGGATTTACAAGATTTTTCAGGATTTACATGTTCATCCTGCTAAACCTTGTAAATCCTGTCCTACAACTACCTCAAACAGCACGCGCGACGATGAGAGTAACCCGTCGCTGCAATCGCTTGGCCCACGAGGTGTCCAGCGTTTGAGACGATAATCCGCTTTCGACAATCTCAAAACCCGCAGCCTTGTAGTTCTCAAGTAACACATCATCAATAAACTCGGGCTTGATCCCAAGGCGTTCAATCTCGCTTTTATCTCTAACCGGATCGATCCCGATTACGACTTCGAGCAAAGCACCCTCAGCACAAACGCGCCGCAGGTTTCTCATCACCTCGATGTCACCCGTCGTTACTGCACGCAACAAACTGCCCCACGGAAAGTGCACGTGTACTTCATTCGCCACTCCATTCAGCTCTTCAGGCAACGCCTCAACCGCTGACTGAATGAAGAGAACGTTACCTGCGCCGCCCTTCGCAGGCTTCCTGTGAATCTTCTCCGAGATCTTCTCGAGCGGGCGAGTGTTGGGGTCGATTCCGATGTAAAACTTGTTCGGGTTCCGGCGGGCAGACTGGTACACAAAGCGCCCGTCTCCCGTCCCAATGTCGATGATCACCCCTTCGCCGGTAAGGTTCGATGAGCCGGGCGAAGGCAGTTTGATCGAGTTATCAGATGGTACTACCACGGATTGATCTGATCATGATGATTTAGAGTAGTGATTTGATCCAGCCGCCGTCAACTTGTATGGAGGTGCCTGTTATATAACTCGCACGCTCCGATGCGAGAAAAGCGACCGCTGCCGCAAACTCACGCGGTTCGCCGAGACGGCGCATCGGGATTTCCTGCTCCCATTTTCCTCTAAACTCGTTTGGACTAATTCCCTGCTTCTCCGCCATCATCTCGGCCAGTTCCTCGAGACGCTCCGTGCGCGTGTAACCAGGCAGAACGTTGTTAACTGTAATGCCATCCGCTGCGACTTCGTTTGCGAGCGTGCGCGCAAATCCAGTTAAGCCAGCCCGCAAGCTGTTCGACAGCAGCAGATTCTCAACCGGCTGCTTTACCGCGATCGAAGTAATGTTGAGAATCCGTCCCCAGCGTCGCTCTTTCATTCCCGGCAGGACGAGGCGCGTCAGCTCGACCGCGCTGAGCAGTGTCAATCGTATTGCCTGCTCCCATTGCTCGTGAGTTAGCTGATCAAACCGCCCGGCCGGTGGTCCACCGGCGTTCGTGACGAGAATATCGATGTGTCCAAATCGCTCAATGCCAGAACCAAATAGCCGCTTGATGTCATCAGTTTTGGTGACATCCGCGGGCACGGCCAGAACACGCGTGTTACTACGCTCCGCAATCGCGGCTGCGGTTTGATCGAGAGTGTGCGCGTCGCGCGCGCAAAGCACGAGCGACGCGCCCTCAGCCGCGAGTTCTTCAGCAACCGCGCGACCAAGCCCCTGACTACTCGCTGCCACGAGTGCAACTTTGTCTTTGAGTCCGAGATCCATGACGCTATTTCTGCCTGAGGTAATCGTCAGTCTTGTCGAGCCAGTCCTGACGTGGCGGACTGAAGATGTCGACGTCGAGCGTATCTTCGAGTGCTTCCGCTTTGTGTTGGACCTGCGAAGGAATGTGTAACACTTCACCCGCCATCACGTCGATCACTTGGGCTTCATCTTCGCCGATCCAGAAACGCAGACCGCCTTCGAGGATGTAAGTGATCTGTTCGTTCTCGTGTGAATGTCGCGGGACGATCGCGCCTTTCTTAAGATAGACGTGGGCCAGCATCATACGATCCGCGGTTATCAGCCTCCGATCGAGCATGTCAGAAACCGGTTCGTTCGGCATCTCGTCCCAACGATAGAAGGTTACACTCCGTTCACTCATTGTTTGTCTCCGTTTTTGAACCACAGATTACACGGATTGCACAGAAGTGACAAAAACAAAAAAGCACAACAGCTTACTTCAGCTCTTGTGCTTGTGGTGCCTTATTGTGGCGAAATTGGCTGGGCTTAATTCTTGCTCGGCTCGTTGCGAGCCTTAAGGATCTTGCGCAGCTTCATGCGCGCTTTATGAAGTTGTGATTTTGATGTACCCACCGCCACGCCGAGCATCTTCGCGATCTCTTCGTGCTCGTGACCTTCGACGTCATGCAGTAAAAACACTGTCCGATATCCCGGCGGCAGTTGTGTTAACGCGTTGTCGAGTGCGATGCGGTCCATTACCGGCATCGAGTTTGGATTTTCAGTTCCGCTGACAACCTGCACCGGAGTCTCACCTTCTTCCGTCGTTCGCTCCAGCTTCACACTTCGTTTCCGGAAGTGCATCAGACACTGGTTCACTGTCAGCCGGTGCAGCCATGTAGTGAAGGCGGAATCCCCTCTGAAGCTGCTGATCTTGCGGAACAACTGTATGAACGCTTCCTGGGCAAGATCTTCGGCCTCAGCGGCATTCTGCGTCATTCGCAGACACAGCGAGTACACGCGCCTGTTGTGGCGTTCGTAAAGCTTTTCAAACGCCCCGATGTCGCCTTTTCCAGCCGCGATTGCCAGGGCGAGATCGGAGTTTGGCGCCGGTTCAGGTTTCGTCGTGGCCTTGAAGCCACCGTGCACAATAGGGAAGACCTCTTGATTAGTCATGTGGCTTTGTTTAGCAAACGCGGGGCCACGAAAAGGGGTAAGTAAATCCTTACTTATTAAGAAAGTGCTGCGTCTTATTGGCGAATCTTTAGACGAAACCGGGTCTGCGACACCTAAACCGTGTACCAAACAGTACCGAGCGCGGTAGCGCGGGGTCAAACTCATCAAGCACGCGTTTAACTGAGTTTGACCCGGCGCTACCGCGCTCGGTTCTGTTGATGTGTCCGACTTACGGCCGGGCCGGGTTCGGCGCCGTGGTTTGACTCAAACCGCGGTTAATAATCATCTTCACTTCTACACGTCGATTCT
>DATFDT010000394.1:0-3563 GCA_035251975.1 Pyrinomonadaceae bacterium | reverse complement strand
TTCCGTTTTCTTTTACCGCTGAGGCGCAGAGGACGCAGAGACTACGCAGAGTTGACATGCCTTTCCTGTGACGCTATTCTTTAGCACTCTTACTCAATGAGTGCTAGCAATATACGTTTTAATAATCCAAATCCCAACTTTTGAGTGAATTTGAAAGGAGAACCAAGGCATGGCAACCAACATCAGACCTCTTCATGATCGCGTCATCGTGAAGCGAATCGAAGAGGGCGAGCAGGTGCGGGGCGGCATCATTATCCCCGACACTGCCAAGGAAAAGCCCCAGGAAGGCGAAGTCATCGCAGTCGGCGAAGGCAAATATAAGGACGACGGCACCCGCCAACCCCTCGACGTCAAACAGGGCGATCGCGTTCTTTTCGGAAAATACAGCGGCTCTGAAATCAAGATCGATGGCGAAGAGCTTCTCATCATGCGTGAGGACGAAATCCTCGGCATTCTTGAACGCGCCGGCGCGGCCAGCGGCGGCAGCAAGAAAGGTGGTAAATAACGATGGCAAAGCAGGTGATTCACGGTGAGGACTCGCGTGCAGCGATTTTGCGTGGCATCAATCAGCTCGCTGACGCAGTGAAGATCACCCTCGGTCCCAAGGGCCGCAACGTTGTAATCGACAAGAAATATGGTTCCCCCACGATCACGAAAGACGGCGTCACTGTCGCAAAAGAGATCGAGTTGAAAGACTCGCTCGAAAACATGGGCGCGCAGATGGTGCGCGAAGTCGCTTCCAAGACTTCAGACGTTGCCGGTGACGGCACCACCACCGCGACCGTGCTCGCGCAGGCGATCTTCCGCGAAGGCGTGAAGACGGTTGCCGCAGGCGCGAACCCGATGGCGCTCAAGCGTGGCATCGACAAGGCTGTCGAGAAGGCCACCGAGGCGATTCAGAAGCTCTCGAAGCCTGTTAAGGGCGACGCGATCGCGCAGGTCGGAACAGTTTCGGCCAACGGCGACTACACCATCGGCAACATCATTGCCGAAGCAATGAACAAGGTTGGTAAAGACGGCGTGATCACGGTTGAAGAGTCACGGACGATGGATACTTCTCTCGAGGTTGTCGAAGGAATGCAGTTTGACCGCGGTTACCTGAGCCCGTACTTCGTTACCGATCCGGAGCGCATGGAAGCAGTGCTCGAAAATCCGCTGATCCTCATCAACGAGAAGAAGATCAGCTCGATGAAAGACCTGCTGCCGTTGCTCGAACAGGTTGCGAAGCTCGGCAAGCCGATGCTCATCATCGCTGAAGACGTCGAAGGCGAAGCGCTCGCAACGCTCGTTGTGAACAAGCTCCGCGGCACATTGAATATCGCTGCCGTTAAGGCTCCCGGATTCGGCGATCGCCGTAAGGCGATGCTCGAAGACATCGCGATTCTCACCGGTGGCAAAGTCATCAGCGAGGATCTCGGTATCAAGCTCGAGAACGTTAAGCTCGAAGATCTCGGTCGCGCCAAGAAGATCACGATCGACAAAGACAACACCACGATCGTTGAAGGTGTCGGCAAACAGTCAGACCTTGAAGGTCGCGTCAAGACTCTGCGCGCACAGATGGAAGACACGACTTCCGACTACGACCGCGAGAAACTCCAAGAGCGTCTCGCGAAGCTCGTCGGCGGTGTGGCAGTGATCAAGGTCGGTGCTGCAACCGAGACCGAGATGAAAGAGAAGAAGGCTCGTGTTGAGGACGCGATGCACGCGACTCGTGCGGCTGTCGAGGAAGGAATCGTTCCGGGTGGCGGCGTTGCATTGGTGAGAGCGGCGAAGGCGCTTGAGAAGTGGCAAGCCAATGCCGACGGCGAAGGCGATCCTGACGAGCAGATCGGTGTCAACATCGTTCGTCGTGCGCTGGAAGAGCCGCTGCGCCAGATCGTGCAGAACGCTGGTAAGGAAGGCGCGGTTATCGTCGAGCGTGTTCGTTCCGAGAAGGGCGAGAACATCGGCTTCAACGCGGCAACTGAGACGTTCGAGGATCTGGTAAAGGCTGGTGTTATCGACCCGGCGAAGGTCACTCGCACGGCTCTTCAGAACGCTGCTTCAATCGCCGGCTTGATGCTGACGACCGAAGCGATGGTCTCGGAAATCCCCGAGGACGATAAGGGTAGCCCCGCAATGCCAGGTGGTATGGGCGGCATGAGCGGCATGGGCATGTAAATACCATCGTGGGTTTGAACACGATGGGCAACAACCATCGTGGATTGGACACGGTGAACTATAACCATCGTGGATTGGATACGGTGAACTATAACCATCGTGGATTGGATACGGTGGACTACAACTGTAGGGGCGGCCCTCCGTGGCCGCCCGTTCTTTTTTCAAAGGTCTTGACAACAAAAACGGGTGGCCACGGAGGGCCACCCCTACAGTTGATATCAAGTTGGTTGTTACATCAGGAGGTCGTCAGTTACCGGCGCTTCCTGATCTTCCGGCAGGACGTCCTCAAGAATCTCCTCAATCAACTTCGCAGACATATCGAGCGCGGATAGCAGCGGGTGCAGCGATGCGTCATCCCTGGCGTAGCCTTTCGCCACGTCCTGTGCGAAGGCGAGGGCGACGTAAGCACGTGCGAGGCGTCGACTATCGATGTTTCCCCAAAACGGTGTGCTCATCAGAAGTTAAGAAAAGCTCGAATTAATACTGCCAGCGCGATCGCTCCACCACCGAGCGTCATCATCCATTCAACCAACGGACTCGGTCGTCCAAACACGCGGCGGCAAATTACCATGCCGCTTTTCCACCCGTCGAGCTGGTAAAGCGGAATCATGTTTCCGATCGCGAGCGCGAGATTGAGCGCGCCAAATAGCGATCCCCACGTCAAAACAGCAAGCACCAGATTCACGCCCACGCCTGCTCCGAGCACGAACAACTGCTGCATCAGTGGCCGGCGTTGCAACGCGAGCATGTCCATCTGCACGTACGCGCCGACTGGAAGCAATCTCACGGTGCAATCAACATTGCTAAGGCGAGCGCCGTAAAGCTTCGGTCCCCAACCGAGTCCCGCCTGCTTGATCGGAACAGCACACACGCGCGCCGCGAAGTAGTGTCCGAGCTCATGCAGCACGAGTGCGGCGAAAAAACTCACGATAGCGTTAATAACTATGACGTTCATGTTTATGGAATTTGGCGCCGGAGTTCGGAGATGTATTGCTCGAGTTCTTGCAGTAAACGAAATTCGAGTTTGAGCGATTGCAGTTCAGTTCTGACGTCGAGAATCAGGTAAACAACTGCGCAGGTGATAACTACGCCTTCGAGAAGTCCGAGACCGCGATGCGTAATGACGAGAAAGAGGAAGATGAGTGTCAACGCGGAAATGTAAAGCCTGATAGCCAGCATATTTTATGTTCTGTGTTCGATAGCGCGCAGACTCCGGCCTTAACAGACCGCATAGTGTGCCCTCATTTTTCTCTGCACCTGAAATAAAGGAATAATTCCCGACGTGTTCCAGTCAACACACCTGAGCGCTATAACGCGCAGAGAACCGAGCGCGGTAGCGCCGCGTCAACTTCAATTAAAAGTCGTGAATCGGACAGTTGACCCGGCGCAACCGCGCTCGGTTC
>DATFDT010000393.1:0-18855 GCA_035251975.1 Pyrinomonadaceae bacterium | reverse complement strand
GAACAAGTCAGGAAGAGGGGCTTGCCCCCGCTCTGGTGGTACATAAGCCTCAGTGTTTTAGCCAGCGGTCAAACCACGCTATCACGCGATTGAGATAGTCAACCTGATTAGCGAAGCTCCAATCAGACACGCCATGTGATTCACCCACGTAACGTGCATACTCGACTTCCTTACCAAGAAATCTCAGACTGACAAAGACCTCGTCGCTGCGTGCCGCCATTACTTGCCGGTCTGCGGTTCCCTGAATTATCAAGAGTGGTGTTTCAACCTTATCAAAGTAAAAAATAGGTGAGTTTTCGATGAATTTGTCTCGTTTCTCCCACAGTGACCCACCCGTTCGTTGAACCATCTCCGCTATGTAAATACTGGCGCCGGTTTCTGACATTTGCGTGTACTGCGAAATGAGATTTCCTGGCCCCATGCGATCAACTGCTGCTTTGAATCGATTGGTTTGCACAATCAAACTCAATACGCCATAACCGCCATTACTTTGCCCCGTAATACCCACACGCTCGGGATCGCAAATACCCAGACCTATCACTTTATCGACTGCGGGCATGATTGCAGCCGCAATGTCGCGCATGTAGGTCTCTGGTCTCGTGGGTACGTCAGCAAGGAGCACGGCGTATCCACGTGTGGCAAAGAATTGCCAGTTTTCTACCGCGCTTGAAAAAGGGTTGAAGCCGAAGAGGTTCCCGTGGGTGGACCACATCGATCCGGGGTACTGATAGACAATCAATGGATAACGATTTCCTGGCGTGTATCCCGCAGGCAGCAAAAGAGCTCCGTGTACTAACTGTCCGTTCAATGTTTTCCATTCGATCAATCGGCCCTCGCCCATCACGTATCGATCAAATACTGGATTTATGTGTGTCACTCTTTTCGGACGAAATTGGCCGGCAGCGGTGGTCCAAATGTCTTCCGGCTCGTCTGCGCTTTGCGAGGTGTAGATTAAGCGTTGCTGGTCAGCGGACACTGCGATCCTCAGCGGTGGGACAAACCCGTAAGATTTATTCTCTTCCAGCAGCTTTTCATGTTTTCCAGTACTGAGGTTGATTTCGTAAAAGCCTTCTTGCCTGTTTTGCTCAGCACGGGTGACGACGATGATCGCATCGGCTTTCGGCGTCCAGATAGTTCGTCCGTTTTGACTGATGATGTGTCTTAATGTGCGTCCCGGAATGGTTGCGATCTGTTCGGCGCGTGGTTCGGCGATTGCTGTTCGCCATACCGCGGTTGAGGACAGCAGGTAAATGTTCTCGCCGGCAGCATCCCATAACGGTCCGCGATAAAGAAACGTGCTATCGAATCGTGGATGTTCGCCTGGCGTGACATTTCGCGGCTCGCCACCAGCCAACGGTACGATCCAGCAATCGTTTTTAGCAGTCGAGCCGGCAGTCATATACGCCAGGAATTTGCCATCCGGAGACCAACTGACTGGTATGAGAAGGTCGGTACCAAAGTCTGTCACCAATGTTCGCGATCGACCGTCAACGAGCGAGACTACAAGTAGATCAAAAAGAGCCTGGAGGTTGCTTTGTGATACACGACGTTTGAAATTGAGAACTGCAACGTTCGTTCCATCCGGGGATAGCCAGTAACCGTCCGTCACACCACGGCTGGTGATGTGTTTTGTTTCCTTTGTTTCGAGATCGACAACAGCAAGATCGGCCCACGCGGCGAAATTGTTATTTGGTTTTTCATTTTTAGTTGGATTGGCAGTTGAGCTGAAAAGCACCATAGTGGATCCGGGTTCTTTGAGGGCATGCGATGAACTATTGATTTCAGATTTATTCCGAAGAGCAACGTCGATGGACATGCCTTTTGGAAGCACCTGAATCACAAGCTTTTTGCTATCCGGAGTCCAGCGTGGAATGGATGTCTCGGTTCGTGTGCGGACGATAGCGTTCGAGGCTTTTCGCACCGTTCCTGAAGCTCTTTCCCAGAGCCAGAGTGTTGGAAGGCCATCGCGATCAGAATAGAAGGCCAGGTATTTTCCGTTAGGAGACCAAACTGGCGCCCAACTCGTACCCTGGCCTTGCGTCAGATTCCTTGAGATACCTGTGACTGTGTTTGTAATCCAGATATCACAGTAGTCAGCGCGAGAGGGAATTCCCAAGGCCTCGAGATCCTGTGCCGATCGCGGAGTTTTTGTTTGTGCTTTTCGATTTGCATCTTGCAGAACATAAGCTACGAGTTGGCCATCTGAAGAAACATCGAGCGGTGTAAACATCGAAAGGTTGAGAATCTTAAGTGCTTCTTTGACGGGAAGAGGCGCGAGCCGTTTTTGGCCGGCGCCGGATGATTCGGTCAGAAGAAAAAGAAACGCAAGGCAGAGCATGATAATGAGTCGTCGGGTGCTCATAAGATCTGCCTCACGTTAAATGGTTAACTCAGAACCCCAGCTTCAATGAAAACTGGATGGAACGTGGGCCACCGATTTGATACAAGGGGTTAAATCCACCAAGAGTTCCGCCACTACCCAGACTTCTACCCAGCATGGCGGTCGAGAAGCCGAACGTTGATGAAGCAAGTAGCCCATCCGGATCGCCGAAGTTTGGATGATTGAAGATATTGAAGAACTCTGTCTTGAACTGGAGATTCACCCGTTCAGTGAAATTGAACTGTCTGCGTAGTCCGAAATCCAATTGATAGACTGGAAATCCGCGCATCACGTTGCGACCGAGTGAGCCCTGTCGCGCAGGTACGGGTCTCACGAAAGGTCCGATCTGCGGATTGGGATTGCCGGGAATCGTGACGCGAGTATTGTTGAAGCGACGGCCGCCCGGCGCACCCGGATCGTCTATGTAAAGAGAAATACCTTCGACGAGATCGGGCCGCACGCTCGCTGCGCCACCAATTCCAGGTGTCACGATACTGTAGGTAATGTTGATGGGTGTTGCCGAACGAGCGCTAAAGAGCGCATCTACGGACCACCCTCTAAATATCACATTTCCGAAGTGGTCCTTCAGAAGCGGTGCAATATCGTAAGTGACGGCGGTATTGAACGCGTGCCGAACGTCAAAATCTGAAGACCCGCGGTCGGTGTGGGGATCGATACGCGCAGCAGGTGTGTTGACGTTGAATGAATCATTTGAAGCTATGTCGATAGAATGCGCCCACGAATATGAAGCCAAAACTTGCAAGCCCTTTGTGAGCCGGCGCTGAAATTGAGCTTGCAATGCGTGGTAATCAGAGGTTGCCGTGTTCCGCGAGACCAAAACCTGCCCGGTTGGTGGAAAGACTGCCGGATTGAGTTGTCCTCCGAATTGAGTACCCCAGATTGTGTCCTGCCGTAGTAGTTCCCGTCCTACTGCCGCAACGTAAGAAGCAGTCAAGGTTTGGTTTATTCCGAGAGACTGCTCGACGGCGAAGTTCCATTGATAGGTTCTCGGCAGTTTGATGTTGGGCGGAAATACATGCAGCATCGTAACGGTTGGTGTGCTGGATGGCGCCGCGTTGGCGGCAGATAACGGATATGGCACGTTGCCGATATTCCTGGTTGAAACGTAAGGGTAAGCATTTCCAAAGGCATTCACGATGGAGCCATAACCAAGATCGTAGAAGACTCCGCCGCCTCCGCGGATTACAGTTTCTCTACCTGCTTCTTGAAATAGCTGATAGGTCAGGCCAAAGCGTGGCGCGAAGTTAGTGTAACTGGTTTGCCACAGTGGAGTGCCGGGAGGTGCGATCGTGGCTGTGGCAGGATTATCAAGACCGACAATCGTAGCAGCGTCGTGACCGTTCGTCTCAGTTGGAGGCAGGTTGAGCTCCCAACGCAAACCATAGCTGAGCGTCAGCCGGCGTGTTACGTTCCAATTGTCCTGACCGTACAAAGAAAAATTTGTGAAGAGTGGAAAGCGCGATCCTGCTGAGGCTCGAATTATTCCACCCTGGATTGATCCGGTGAGAGCTGCACCGGCTAGCTGTGTCGCGGCCCCGGGCGTTCCGATGCCATTGAATTGAACGAACTGGGAGTAGTTCTGTGGCTGGATAACAGGATTGAGGCGCCGATAATCAACGCCAAACTTAAACTGGTGGGAGTTTGCCAGCACCAGTACATTACCGACCGCATTGAACTGGCGCTGCAGATTCTCAGCAGTGTTACCAACCTGCAGACTCGTATTCAGGCTTCCAACAAAAAAGACCTGGGAAAGATCTTTCTCTCGCAGCGCACCTTGCGGAAAGAGAAGGGAATCGGGTGGTAGTATCGCCCCAGCGAAATCATCAACTTCAAAAAAAGTGCGACCAATATTTTTGCTGTAGTTCAAGCGGATCTCCCCCGTGACGTTCGGCGAGAATGAGATTGTCGCGCCGCCTGTCAACGTCTCAGTAGTCACAGCAAAATGCGAAAGAGTATTGACAGTAAAAGTCGTACTCTGCCCTCGTTCAATTACAGATGATGGTGAATAGTTGTAACGTCCAAAGAAAGAGAGCCGGCTGTTGGTGGAGTGATCGATGCGGATACTGGTTGCGTCGAGGTTCATTGGATTCGAAAAACTGGCATTGAACACTGCGAAGCCGTTTGGTTGACCATTGGCTCCGATTCGATTGGGACCGTTGGGTAAGGGGTATGCGTTCAGAATTGACCTGACGCCCGCTGGCGCAGCCTGTCGCGCTTGCAACGACGGCACATCGACGCTCCGGCTTTGTGGTAGACGCAAGCGCAGTCCCTCGTACGAGAGGAAAAAGAAGGTGGAATTCTTGCCGTTAAACCAGGGCTGGCGACCACCCTCGCCAAAGCGAGGCAGTAGGATTGGTCCACCCAGGACAAAACCAAAATCGCTCTGGCGTGTGGCGGGTTTCGCGAGCTTGCGAGCATTATTGAACCAGTCGTTAGCGTCGAAAGCCTCATTTCGGAAATATTCGTAAGCAGTACCGTGAAAATCGTTTGTGCCCGCACGTGTGATGAGCTGGACCTGCGCGCCTGGTGTTCGTCCAAACTCCGCAGCATAACTCGAGGTCTGGATCTTAAACTCCTGGAGTGCGTCGATAGATACAAGATTGTTTGTACCTCCTGATACGGCCAGCCCGGGCAAAGAGCCAGTCGCTGCCTGATAGGGGCTGCCGCCAACGCTCACTCCGATATTCGCGCTGACGCCATCCACCGTGAAGTAATTCGCATTCGCACGTTGTCCATTCACACTGAATTGTCCTGCCTCCGTGCTTGATGCTTTTGTCAAAACAACTCCCGGCGAGAGATTGATCAACGGCTGAACGCTCCGTCCGTTCAGTGGCATGTTGCTGACGAACTGGCGGTCGACCGTAGTGCCAACCGCCGGGGATTCATCTATTAGCGCCGGGCTGTCGAGTACGTCGACGCTTTGGTTGGCGACGTTGCCTACCTTCAAGGAGATCTTGATTGTGCGTTGGTCGTTTACGTTGAGGATGACGTCTCGGAATTCGGCGGGAGTGAAACCCTCGTGTTCGGCTTTCACGGTGTAGTTGCCCGGAGGCAGAAGCGGGACGATGAAGATGCCTTCATCGCTGGTGGCCGCCGTTCGCTGAAAGCCCTGCGCGATGCTGATCACGGCGATGTTCGCGCCGGGTAGGACGGCGCCGGTCTGGTCAGTCACGACACCGCTGAGCGTCGCCGTCGCGCCTTGCGCATGAACGCTATTAACAAAGGTGAATGAAAGCAGGAGGCAAACTACAAGTGCAATCAATCGCGAAGCGTTGAGTAGAGGACAGGCGACACACGGATACACGTCCCTCAATCTGGGCATGAGAGTTTTTCTCCTTGGGAGTTATTTAATTTTTGAGTTCTTCTCTGTGCAGTCTCTGTGTTCTCTGTGTCTCCGTGGTTATTTCCTTTGGCGAGTTGTTAACCACAGAGACACAGAGAACACAGAGATTGCACAGAGAAATCTGAAACTACAGCACTACCCGACTTGGTAGTTCTGAATCCTTTTCGCTATGCCTTCGGCTTTGAACAGCGCTTGCCAGAACGCCGACGACTTAACGGCGATTGCTGAACTTTGCGACGATGTCGTGAATGCCGACCGCACCGCCTCGTTGTTCGAAAGCGCGAGCTTATGAAGCCGCTCAATCGCGCGCGCTAAATCAGCATCACTGCTAATCACACCGCCCTCGCTTCCCGGCGCAGACGCACTGGGAAAAAACACAGGTTGTATCTCCTGTCGCAACACCGCCGTTTCGCGCGCGAAGGCAGTGGCGTGTTCGTGCAGCATGTCGAGCCACTTCTCGCGTGCGCCCGGAGCCACCGTCTGCATATCAACATTCGCAAAGCGATTCGACAGACGCTTCAATTCGATCGCGTGAAACAACGCATCGTATGCACGCTTCACGACGCGCGATGAGTATTTGCGAATCGCATCATCACTTGAACCAGACGACGCACGTTTTTCAAAATAAGCGCGCAACTCATCTTCAGCCGCAACGACATCAGCAGTCTCTTCTGTTTCCTGAATCGATACCGAGCCAGGAACCACCGGCCGCTGCACAGCTTCAGCCACCGTGCGGATCTCGATCTTCACTGCCGGATTGTTACTCACTGGTGCCAGAGCATTCAGAAACTCCTGTTTCCGCTCTGTACTCTCGACAATTCCCTCAACGCGCAGTGACCCACCGACGCTGCGCGTGAGGGTGACTTGCTCATTCCGGTCGGCCTTGGCCCGATTGAGCAAGTAGGCAACGTCGACTTCCAGCTCTGCGGAAGCTGCGGGTGGCGCCGACGCGCTGGGCGAAGGAGGGACGCGGCTCGACGTGAGGTCCCGGGACGCCCAGTCCCCGGGCTTGCCAGATTCCGCAGTCCCTCCGGTCAGTGCCGGTTCGATCTCGAAGACGCCCGGAGCCACCGCCGTTACTGGCAGCAACTCAGAACTCGCTTCGACGAACCGGTATTCGCGTAATTCATTGCCACGCTGTACGAGCAACGTCTGCTCGATTGCGTGTAGGTCAGATTTGTTCAGGGTGAGCGTGGCCTTCAAAAGACGACTCGCGCCCACAGTGCGCGTGCTTTCGTAAATCAAGACATAGGTGGTGGACCGTTCCTCAACTTCAACGACCGCGAGTTCACCAATCAATGATCTAAACGCTTGCGCCGAAGGCTCCAGTTGCCAGGTATCCTCGAGGTTGAGCAGTAGATCACCCGGAGTCGCAAGCGCCGACTCCGATCGCGGTTTGGATCCGTGATGAAAAACCGTGCGAGAGCCATCAGACTTTTGCCATGCCCCTGCGATCAGATGATTACCATCGTCGTAGAGCCTGCGCGCGCTCTTGCCGTTCGCATGGAGTAGCCACAGCTCGATCTTACGGCGGGCGACGATCGCGCCTTCCGTACTCCTGCGCTCCTCGAGATTGATATAGCGATGACTGATGCGATCAGGAGTCTTCTGCGCAGCCTGCTCCGCGAGCGTCGCCCTTTCCAACAGGGCAGTTGCACTCAACTCCCGCGACAAACTTGCTTTGAAGGTCAGGAATGCGGCAGTAATCACGATGCACGCGAGCACAATGAAAGCGAGATGCCACTGCGATGGTCGACGGGAGTCGTCTAGTGAGCTAAGGAAACCGGACTCGGCGCTACCGCGCTCGGTTCTGTTACTCAGTATGTGTCTCAACGTGTCCGTAACCTTGCTAACCAGCGCACGAAAACCGCGCTGAGCTTCCACGTTCGGCTGACGTACCACGTCGAGATCCGGCACAACAGTAAGGGGTGAGGACGAAGCGTTAGTTTCCAATACTTCTGAAGAGTCGCTAGCAGCGGGATCGTTGTAAAGAACGTGAAGACTCGGGTCACTTTCATCCTGGTAAGAAGCCTCAAGCAATCTGCCTTCGCTTAATTCGATCCGCGCCCATTGTTCATATCTTGGACCACTCGAATTGACACTCAAAAAGAGCAGTTGGATCCCTTGTTCGCTGAAGATCTCTACAAACTCGATCGGATCGTCAGGCGCGAGGTTCAGATCGAGCTCGCTCACCTCAGCACTGACTTTCATCGAGCCTACGAGCAGACCGTTGACTGCGATGCGCAGCTCCTGTGGTTTGTGTTCGTGCGTCTCGCGCAGCCGACGCGCCAACTTGCTCTTCAGTTCAGTTGGACCACCACCTGACGCACCGCCGCCATTGGCATCCTTCGGCGGCTCCTTGCGCTCTGTCGAGTCGTTGCGATAGCGCTCGGCCAAAAGCGGTAATCCCAGCAAATCGTTCACGAAATCCAAACACTTCGCACAACTGACCAGATGGCCGAGCTTCGCAGTCGTAAGCGCGTCGTCATCGCCGCCCGCATATGCCTCATGCAACTCCTTCTGTGATAGGCAATCGCCGCGACATGAGCTGAAAATCAACTGGCGCAAGTCGAACATCAGATCGCAATCCGATTTGAGATACCTGACTGAAGATCGTGCCGGCGCCTCGCCATTCACAAACCGCAACCCGCCGGGCCTGTTCATAAACAACTTCGCTTCACGACGCGCCAGTCTTTGCCACTGGTCGACGCAGTTACGCGAGCTGTTCAGAACACTCGCGATCTCTGTTGGGAAGTAATTATGGAAGAACCTGAGAATGAGGACGCTGCCGGCCTTCGACGATTCCTTTCTGAAACACGCATACGCACAGATCTGATGCAAGTCTTCGGACGCCTGCAAACGACGCGGAGGTTCAATCGCCGCCCAGCCGAGCAGGCCGGAGTCGTAGTCGGCAATTGAGAGCTCCGTTTCGTGCAGGCGTTGCGCCGCTCGACTCACCCGTGAGAAGTGCATGTTGCGCAACATAGTTCTTAGATACCCGTCAATGTTTTCAATCTCTTCGAGTCTGGTCCGGCCCAACATCCACTGAACAAATGCATCCTGCACAAGATCGTCAGCCGCCGATTCCTGGTTCGTCAGGCGTATGGCCCAAAGACGAAGATTTGCATAGCGCTCTGTGAACAACTGTTCACGGAACGACTGTTCGCGGTTTTCTTCTGGTTGTGCAGCCACTCGGCGCTGATCCAGCATCTGGTCTCTGGGCTTTCTGGATTAGTCCCGTCGGGGCCATGTGGACCGATCCCCGTTCATGTCTTCAACACGCTTCAACTCGGCTTGCGCCGAAAGACGCGTTTCAGATTTCTATCTATATGTGTGTTTTTATGAGGCCGATCTGAAAGAAATATTTTCATCTAAACTAAAGAAATGTAAGGAGATAGACGATCCGAGGACACAAAACAACTATAACGCCATGCTCAACAGAGAGTAAAGCGTGTTCAGAGAGTATTTACGTGACGTAACCTGGCGATTTGAAAGGCCCAAAGGGAGAAACTCAGTGCCTTGTCATCGCCGAAGCTTCAATATTTCTTGCCTCCAGATCGTTCTTTTAGATTGCGCGCCGCACCGCGAGCTCAAACTTCTCATCCGGTAACACGAATACAGATCCGGGTCACTCAGCAGAGGAAGTTCAAAAAAAATAAAGTAGAAAGTCGGTGGGGACTAGCACTGCCAAACGACGTCACGCCTCACAATCCTGTGACGGTTATCGCAATGCTGTCGTAATGGGGCGAGATGCTACAACTGCCCGCGCGGTATGTCAAATATTTTTGAAATGTGGTACGAACTTAACTGTGGACAAGCGTGAGCTCACAGCGATTTTACAGAATCGGGAAAGCGCCACCCACCGGCTTTTGATGATGTGGCGCGACGTGCCGCTGTTGTTGATGCTCGACGTTGATTGGGACCGCGGACCTTTAGTGCTGATCGGAACGGCGGATGGAATGATGTGGCCGCTACTTCCTCCAGGTAGTCTGCTGCAGTTAGACCAGCGGGTCCGAACGATTTCCGACGGTACATTTTCGGAAGCCGAGCGGCCGGTTTACCTGATCGAGTATAGAAACAGGTTTTTCTGTTGCCATGCGCAACGGCGCGGCGAGACACTCCGGCTGATCTCACACCGCGAGTCACACTGGCCAGCGGACATTCCCGTTCCCTTTAAAGAAGCTAGATTGCGCGGTCAGGTGACTCCGATCTTTCGCCCGCTCGCAACTAAAGACAACGCGCCCCAACGATACGACGCGCGTTATCGTTAATCTCTGCGCAACCTCTGCGTCCTCTGCGCCTTCTTAGAAACCCGATCGTCAGGAAGCGCACGGAACCAATTGAAAGCCAAAGGATTTAGCTTGCATCTTCAGATGATCAAGTCGCCGTTGTTTGTATCGCTGTTCATAGGCTTGTTGACCGACTTCAACGTAGCTTGCGCCTTTGGTTAACATCGCGTAGTAGATGCGCGCGATCTTATGGGCAGTCGCGGTCACCGCTTGTTGTCCACCGCTGCGTGCCTTGATACGCCGATAGAACGCGCCTAGAGCTGTCTGGCTGTGATGTAAGGAACTGGCGGCCAGGCGAAACGCTTGCGCGGCGCGATTTGGATTGCGCTTGGTTTTGGCGTCCAGGACCTTGCCTCCGGAGCGTTTAGTACCGGGGCAGATGCCCAACCAGGAAGCGAAGTGTTTCTCAGTTTTCCAGGGAGTTAGGTCAAACCCGACTTCGCTGGCCAAAGTAAGCAGGGTATCGGCTCCTAGCCCGGGGATGGTAAACAGATCGAGGCCGCTTTTCTTGAATAACAGTTCGCGCACATCAACGCCGTTGCGAACACGGTGGCGCGCCTGAATGGGTTTGTCTGTCGGCGGCGGTCCGTCGTCAGACACGTCGGGTCGGTTTTCCAGTTGTTTGATAATCGCTTGATCACAGTCAGCAATCTTGGCTTGGTATATCTCATAGAGGTCCACCGCCTGGCGCAAGGCAAAGAGATGCTCCTCGCGATAGTTGCCGACCAGTGATTTGGCAATCGTGGCGCTGCTGTGTTTACAAAGCTCATGACGAGGGCGGGCCAGCACCTGCGGATCGCGCTCACCGGCTAGGATCGCTTTAATGATCTTCATGCCGGTAGCGCCGGTGATAGCCGACACCACGTTGTGCAGCAGCAGATTCATTTGCTGCAAGGCCTTCTGCATATGTTGAATGTGCATGCTCGCTGCCTGTGTCAGCATTTCGCGCTGGCGCAGATAGCTGCGTAACACACAAACTTCATCGGGTGGCCGAAACGCACTAGCCAACAAGCCGTAAGTGTGTAGTTGCTGGATCCATTGACAGTCCAGCACATCCGACTTGCGACCGGAGACGTTCTTTACATGACGCGCATCGACCAGTTTTACTTCGAAGCCACGGCGTTCGAGTAATTCGAACAAGGGGATCCAGTAAACGCCGGTCGATTCCATCGCTACAGTGGTGACGCCACACTTTTTTAACCAGGAGGCCAGCGCTTCAAGGTCAGTGGTGAAGCTGCCAAACTCGCGCACTGAAATTTCATCGCGCCCTTCCGGCACCGCCACCAGCTGACGCTCCGAGCCGACATCAATGCCGGCGGCGTTGAGATTGATGTGTTGCAATTGCTTCGGCAACTTGGTGACCTTGAAACTGCGCGACTTGGCCGTCTTTCTATGCTTGGTCATTGGTAGCTCCACTGCAAGTTGTTGGTCGACCTTTAGCTTGCAAGCGCAGGGAAGTAAGAATTCGCATTCTTCTTAACGGGATATTAGCCATTCGCAAATGGATAATTCACCAATGTTATCGACGCCATCCCTGAGACCACACTCTGCGACGGGCACAAACGCGCCAGTGCCACACCGGCCTTTCTCGACCTGCAAGTGGTCGCATGTTAACTCGGGGCTGCGCGCTACCAAAGGTTTCATCTCGTTATCTGCTTGTCGTCAGACAGGCAGGGCAGCTCTGCGGTAAAAGAGTTAGTAGTCATCGCAGAGCAGAGAACGCAGAGGTTGCGCAGAGAAGAAGCTCGTTAAATCTGAAACCGCTTTGGTGCCGGCCTGCTCACTGGCGGACTATGCAAAGCCTCGAGACGCCGCCACGTCTTGATCGTTGTTAACGAATGTGACGGAGCGTAGCCGAGTCTCTCCGCTTTAATCGCCAGGCCCGCATAACTGAGCGTTGTTCCTGTTTTTCGTTTCAATTCAATCAATGTCTTCGGGAGACACTGATCCCGTCTGATGCGCAAGGCGCTCATGTGAGAGATAAAATCGCGATCGGGAAAGAGTAATTCTGCCGCGAAAATCTCCGCGCCGATCTCGAGACTCTTATTCAGGTTTGACTGATCACAATACGAGATACCGAGATCTCGATCGCGAAAATAATGTTTCAGCTCGTGGGCCATCGTGAATACCATCGGATCCTGCGGCAGTCCCTTTGCCAGCATCACCGTGGCCCCGAGATCATCGTTGATAAATGCTCCACGCAGATGTCTGAATCTATAGGGCCACTCGTCAACTTCGATTCCGTAGTGTGCGTAGATTCTCCTTAGATCACTGGCGAGCACGCGTGGTGAAGACAAGCCATGTTCGGCGCGCACCTGGCGCGCAAGTTGTTTGAGATCTTCGTAATATTGTTGAGTATTCACTTATGTTTTCCCCCCTTTCGACCAGCTTTCGGTCGAGTCTTACCCTCGTAGATAGCTCGAGCCCTGCGAAACTCCGCATACTTTCGCAACTCTTCCAGATCGGCTGGATGAAGTTGGCGTGCCGTACGCAGAAGTGCCTTGAGGTTTTCGTCTTCTTCTTTACCGATCATTTCTGACGGGATGAAAGTCATTATCGAGACTCCGAAAAAGCGGGCGATTCGTTGGGCGTCTGCAAAACTCGGACAGTAAGTCCCTGTTTCCCACCTGGAGACAGTGTTGGCCGCAACTTTCAACTGCTTTGCGAGTGCGTCCTGTGAGAGTCCTTCACCGCTGTTGTAGTTGATACGCAGATCTTTGATCGTTGCTGCGATGTGAGCGAGCAAGTCCATTTGCTATTCCTCTTTTCTCATCCTTTATGAGGACGACATTTCACCAACATCGTTGACAAGGAGGCAGAGGCCACGTATTATACGCACGCCTCCAAAATTTGCAACACGACACTCACATGAAATATCAATTTTTTCGCAAACGTGTATTTCTCGCATCAGTCTCAAGCGGTCACACTTCTTACATTCTCGCGGAAGTCGAATCGAGTCGCGGTGGTGAAGAGAGGTTTGGCCATTACATGTTGACGATTGCTGATTGTCGTCGACGAATCCAGCTCGAGTTCTTTCTCGGCACCATGCGTGCGCGGCGTGAGAGTTTGAGAAAACTCGATCTGCTGCTGAACGTGCTCAGCTCGTTTCGCAGCAAGCTACTTGCCGAGGCGCACGCGATCACGGAATTCGAGCGCGCCGACAAACGAAAATCTCTTAAGCCGCAAAAAAGCAAAAAAGACTCATAGCGGAAACTAAGTTAACCGCGGATAACGCGGATCTAAAATCGGATTTTTTATCTGTGTAATCTGTGGTTAAATGGCCGCCGATGACAACCGATACGCAGCGCCTCGTTTCGCTAGACGTTTTTCGCGGTATCACGATCGCCGGGATGGTCCTGGTTAACAATCCCGGCACGTGGGAACACATCTACTGGCCGCTCGAACACGCGCGCTGGCACGGTTGGACGCCCACGGATCTCGTCTTCCCATTCTTCGTGTTCATCATCGGCGTCGCGATCCCGCTCGCGTTTGCGCGTCGAATCGAGAGTGGTGGCAGCAAGCGTGATCTTTATCTCAAGATCATCAGGCGCACGCTCATCATCTTCGCCATTGGTCTTTTTCTTAATGGGCTTCCCAACTTCGGTCTCGCTGAATACCGGATTCCCGGTGTTTTGCAGCGCCTCGCCGTCTGTTATTTCTTCGCGTCGATCATTTTTCTCAACACGAAAGTCAGGACACAGATCGCGATCGCGATCGGGTTGCTAATCTTCTACTGGCTGCTCGTGAGACTTGTGCCGGCGCCGGGTTTCGCTGCTGGAGATCTCACGAAGGAAGGCAGTTTGGCCTCGTATATCGATCGCGTGGTGTTTGGGAAACACGTGTGGGCACAGGCGCGCGTTTACGATCCGGAAGGACTATTGAGCACGATCCCTGCGATCTCGACAGCCTTGATCGGCGTGTTAACTGGCACATGGTTGCGCACCGAGAAGACGCGATACGAGAAGGCGGCGGGAATGTTTGTCGTGGGCGCGGTTTGTGTGGCAATTGGCTGGGCGTGGAACTCGTTCTTTCCAATTAATAAAGCACTTTGGACCAGCTCGTATGTGCTGTTCACTGGTGGTTTGGCGTTGCAATTTCTATCGATCTGTTACTGGTTGATCGATATTCAGGGCTATCGACGCTGGGCCAAGCCGTTTGAAGTTTTTGGACTGAATGCGATTGCGCTTTACGTTGTTGCGGACTTGATCGCGGTATTGCTGGGGACAGTCAAAGTTGGTGAAGCGACGCTTGGTGGATGGATTTACGATCACGTGTTTGCGTCGTGGGCGTCGCCGATCAACGCCTCACTCGCGTTTGCGATCTGTTTCGTGTTGGTGTGTTTAGGATTGATGTGGATCCTATACAACCGCAAGATCTTCCTCAAGGTTTAGCCACAAAAAGGCACAAAAGCACAAAAAGAAAGCACAATCATTTTCATGTTTTGTGCCTTTTTGTGGCTAAAGCTTTTTCTTAGCGGCGTCGATCAAACGGTTGTTGTTTTCGTAACTCAGCGGCACGTTCGTTTCGGGTGGATACTGGTGTCGTTGATAGACCGGGTAAGCTTCGGAGCGCAGGTGGGCCAGCATGTGATGGCCGCGGCGTGCTTCGCGTTCGTGGCGGAGTGCGGAAATGTCGATCGGCGCTACGACGATGCGTTCGCCCGGTCCCGGTGAGGCTTCGGCTAACATGCGGCCGTCGAAGTCGACGATTTGACTGCCGCCGGGCCAGGAGTACGGCGGGTAGTGTTTCAAACTCGCGCCCTGGTTTGCTGCGACAACATAGGCAGTGTTTTCGAGTGCGCGACAACGATTCACGATCGTCCACCACGACATCGGCTCTGTCGCGCCCCACGGATCCATGTAGGCCGAGACGCGCAGCAACACCTCGGCACCGTTCGCTGTTAGCTGCCGCATCGCTTCGGGAAATAGCCAGTCGTAACAGATCGCGCAGCCGAGTTTTCCAATCGGTGTGTCAGCGACAGGGAAGAGCGGCTCGTCGTAATCGGGTAGATCGTGTGGGCTCGTGTGAACCTCGTAGGGAATCCACGTGTTCACTTTTCGATATTTGTAAAGCACGCCTCCAGGGCCGATGAGACACGTCGTGTTGAAGACGTGCCCGGGCCATTTCGGATCGATCTCGAGCATCGAGCCGCTCTGTATGTAGATATCGTGTTCCTTCGCTTTCTGTTGCAGCCGCTCGGTGTGCTCGTTCGGAATTGTGATAGCGAGCTTGTCGATCAACTCCGCTGCTGTCTCAAAGACTGGCGCAGCGTGCGCGAACTCCGGAAAAACAACGAGACGCACTGGCAGAAACGGCGCCGCACCCGCGACCGCCGAATCGATCATCGAGAGCATGCGATCCGTGTTCGCGCGCATCGAGCGTCGATCGAGTGGATTCGCGAAATCTGTCTGGCACGCTGCAACCGAATATCTAATGTGACTCATCTTGCTAATCCTGTTAATCCTGCAATCCTGTCAACCTGTGACGTAACAGTTCGCGTATTGTATTTCTCCAAATACCTCTGCCGTTCGACGGTCAACGGATATCTCTCGGGCCAGGAGTATGGATAACGACTCATCCCATGAAACGGCAGTGGCCCAACCTGATCGGGACTCGCCGAATTAATATCCATCTCTTTACTAAAACCATCCGCATACAACAAGAACGTCCGCGTCCATCCCTTCGGCAGCGGCGGCAGCTTATTAGCAGCGAACGACAACACGAGCTCATCACCCGGCCTCGAGATCACAAACATGTCATCCGATGCGACCAACAACTCACGCACATCGCCTTCGCGCGTGTAACGTCCGGTCATCACCTTCCACGGCGACGTAAACGACACCTGTTTGTAATCGTAAGTCAGCGGCTGCCGTCCATCGGGCGAGTGTTCGAGCGAGAAGCCACGCCAGCGAAGATCTGCAACAGACGGATCGAGCCGTGTGACTCGCAACGGGAAGTTTCCGCCTGAGGTATCTACGAGAATCTGATCCCAGTAAATGCGCATGTTCGTCACGATGCGCACGTCTCGACTCGCGCTCAAAAATTTCCCGGTGAGATCGGCAACAACTGTTTGCGGGCGTCCGACCGGAATCCCGACGTTCTCAATCACCGTGCGCCAACGTCCCTGTTTGTCCTTCACTTGCAGCGCCGGCAGTTGCAGACTCTTTCCACTCTGCGACGCCGCGAGGTTATCGCTCGACCACGCGTAATCAGTCCAACCTGTCAGCAACAACTTCACGCGTGTCGATGATCCAGCATCGAGCTTCAACGTCAACTCATGCTCGTCTGCATATCCTCGGATTCCGTGCAGTTTGAAATCATCCGGATACTGGCGATCCAAACGTTCGATCCGCGACAAAACATCGTGCCCATGCTCATCAACTGCCGCGACGGGCGGACGCGCATCGCGTGTCGAATAAATCCTGAAAGGCTGTGGCGGAACCGTTAGTCCTTCATTTGGAAAAACCTGGACATCTTGAGGATGCGCGACCGAGATCAACTGAAACTTGTCGACGAACAACGCCTCTTCGAGTTCGTTCGTCACGCGCAGTTCGTAACTTCCTTCGCGTTCACGTAGCTGAGGAATACGAACATACTCATCCGGATCGGGCATGTTGAAAATGCCGGGCGCGTCGAGGTGGCCCATCTCACCGCCGCCCATGAAATCCGTGACGAATTCAAAGCGCTCACCATTCCAAACGTATAAATAAGGGCACGACGACGGTTTGCGATCCAATTCGGTAAGCGAAATCGATTTATTGTTTGCTAGCTCCGTTTCAGCCTGAACAATCCCCGCAGGCCAAAGCACGCGCACCGCATCAACGGCCGTGCGTTTGCCTAAACCGAAAACAACATCAGCCGGTGCAGGAGCGGGAGACGAGGAGTACGTTTCGAGTTTCTGTGCGAGACTGCCAGCGCGCACTTCGATCTTCGTGCCGACACCACTACGATTACTAACGCGACCGGTTAGCCCGACGCGCAGCGAACGATTCGTGTTGCCGCCATCGTTGCGCGCGACTTGCAGACCACCACTTGGGCCCCCAAAGATTATGTCCGTGTCGCCGTCGCCATCGGTATCCCCGGAAACGAGCACACGCCCGGTCGTGACTTTTAAATTTGACGTGGCCTTGCTGCTCACGTCGGCCCAAGCGTCGCCGGTATTTCGCAACACGCGCACGTGATCCTGCATGACGGAGACGAGATCGAGCAGTCCATCGTTATCGTAATCGATGAACTGCGAGGCCACGGCGCCGCCGTCTGTGCGCGTGAGCTGAAAACGCTCCTTCCCGTCACTGAGCGCGAGATAACCAACGGTGTCAGTCGGTGAAGCGAAGTAGAAATCAGTAAAGCCGTCTTTGTTTACATCACCGGCCGCGACGTTCGTAGCGCCTTTCACTGTCAAACCAACATCCGCAGCGACATCCTTGAAAGTTCCGTCACGCATGTTGCGCCAGAGCGAAACTTTTTCAGTCGAGGCGACGAGGAGATCAATGTCACGCCTGTTGTCGAAATCGGTGGGAACGATTGCGCGTGCGTGGATTTTATCTGTCAGCTTTGCGGCGGCGGTTTGATCGATAAACGTGCCGTCGCCATTGTTTCGCAGCAACATCAAGCCATCGCCGCCGAGCAATAGATCGAGATCTCCATCGTGATCGAAATCGACGAATGCCGCCGTCGCGGCACCGGTAATAGCGGTTGGTATTTTGGAAGTTGCAGTTACGTCTGAAAAGCTGCCGTTGCCGTCGTTGTGATAGAGCGTGCTCGCGCCAGTGCGAAGAATGAACACATCGGGGCGCGTGTCATTGTCGTAATCGCCCGCAACGACGGCCGCGCCGGCTACTGTCGCTGCTTTCGAAAGCGCGCCTGACTTTTCCGTTACATCGGTAAACTTGCCACCATCGTTGCGCAACAGCCGTTGACGCTGGCCTACTACTTCAACGAGATCGAGATCGCCATCGAGATCGTAATCAACGAGCGTAGCCGCACCTGCTGCTTCTTCGGTGGCGGGCAGCACGTTCGCATCAGCGAACACGACTTCCGGCGTTTGCTTATCAACGAGTCCCGGCTCAGCACCGGTTGACGCAACCGCTTCGGCATAGCGGCCCTGTTCGAGATAGTTTGATCCAAGCGTCGTGCCGGTGCCGCGCTGTCGCAACTCCTGAAACTGCGCGATGACCTTCTGACCTTCTTCCCTTTGACCAGCACGTATCAACGAGGTGCCGAGATTGTAGAGCGCGGTGGCGTTGTAAGGCTCCGCAGCTACGGCAAGGCGCAGCGCGGCGATCGCTTCCGGGTACTTTCGTTGCTGCGAATAGAGCTGGCCCAGGTTTACATTCGCGCCCACGTCGTTCGGATCGACACGCAACACTTTTTGAAACGACGCGATCGCTTCTTCGGGTTTGTTCTGAGTCTTCGCAGCGAGACCGAGCAGGTAATGCGGCTGCGGTGCTGAAGGTGCAGCCGCACTGGCAGCCAGCAACTCTTTCTGTGCGGCCGGTAGATCGGGAATATTGAAGAGTGCGATCCCGAGATTGATGCGCGCGAGCACGAGACCGGGATCGAGTTGCAGCGCGCGCCGGAAAGCATCGGCCGCTTCTTTGTGTTTGAACTGCTCGAGCAGTGCGACGCCGAGATTATTCGCGCGATACGCATCTTCGCGTTTCGCCGGTTCGTTTTGAAGATGAGCGGTAGTCGTCAGAAATGAAGCCGTTAACGCCAGGGCTAGAAGAAGGGGTTTACGCATTGTGTTACATTGTGCTGAGTTTCACGCAAAGGCGCAAAGGCCCCAAAAGAAAGTTATCCACAGATTACTCAGATTCTTC
>DATFDT010000392.1:0-28427 GCA_035251975.1 Pyrinomonadaceae bacterium | reverse complement strand
TTGTCGCCTTTGCTCGATGCCGACACGCCAAACACCATCGTCAAACTCGACGACAGCAGGCAGAACGTCATCACCGATGAAAAGACGATGCTCGGGTAGAACGGAAACGGAGTCGGCCAGACGTTTGACGCGCGCAAGTAGCTGTAGCCGATCAGCAGCGCCGAAAACGTCAGCGAGTCAGAAACGATGAAGAGCCACATTCCCAACTTGCGATGGCCCACGCGATAAGGAAAGGCCCCGCCTTCCCAATCCACTGCCGGAAAATGTCCCGCACGTGCTTCAGTGCTCACCTGTCACCTCCAAAGGAAAAGGAGTAGGAATAGGTAGATCCAAAGAGCGCCCATGAAATGCCAGTAAATCGCAACTGCGTCTGCGGCGGCCTGTCGTTTTGCGTCTAAGAGACGCCGCGAGCGAAGCCACAGAAAAGCAAGTCCCAGCAAGCCACCCGCGATGTGTACGCCGTGTGTGCCAGTCAACAAATAAAAGAACGAGCTATGCGGATGGGTCGAGATAAAGATTCCCTGCGCGGCAAGCTGCCGCCACGCGATCAGTTGTGAAACGAGGAAACCCAGGCCGAGCAGAAAAGTCAGTAGCAAGTATTTTGAATACGTTTGGGAAAGACCTTGCTTCAGTTTCCGCCTCGCGATCTCGATCGAAACGCTGCACAACAGCAGGAGTGCGGTGCTGCCGAACATCACGCGCGGCACCGCGATCGGATACCAGTCGTACGTGACGCCCGAACGCACGATATACGCGCTGCTGAGCGACGTGAACAACATCGCAATCGACGCCAGCGACACCAACATGCCGATGCGATACCGGTTTCCAACCAATTCTTCCGTTTTGATAGCTACTTGCATATATTCGCCAACCCGGTCCGGGCGGCCACGGAGTGCCGCCCCTACAGTTGATTTCAAGTGGACGCTCGTGGGTTTGAACACGGTGGACCACAATTGTCCGCCGACCCCTCGCTACTTAAAGATCAGTAACAACAAAAATAACCAAACCCAAATGCCGTCCATCGTGTGCCAGTAAAGCCCGACGACGCTGTGCCACGTTGCATTTTTCTGACCGTGCAACAGCCACCCGAGCCGCAGACGCCGGATCACGAGATACAAGATCAACGCGATCCCACCGACGAGGTGCGCGCCGTGCAACGCAGTGGCGAGATAAAAGAACGTGCTGCGCGGATGTCCCGCGAAATAGACGCCGCCTCTCGCAAGCTCGCGCCACCCGACTAGCTGCGATCCAAGAAAAGCAACACCCAAAGCGAGTGTGGCCAGTAACCATCTCAGGTACGCGCGTGGGCGATCCTGCTGCAAAGATCTCTTGGCCTGGTGAAACGTGCCACTGCTAACAAGTATCAGCCCCGTGCTTAAGAAGAACATCGACGGCATCGCGATCGGTCGTCGCTCTTCTTCACTCGACATAATGTAAACACTGGAAAGAGCTGCGAACATCATCAAGACGGCGGCCAGCACGACCCACATCGTGATCCGGTAGGTAGCCGGTGAAAACTTACGCTTCGACCGATCCCCGCCGTGAAATCCATTACCGCCTGGTTTCTTACCGTTCGGTCCCGGAAAACCTCCGCCGGAGCCTATCCCTTTGCTCGTGACTTTCTTAGTGCTTGTGACCATTGCCGCTTGATACGTCGGCCTCAGCATCCGTCTGCATCACGAAATCATTCGGCGCTCCCGGAACTGCAAACTCGTAAGGCCCGTGATAAACCGTCGGCAGCACGCCCGCGAAGTTGTCGTGCGGCGGCGGCGTAGCGGTGGTCCACTCGAGTGTCGTTGCTTCCCACGGATTGTCGCCGGCCTTCTTGCCCTTGAAGATGCTCCAGAAAACGTTGAAGTAGAAAAGTACCTGCACGCTAATCGTGACGATTGCCGCGACCGTTACCAGGACCACGAGCGGATGGAGACTGTCGAGGAACCGGTACTCAGTAAAACTCGAATACCTGCGCGGCATGCCGACGATTCCCATGATGTGCATCGGCATGAAGATCGCGTAGACGCCGATGAACGTGACCCAGAAGTGAATGCGGCCGATCGTCTCATTCATGAATCGCCCAAACATCTTCGGGAACCAGAAGTACAGCGCCGCAAACATTCCGAAGATTGACGCTACGCCCATCACGAGGTGGAAGTGAGCCGGAACGATGTACGTGTCGTGCATCGGCAGATCGAGTGAGCTCTGTCCAAGAATCAACCCTGAGATACCGCCGGCTACGAACAGGGAAACAAACCCGAGCGCAAACAACATCGCAGTCGTGAAGCGAATGCGCGAGCCCCACAACGTTCCAAGCCAGTTGAATGTCTTGACCGCGGACGGCACGCCGATCGAAAGCGTCAACACTGAAAACGCGATCGCGGAATACGGGCTCATGCCGCTGATGAACATGTGGTGGCCCCAGACGAAGAAGCCCAGCAGTCCAATCGCGAAGATCGCGAACACCATCGCCCGATAACCGAAGACGGGTTTGCGCGCAAACGTCGCGAGGATGTGCGACGTCGCGCCCATGCCCGGCAGGATCGCGATGTAGACTTCAGGGTGTCCGAAGAACCAGAAAAGGTGCTGCCAGAGTATCGGCGAGCCGCCAGTGTGCAGCGGGAAGTTCGGGTTCGAGCCCGAGAGCAAGCCGCTGACGTAAAGTCCGCTCGGAATAAAGAAGCTCGTGCCCGCGATACGATCGAGCAGCAGCAGGATGCCGCCACCGAGCAATACCGGGAACGACAAGAGGGCGAGCACCGCAGTCGTGAACCATGCCCAGCAAGTGAGCGGCATGCGCATTAGCGACATACCTTTCGTACGCATGTTGAGCAACGTGGTAATGAAGTTCAACGCGCCCAGCAACGAGCCGACGCAGAAGATCGCGATACTAATCACCCAGAGGTTCATGCCGGCGCCCTGGCCCGGTCCGGCAATCTTGCCGAGCGCGCTCAATGGCGCGTAACCAGTCCAGCCACCGATTGGACCAACCGTGCCACTGCCGCCCGTGAATGACGTTCCCAGCGCGGAGAGCCAGTGTCCGGCCGACGCATTACCTTCGACGACGATCGCCAGCAGGATGACGATGAAACCGACCAGCGTTACCCAAAACGAAAGCATGTTCAGGTATGGGAACGCCATGTCTTCGGCGCCGATCTGGATTGGCAGGAAGTAGTTGCCAAAGCCGCCCTGTGGCGCGGTCGTCAGCACGAAGAACACCATGATCGTGCCGTGCATCGTCACCAGGGACAGGTAAAACTCGGGAGTCATCACGCCGCCCGGCGCGCCCGTTGGAAACAAGGTCTCCAGAATGGGCCACTTCGTTCCCGGCCACGACAAATTCAAGCGCATGAGAAGTGACATGATCATGCCGACCAGTACGGCGGCCAGCGCGAGCATGATGTACTGGATTCCTATGACCTTGTGATCAATGCTGAAGATGTACTTCCGTATGAAGCCCGTTGGCGCCGGGTGCCGGTGAACGCCCTCGTGAGTCTCAGCTGACATTTATCATCTCCTCGTCGCGGTTTCTCTGTGCAATCTCTGTGTCCTCTGTATCTCTGTGGTTTCTATGTGGCTACCACCACCGAGACACAGACGACACAGAGATTGCACAGAGAAGAAACTCTTCTAATAAGTCGGCAATTGATGCTGGTTCAGCAACTCGGCGACGCGCGCCTGAAACTGCTCCTGCGGCATAGCCTGTAGCGCCTGAACATCTGCTTCAGGCAGCACGAGCATGTAGCTTCTCATCTTGAAGTGAAGCTGCCCACACAGTTCCGCACAAGCCAACTCGTACTTACCGACTTTGTTCGCAGTGAAGTGGACCTTGATCTCCATGCCCGGAACAAGATCCTGTTTGAAGCGCAGTTGCGGTACCCAGAAATTGTGAATCACGTCTTTCGATCGCAGGCGCAACTCGACCGGACGATTGACTGGAATCACGAGCGCCGCGGTCACCGCATCATCCGCCGAAGCCGGGTCTGATGAATCGAGACCGACGAAGTTCAGCGCGCTGTCGTCAATCAACTGCGGATCGGTGCGACCGTACTTGCCGTCTTTGCCCGCGTAATGGAAGTTCCATTGAAACTGCTGCGCGACAACTTCGACTGAGTAGGAACCGGCAGGCGCGTCGTGTAGTCGCAGCGAAGCCCAAACGCTCTGGCCCATCACGCCGAGTGTAATAAAAATCACGGCGGTGATGACGGTCCAAAGCACTTCGAGTCGATTGCTGCCGTGCGAATAAATGGCGCGATCGCTCTTCGAGCCGGTATCGCGATACTTCCACACCATCCAGCCGAGACCGATTTGTGCAGCCGTGAAAGAAATTCCGACCACCACTATCGTGATCAAAAACTGGCGATCGAGGGCTGGAGCATGTTCGGAAATACCCTCTGGAAACCACCACTTACCGGCCACGAACAGTAGCACTGAGAGCAGTGTGATAATCCAGATAATAACCGCAAGAACTCGTCCCATCGGTTACGATCTCCTTTTGCTAAGTTCAGATCTGTTTTTAAGCTGCGGCCTATCTATTCAAAACCATCAAGAGAAACAGCAGCGGCAAGTAGAGTACTGACGCCAGCAGCAAGCGCCGCGCTTGTTGCCGGGACATCGAAAATGCCGCTCGTAGACTGCTGTAGAGAAACGCCAACCCGAGCACGATTGCTCCCACGAAGTAAACGCGTCCTGACATTCCCATCACGGTTGGTAGCAAACTGACCGGCAACAGCATCAGCGTGTAGACCACGATCTGTTGCGCGGTGACGCGGCCGTCGGGCTCGACGACGGGCAGCATCAGGATGCCGGCGCGACCGTAGTCTTCGCGATACATCCACGCGATTGCCAGAAAGTGTGGAAACTGCCAGAGAAAGAGAATTGCGAAGAGTATCCAGCCTTCGAGACTGATGCTGCCGCGCGCGGCGGTCCAACCGATCAGCGGCGGTACCGCACCGGGAAACGCGCCGACGAGTGTTGATAACGTCGTCCGCGTTTTCAGTGGTGTGTAAGCGAAGACGTAACCCGCGATCACTGTCAGTCCGACTAGCGCGCTGAGTGGATTGACGAGCACGAGCAGGTAGATCTCCGCGAGAATCGTGATGCCTGCGCCGAAGGCGAGCGCCTCCCACGGCGCCAGTTTGCCCGAGGGCAGTGGACGATTTGCGGTGCGGCGCATCAGGCCGTCGAGATCGCGTTCGGCGTACTGGTTGAGCGTTGCGATACCCGAAGACAAAAGCGCGATGCCGACGAGAGCTCGGAACATTGCGACATAGTCGATCGCGTTGCGCGAGGCCAGCGCGAAACCGGCCGCTGACGTCAGCACGATCAGAAACGTGATGCGCGGCTTCGTCAGCTCAGCATAGGCCGCCAGGCGTTCACGTAACGACAGAGGCGTCCGCTCAACCACCGCGACCGCGGAACTGCGAAGATCAATTGCAAACTCTTCCATCAAGTAACCTACTTGAAATCAACTGTAGGGGTGGCCCTCCGGGGCCACCCGTCCTCCAACATCAAAAACGCTACTGTCTCGCTCGGCTGGCAGAACTCGATACGTTCGCAACGTCAAAATAATCGTGCTTACAAACACGAGCGCGCCACACGCAACATGCGCCACCGTGATCGAGATCATCGGATTGAGCGGCTGCGGATCGTCCGGCGATTTCAAGCGTGTGACGTAAGCCGCAATTCCGAGTGATAACTGCACGAATAACAACAACAGCGCGATCACGGCCGGACGCGTCAGAAACTTCACTTCCTTGTGCCGTTGCAAAACAGTCAAACTCGCCATACCGAGCGCGATCGTCACCGCCACAGCGCCGCCGATGTGTGCCACTACTAATTGAATCGGCAGGTGGTGATCCCACGTTGCCGAGTGACGCAGCGTCGCTCCAATAACCAGTTGCAAAAAGATCGTGACGAGCGCCGCCGTGCACAGATATCGCAGCGGTAACACATCTTTCTCTTCCGGCAGCGGCCTTGCTTCCATCCAGCTTCTCGACGTAAAAACCGCGAGACTCACAGTCGTACAAAAGAAGAGCTGCGCGAGCGTCGCATGAGCGCTCGAGACAGCGAGTGGCAGCATCAGTTTCACAGTCAAGCCACCGAGCAACCCCTGGGCGATCACGGCAAGTAACGCGAAGATGCCGAGCTTGCGCACCCAGTCACGCTTCTCTTTTACAAGGATGTAGATCATCAACCCTATCGTCAGCAGGCCGACGGTTGTCGCGACCATGCGGTGACCGTGTTCCCAGAACAGGTTACCGACCATCTTTGGAAAGAACTGCCCGTTTGAAAGCGGCCAATCGTTTGTCGCCAATCCCGCGTCGTTACTGGTGACGAGCGCACCGGCAATAATCAAGAAAAACGTCGCGCAGGCGACGAAAATAGCAAATCGATTAAGACCCCGGTTCATTCGTGTATTCAACAAAAGCAGTCTCACGCGGCGGCGCAACGCCTAACGCGCGACTTCACGTAGCCTTGTGGCCTTTCGTTGCGCCGTTGCGCCGCCGCGTGAGATCTGCTTTCAAACAACAACCTAGTGTTTGTGGACCAATGACGGAAGCTCGAGCGCCGGCATCATCTGCAACGACGGCTTCGTCGAGCTGGTGGCCGCCGCACCGAACGCAAAATCAGCCTTCGCGGCGCCATTCGCCGGTACGGTCACTTCCATCGTCTTCTCTTCACCGTTCGCGCCGCCTTCTCGCCACGCGACCACGGTATACTTGCCCGCCGGAACTCCTTTGATCTCAAACGCGCCCGTGTCACTGCTCACTGCGAAGAGCGGGTGCTTCAACACGCCGATGTAACCCTTCATCCACGGATGCTGATTGCATTTCACCGGAACCAGCACTTCCGCACGCGTGAAGGTCTTCTCGATTGGAGGCGCGCCGTTCGCCTGCGACTGGTTCCACTCCGGATTCAGCTTGGGCGTCCAGTGGATGTTGTGCTGCGTGGCGTCGCTGTTGGTGATACTGAGTTTTTGATTGACCTGGATGCCGAGCACGTGTGGCGCATAATGGCAACCATTCTGATCGAGCTTGATCGGAGTCGGTGGTACCGGCCAGCTATAGTCGCCTACCTTCTTGCCGCCTTCGACGGTGCCGTCTTTGATATAGACAAATGTATTGGCGAGTTTGCCATCTTTAACGATGGTGTCGTCGGTCATCAGATTCGGATTCTTCTGGCCGCAGACCGGGTCGGCCGTCGTGTCGATTTTCCTTGGAGCGGGGGGTGTACCGTTAAATGAGATTACGCCGGAAATGGTCCCCGTTGGACCGCTGTAAGGTCCTGCGTCGGCTGTCGTGTTAGTGTTCGTGGACTCTTTTTGGTCGCCACCACCGCTACACGCCGAGCCAAGAGCTAGCAGAGACAGTGCAATCGATAACACAAGCCAGACTTTTGTCTGCTTATTCATGATCAACTCCTCCAAACTAAGATAACTTTCGCCTTAACTGTAGCACGGAAGCCGTGTCAACACGGAACGCGCTTTGTTTCAGAACTGTTGGACATGATTTACAAGATTTCTCAGGATCAACATGTAAATCCTGTTCTAATCTTGTAAATCCTGTCAGAAACTACCTCTCAACATTCGCGCAGCATATGTTCCCAGTGCCGCGCGTCGGCGAATTCGCATGTGATTCAAGCGCTTCTTCTTCGCGCGCGCGTGATGTTGCGTCGTTGCTGCCGCTGGCGCGGCTGTTGTCGCGGGACCTGCCGCGAGCAACTGTCGCTGCTCATCCGGACTCATCAGGAACATGTATCGCACCAGCAAGCGCGCGTGATCGTGATCGTAGCCCGTGGCCGCGGGCGGCTGCGTCCCTAAATTCGCCACCCACTTATCGCCTTCTTTGCGGAACAGTCCGCTCGGCATCGCCGTTCCCGGACTGATCTGCGCCGGATCCAACAACCAGCGGAACGTCCAATCAGGTTTCAAACGTTCAGACGCCAGCAGGAAGTTGGGCGCGATCGCTTTCGCGTCACGCGACGGATCACCCGTAATGTGACATTTCAAACACGGTGTACCGGACGTAAACAACTGCCGCGCGAGCAATCGCTCCTGCGCCGTCAACGGCTGCAGCGGTTCCTTGATGTACGGATCCTGCTGGCCTGACATCGCCATGAAGAACCGCACGAGGATCTGCAACTCGTTTGGCGAGAAGTTGAACGTGGGCATGCGGAACTGTAGATACGGACGCACACCATTGCGGTCCAATCCAGGCTGTGGTAACAGATGCCCGGTCACATTGTTCGCAGCCGGACTCGCACTCGCCTGCGGTGAACCCGTGGCTGTGGCTTGCGGATTCGGAGACGGCAACGCCGCGATCTGTTGCGCCTGCTCCGGCGTCTTTTCACCACTCAGCGACGGATCGTGCAGGAACCGCAGCAACCACGTCGGATCGACACGCGCGCCTTCACTCGTCAATCGCGGTGGCAATAGATCTTTGCCTTCCGGTGTCTGGTAGAACGGCAAATCCATCACTACCGATCGCTGTCCGACCTGAAGCTGGTGACAACCCATGCAGTTGTACTTCTTGATCACCCACCAGCCGTTTTGAATGTCCTGTCGCCGTTGGTCCTGCGGATTGAAAAAGAGCGAACTCGGTACGTTTGAACCTTCAGCACCGACGCTGCCCAGCAGGAATGTCGTGAGCGCGGTGCGCCACTGCGGCGTCAGATACGGCTGTGGCATGCGGAGGCGATCTTTCGGATCTTTCTCTTTGCCTTCGTCGTAGATCGACGGCTGCGTGATCTTGTGTTCGAAGAAACCTTTGTGGTTGTACCAGGGCTTCTCTTCTTTCTCATCGGGACGCAGCTTCAGTGGATCGTGTCCTTCTTCGGCTTCCTTCGTTTTCAGCGCGAAGTCGAGACGCTCGATCGGAGTCGCGCCTTCAACGGTCAACTCTTTACCGATGCGCTGCTCTTCCTCAAACCCTCTGATCTCGTGACAGCCCGCACAGCCGTACTGCTTGATGAGATCCTTACCCTTCGCTTTTAACTGCGGATCGTCCATGAAAGCGGCGGATGCATAACTCGGAGGCGAAGAGAGCGAGAAGAGATACGTGGCGATGTCGCGCGCGTCTGACTCGGAGAGACGGAAGTTTGGCATCACCGTCATGTTCTGCACTTGCAGCTCAGCGCCATCGTTCGGGCAGCGCGAGTGCAGCTCAGTGTCAAACTGGAACGGCAGGTTCTTCTTCGCGTAATCGTCAGGCGTCAGATCGCGCTTTTCTTTGGGACAGTAAGGCGCAACACGCTCGCGCGGATTGTGTATCCAGCGCACGATGTAATCGAAGTTTGCTTTTTCACCGACGCGCTGGAGATTCGCGGCGAAGTCGCCGCCGATCTTGCTGTCGCCTTCGCCGATCGAGTGACAGGCGAGACAGCCACGGCTCTCAAAAAGCTCCTTGCCGTGCCCGGCGTTGCCCTGTGGTTGCGTCGGAAGTTTGTTATCGAAGCTGTCTTGCCAGAGATAAGCAGCGATGGCCTGGATCTGTTCGGCGCCATTTTTGTCACGCATGTGCGCGCCCGGAGTGCCTTCCGGAAGTGTGCCGAAGCGCCAGAAGGTCGGCATCTTCGTTCCCGGCCGGAAACCCTGCGGATTCTCAAGCCAGACCGGCAGCCATTCTTTGCGCAGCTTGACGCGGACGTCTTTGAGGTTTGGTCCAACTTTCTTCACATCCTGCATCTGATACTTCGCTTGCAGGTTTAGCTGGTCCACACGGGCGGCCAGCAGACTGTTGGTCACCTTCAGACTATCGATATGCGCGAGCAGCCTTTTGACCTCATCCTCAGAAGCTCTATCTGATGCCGAGGCTTGCGAATCGGCGAGCATCTGCTTCTCGTTCGCGGTGATCTGATCGCGGAGTTGGGTGATCTGCGAATTCGTCGCGGCCAGTGCGTCTGTTTCGCGATCGAAACCCTCGTAACGATGACATCCCATACAGCCGCGCTGTGCAAAAAGATCGCGACCGAGATTCAACGTTTCCGCGCCTTGTGTGACGCGATCTTTCGCATGACACTGCTGGCAGCCGGCTTCCGTATTCTCTTTCTCGAACATGGGCCACAGCCAGAAACGATGCCGTCCGTGTCCCTTCATGTCGCTCGTCGTCGCGCGTCCGTTGCCCCAGTGACAACTCGCGCAACCAAACTTCTCGGGATTGTGTAGCTGAAGGATCTCTTTGTTCGGATGGCTGACAAACGCACGCGACATCGCGTCTTCTTTACCGCTCGAGGACTTCATGCTCGCGGGTGTTAAATCGAGCGGCTCGCGAATGCCCGCGTGACACACCTCACAACGGTCGACGATGTTGTAAGCATTGACACTGATCTGGTGGCCGAGGATCGAGTAATCGTAATTGGCCATCTTGGTCTTTAAGCCTTCGATGGCGACCGGGCCAAGTCCGATCAGATGGTTCCGCAGGTACTCGTCTTTCTTCTTGCCGAGTTCAGACGGGGTTTTCAGCAGCTCGGCTTTTTTGCCGAGGGCCTCCGCCTTCTGGTCACGGAGCTGATTGTAAAGTGCTTCGAGCTCGGCGTAGTTGAGTTTCTTCTCCTCAACTGACTTTCCGTCATCCGAAGGCAGCTCGACAGTTACCTGTTCCTCCCTCTTCGCTTTGGCCTGATTCTGATAACGCTCTTTCGCCCGGCCATTGGATATTTCAACGTTGTAGTTGATGACGGTGAGACGACCGCGCTGGTTTTGGAACGTGTCTGTAATCGCGTCGAGCTTGCGTTGCGCGGACGCTACGTGCGTGTCGATCTCCTGTATTTCAGGCTGGACCGCTTCGCGAGCAGCCTTCTCATCGGCTTCGAGCTGTTGATACTCGGGACTCTCTTTGATCTCCTTCTCGCTCTTGCCGGCGTCGTTTTTAATACTGTCGAGATAGCGCGTGTAGCGAGCGACAAACTCTCGCTGCATTCCCTTCCACGGACGCTGGCCAAACGCTTCGTCGTAAAGCGCCCACGCAATGGAAATCGTCAGCAGCAGCGCGCTCACCATCATCCAGCCACTGGTAGACTTGCTGGCAATCGGATCCGCAGCCGGCAGATCCGCTTCTCTTTTAATTAATGACTCGCGAGGCTCCGATTCAGCCACTATGATCTTCCCTCCACGCTCCTCATATGTTGAACCAGGGAGTTACCCACACATACTTGATGGTCAGAGCAAGACGCAAAATGAGTTTGACTGGCAACGCCAGCAACACGCTCACCGCGAAAAACTGAAATGTCAGGTACTGCAGCAGGCTCGTGCGCGCCAAAAGCTTTTGTTCGAACGCGTTCTTCGGAAACAGATTCAACGGTCGCAACCGGATCTTCTTGAAGTCGACCGTCATCAGCCAATGAAAGAAGAGCGCGCCCACGAGATAGAAGCCGCTGACCACGATCAATCCAAAGATAAACTTGCCGGGATTTGCAGCCAAAAATCCGAGATGAAGCGCTTTGCCGATGGAACTTGTTGCGATCATGTCATGCAGGTCGACGTTCTTGTCGAACACGACTGCGTTGTGGTCCCACGTCTGTCCCGGCCAGAACCAGATCCAGCCTGGACCACGAATAAACGTGCCGATCACGATCAACAGGATCCACATCAGAAAGCCCGCGCCAAACATCCAGAGCGCGAAGCGACGCTGTCGCAGTGTGTAGTAACCGTTGCCGAGCGGATTCGAGTCGACGTACGGAAAGACCATCAAGCCGACCATGATGATCGACGGCATCACGACGCCCGCGATCCACGGATCGAAGTAGACGAGCATCTCCTGCAGACCGAGGAAGTACCACGGCGCTTTCGACGGATTCATCGTCAGATTCGGATTTGCCGGCTCTTCGAGCGGTGCGTTGAGCGTGATGGACCAAATAAAAAGAACCACCGTAACAATCACGGTGGCCAAAAATTCAATTCGGACAAGGTAGGGCCAAACGTGCAGTTCCCGCGCCCAACCTGGTCTCCACGGCTCGACTTTGCGATGGTGCGTCTTCGCCAGTTTGGGATCTGCTTCAAGCTCTTCGATCAGTCGATCGTTGGCGACTGCCTGCCGGATGCCCATCCAGGTGAAGAACGGCACGAGGAAGAGCATGGCGACGATCGGAATGTTGTCGGGCGCCGACGAGACGATCCATAACTGGTGCCAATCCTGGACATTTATGGCCCAGAGCGCGGCGATCACCAGGAGCACTACGAGAATGGTCCACTTGTTGATGAATCTTCGCATGTCAGTTTAACTCTGCGTAACCTCTGCGTTCTCTGCGTCTCTGCTGTTTAGTCCTCTCTTTCACCGCCGCGGCGCAGAGGACGCAGAGGTTAAGCAGAGATCATTTCTTTTTGGCTACTGCCTTGATCTCTGATGCGAGCATCACCGGCGCGGGACCGGAGATGCCTCCGTCTTTCCTGATGCGCCAGAAGTGCACCGCCATAAATATCGACGCGACGAGCGGAATGCCGATGCAGTGCCATATATATGAGCGCAGCAGTGCATTCGAGTCGACTATCGATCCGCCGAGCAGTCCGAAGCGCACGTCGTTGTAAGCAGTCAATCCCAACTGCGGGCCGAACGGACCTTCGTGACCGAGCATCGGCGTCGCGCGCGCCATGTTTGTTCCCACGGTTACCGCCCAGAAACCGAGCTGATCGTCCGGCAACAAATATCCCGTGAACGACAACAGCAACGTCAACACGAGCAGCACCACACCGACGCACCAGTTAAACTCGCGTGGCCGCTTGTAAGAACCCGTCAACACGACACGAAACATGTGCAGCCAGGTCGTGATCACCATCAAGTGTGCGGCCCAGCGATGCATGTTGCGCAGTAACTTGCCGAACGGTACGTCGTGCTCGAGATAGAGAATGTCGCGGAACGCATCAGCCTTTGTGGGGTGGTAGTAGAACATCAACAACACCCCGGTAAACGTCAGCACGATGAACAGGTAGAACGTGATTCCACCCATGCCCCAAGTGAACGGGTAGCGCACCGCGTCGCGGTTGATCTTCGCCGGATGCAGGTGCAGGAAGACGTTTGAAAGAATCGCGAGCGAGCGATTGCGCGGGTCAGAGCGATCGTGCGAGACGCGGAAGATCGACTTCCAGAGCTGTGTGTCCTGCGGATCCTTGTACTCCTTCGCCTCTTCGATCGCGCGCTCTTTCAGCGATCCGCCGGTTTGCTTGACCCGCTCCATCAGGCTGCGATTGTCGCCTTCTTCGCCGGTCGTGAGTTGTTTTGTCTCTTTTGGATCGTTATCCATCGGCTTCAAACCCTGATGAAAGCGCCATCGTCGTCAAATTCGCTCTTCTCGCCCTTCGGCCATTCGTAAAGCGTGCCGACGTCGACCACGACCTGTCCTTCTGCATCGAGTGAGACCTTCGCGCGATCCATCGGCCGCGGCGCGGGTCCTTCGAAGTTGATGCCCTCGCTGTCGTAGCCACTGCCGTGGCACGGGCATTTGAATTTGTTTTCACTGGCCTTCCAATCGGGCGTGCAGCCGAGATGTGTGCAGCGCGCGTAGATGACGAAGAGACGATCAGACGTTCTCGTCACCCAGATGCGATACTGCTGTTGCCACTTGGTGTCGACGCCAAGCGCGTAATCGTTAGGTGATCCGATACGAAAGATGCTGGAAGGTTCGAGAATCGAGCGCGGCAGGAAGAACCGCACGAACATCAGGAAGAACACCGTGAGTGATCCGGCGACAGTGCCCCAGACCATGCGGCGGCGCATCTTGTTTACCGAAGAATCAGAGCTCGTTTCCACAACGGCAGCGGGAGCCGCAGGTTGACTACTCAAGTCTAGACCTCCGTCTAAATCAATTCCGAATTGCCTGGTGTAGCGAACTTCCGCGGGTACACTTCGACTTTACTAACAGAGGGCTAGTTATACAACTTCGCCTACAGGGATTCCTCTCTGCGCAGTAAAACGAATTATTAGCTTAAACATGAAGAGCGCCGCACCTAACAAAACAAAATATAATATGGTCGGCGGCGTTATTTATACATAATTCATTAACGTTCTGGCAAGAAGTATCGATGTCAAAAGTACACGTCATCATTTATTCGCGTCCCGGATGCCATCTTTGTGATGAAGCGAAGGCGGCAATCATGAGCGCTGGATGCAGCGATCAGTTCACGCTTGAAGAGGTGAACATCGAATCTGATGAAGAGCTACTCAGAAAATATAAGTACGACATTCCCGTGATTGTGATCGACGGTGTCGAAACGTTTATTCACCGGGTAAATCCGCAAGATTTTATCCGTGTAATCTGTGGCTAAAAGTGTGTTTGTTGGCGGATCTCTTCGATGGATTCATACAAACGGATTCGCTCGGATTCGTTTGTTGATTGTCTGTACGCCATCACGAGATCCTTGAGGCCCGCCAATTCTTTATACAATCCGGCATTCTCGATTGGCGGAGTGAGATACGAGATCAGCTCGGCGTAGGACCGGCGCTTTGCGATCGAGCCTTCGGATGGATTGTTGACGCTGTAGATGTAAAAATTCGGAAGCTCATCGATCAAACGATCCGGCCAGCACTCGCCTGATAGTCCGATCTGCTTGCCGGGCATAAACTCCAGCGCGCCGTGCGTCCCGAAATGAATCAGGCCATCAGCTTTGAAGACTTTTGAGAGGAAAGTATAAAAAGCCATGAAGCCGTGATGCGGTGAGCCGCCTCGCGCCATCATCAGCCGCATCGGATCGCCTTCGAAGCCAAACGTCGGTTGCACTCCGATAAAGATGTTTCCTAACTCCACGCCCTGGATCAGTAAGTCCTTACCAAATGTATTGATCGCGCCCGGCGCTGTGCCCCAATCGCTCTCGACTTCCCGCACGTACGGACAGAGCCGTCGATACTCCTGAACGTTCATGCGATACGAGATGTTGTCGTTGAGTCTGTCGCGTAGATCGTCTGCAGAATCGGGAAGCTCGACGCGATAACCTTCCGAATCGAGACGTTTGAGCACGTCGAATACTCCGGGAAACACATCGAGGTCCGCGGCTGTGCCGATGTTTCCCTTGTTGGCTGGGAAGCAGAACAACACGATTGCGAGCTTCACATCTTTGCGAGGCGCGGTTTGTAACGTGTTCCAACGCTTCAGGCGTCGAGCTAATCGTTGACAACGATCATCGAGCGCGATGGGCTCCTGGCCGCGACTGGGAATGCCGCCATAGATGAACGGCTCCGTTGCGCCGTCGATCTCGGGAATCGCGATCTGCATGCCTGCCTGGACCGGGTTTAAACCGGTCTGCGAATCGGACCACGCTTCGATTGTTTGCGTGTCGAGACTTACGGCCGAGCGGTACGGAATATTCAGCTCACGCAAAAACTCCGACGCGGCGGCGCTGTCGTTCATTGCCGGCCCACCGACAAAACTGAAGCCTGTCAACGAAACAATCTGACTGACGCGCGACTTTCCCGTCTCCATGAAAAATTTCGAGACTGCTTCGCGATTGTCCATGAGTGTCGCGATCGCGGGAACGACGCTCAACCCTTCTGCTTCGATCGCGCTTATCAGCGTGTCGTAGTGCTTCGTCGTTTTGCTGATCACTTGCGGACGCATTAGCAGAAGTCCGATCGTCGCATGCCTGTCGAGCGGCTTGCGATACCACTTGCGATAATCAGCAAACGTTTGAAAAAGCGCAGGGGCGTTCGGGTGATAAATGGCCACAGACGGCATCTGCTCGGGCTTCGGTACGCGAATCTTCTTCAGTCGCTCGTCACGAACGTATTGCATAAGCGCGTAAAGCAGCATCGACTGGATGTTCGCGGGTGTCGGCTGGAGGAAGTAACAGAAGAGATACAGGTAATTCTTCGCGTCGGTTAAGGCGCCGGCAGTCGGCACAAACTTGAGAATCCCCGGCAGACGATCGACGAATTTCAGATACTGCGTGTGCTTGTCCTGAGATTTACCGCGGCGCGCCTGATTTCCGACCCACGAACCGACCGACCGGAGCAGTTTCCCGCCTTTGCCGTTTTGTTTGCCGAGCGTCGAGATATCGAGACGACCCATACGCGTCCGGCGCATAAGCTCGGGCATACAATTGATAACCACAACCGCATCGTTTCTCACTTTATCGAGTGCGGAAATAAGGCGCGACGCATTCTCGCCATCCATCACATGAATAACAAAAACAATATTCGCCTCATGCAAATCGTGCTCGACATCCCCCCACTCTCGATCAGACAGCGGCGACCCGAAGTTGTACGCCGCCACACTCAAATCGATCTTGTGAACACGATTAATCTCCCGCTCAGCCTGCTTGAGCGGCGCCAGTAAACTCGAACCGACATATAAAATCGTGATTTTCAAACCGTGTAATCCGCGTTAAATAACACCTTCGAGCTGGTCTTCTAAACTGTTACTAATCTCTCTCAATTTCTCGAGCACGCCCTCATCAACCTCCCAGTACCCGCGCCCGTTCGCCTCCAGCAATCGTTGCGCGAGCGAGTGCGCCGAGTGCGGATTCAGATCTCGCAAACGCTCCAGCATCTGCTCATCAAACAAAAACGTGTTCGCCACTTCCGTGTAAACCCAATCATCAACCGCATCCGCCGTCGCGCTCCATCCAAACGTGTTCGATACATGGTTCTCGATCTCGGCCACACCTCGAAAGCCATGCTTCAACATCCCCTCATACCACTTCGGATTGAGTGTCTTGGCCCGCGTCTCCAAACGCACGGTCTCTTCCAGCGATCGAATCTTCACCTCACGTGACAAACTGTCAGACAAATAGATCGCGGGCCGCGATTTCGCACGCTTCTCCACCGCCTTCGACACGCCACCGAGATACTCAAAATAGTGGTCCACGTCAGTCAAGCCAATCTCGAACGTGTCGATGTTCTGGTATGTCGCCTCGACGCGCGAAAGCGCACGGTCCATCGCCAGACGCGCTTCCCTACCCTCGATCGCGCAGCCTTTCGAATCGCGCCCATAGGCAAAACACTTACGCGTGACGAAGAGATCGCCAAGCGTCTCCTCGCGGTCCCACTGCGAATCCATCACCATGAAGTTCACATTCGTGCCGTAGTTTCCGGGCGCATTCGAAAACACGCGCACCGCAGCGTCATCAAGATCGCAACGCGTTTCTTCCACTTGCTGCATCACGTGTTTGCGGACGTAGTTGAGTTCGAGCGGCTCGTCGAGTTGGGCCACGAGGCGCACTGCTTTATCGAGTAGCTGCACAGTCGGACTAAACAGATCGCGAAAGATACCGGAAACGGTCATCACCACGTCGATGCGTGGTCGACCGAGCTCAGCAAGCGGAATCGCCTCGACGCTCGTGGTCCTATTTAATGCGTCGCGCATCGGGCGCGTGCCGAGCAGCCAGAGCGCCTGGGCCACGCCTTCACCCTGCGTCTTGATGTTGTCGAGTCCCCAGAGCACGAGCGCCATGGCTTCGGGATAGCGGCCGTTCTCGTTTTTATATCGATCCAGCAGGCTGTTTGCGACCGCTTCGCTACGCGCAAACGCTGCGGCAGAAGGGACGCCGTACGGATTGATCGCGTGCGTGTTTCTTCCGGTCGGAAGGATGTCGGGATTTTGAATGATGTCGGCGCCTGGACCAGGCTCGATGAACTCGCCGCGCAGAGCCCGCACGAGTGAATCGATCTCGTTATTCGTCTTGAGTTTTGTCGAGACTGATTCGAGCAGCGTGAAAACAGGACGTGTCTCTTCGGCACCTAGAAAATTCACGGCCGCATCGACACCGTTCTGCTGAAACACACGCACAGCATCATCGAGCAGTTCTTCAGGTATCGCCCGTGCGCCTGCTTCAGGACGATCGAAGGACGCGATCATCTTCAACAGATCGGTTTTCTCACCGGCGGATGACGGTCGGCCAAAGACGTGCAGACCGGTCGGTATCAACCGCTGCTCGATCTCAACGAGTTGCTCGTACAGCGCGAAGACTTTTGCATCGCGCTCGTCTTTGGACGGGTTTTTAGCCACGGATTTCACGGATTGGCAGGAGCGATCTTCACAAATCCCGCGCGCAGAATTCCTGCGAGACGTCGCGTCTCTTCAGCGGACTCGAATTCTCTTTGCGTATCAACGACGACTACTCGCGCCTTCGTCCGATGCAGTGCGACGGTTAGTTCTCTCAACTCCGACTCGATTTTCACTTGCCGGAACGCGCGCAGGTTTAGACCACCGCGTCTCAGTGGCACATTCGAACGACCGTCAGTGAACAGCAACACCACCGTCTCACCAAACTTGTTCCCGACAAGCTCCAGCAACTCGATCGTCGTTACAAGCCCCAATCCGAGTGGTGTGCTGCCACCCATTCGCAACGAGTCGAGCACACGCCGCGCGCGCAGGATACTTCGCGACGGAGGCAGATCAACATTCGCAGTCGTGCCATGAAATGAAACAATCGCCACGCTGTCGCGATTCAGGTACGACTTCCTCAACAACTTGAGAATCGTACTCTTCGCACGTGCGATCCGGTTTGCCGCCATGCTGCCCGACGCATCGATCGCAAAGACAAACAGGGTGCCCTGCTTGTGTTTGAGCAGCTTGTAACGCAGAGCTTGCGAACTTACCGGCGCCAGACGCCTTTCGTAACTCACGAGCGCGCGCAGCGTTGCGTCGAGAGCGATACGAGCACCCGAGCTTTTGAACGTGACTGCGCGCGTGTACCGGCCGCGCTGTTGGACAAGTGCCGCCTTGCCCCCACTCGCACGCCGGCTCAACGACCGTGACTTGTCCGCACGATCGGTCGATCTCATCTGTTCCTCGAGCTTCATCTCGCCGGACTTTCGCTCGACAGCCGGTGGCGATAGCACATCGGCGTCGTTCGGTCGCGAGTTTGCTCCCGACGCAGAACGCCGCTGTCGCGGAGCGTCTTTATTTACTTTGCCAGGTTGATCGAGATTTTGATTCTCACCGCCACCATTGCCGCGCGACTGCTGTTGCTGCGGCGGATTCGGAAACACTTCATCAACAGCCTGCTGGATCTGTTCGCTCGTCGCTGTCTCGTCAAGAGCATCACGACGCAAACGATGTCGCAGCGCCATCGCTGACACTCGCTTCACATGATCGTCTGTCACAGCACGCCGGCCTTCAAACGCCGCGAGCGCACGTGCAGCGCGCATGATCGTCAGCTCGCCACGATGACCATCGACTTTCAAATCGGCACAAAGCTGCGCGATCCTTTCGAGCACCGGCCGTTCAACAGTGATCTTTTTGAGACTCGCGCGGGCGCGTGTGGTCCGTTTGCGAAGCTGCTCCTGGTCCGCTTCATACGACTCGCAGAAAGCCTCACGATAACGATCGTAACCATCACGACGCTCGATGATGTCGATACGATTCTGTAAATAGTTTTCAGTCGTGACTTCAGCATGCAACCCGAAACGATCGAGAAGCTGTGGTCTAAGCTCGCCTTCTTCAGGATTTCCCGAACCGATCAGCACAAAGCTCGCCGGATGCTCGACCGAAACGCCTTCACGCTCAACTTTATTGATACCGGTCACAGCAACGTCGAGTAAAAGATCGACGAGGTGATCTTCGAGCAGGTTTACTTCATCGATGTAGAGAAAACCGCGATTAGCACGCGCAAGCAGACCAGGATCGAAAGCCTTGCGACCGGCAGACAGCGCGCGCTCGATATCGATGGTCCCACAAACTCGATCCTCAGTCGCCCCCAGAGGAAGCTCGACAACCGGCACCGGCATCTTTTTCGAAGTAATCTCTGCGCCGCGACACTGATCGCACAGCTCTTTCGGATCGCAGTTATAAGGACAGCCGGCAACGACGTCGATCTGCGGCAACAAGTCAGCGAGAGCGCGCACCGCCGTCGACTTGCCCGTGCCGCGATGCCCCATGATCAAGACGCCTCCGATCAGCGGGTCGACAACGTTCAGCAGCAGGGCGAGCTTCATCTCCTCCTGCCCGACAATCGCGGTAAACGGATAATTTTTTCGGTTTAGTCTATCCACAGATTACACAGATTACCTGATTTCAAATATCTGTGTAATCTGTGGATACAATTTTCTTGACTTTGATCCTAAACGGGACTAGAGTGCGGCCCTCCCGACTTTCAAGTATTTGCCCAGCTAAATTCGATTTACTTTTCGAGCAGAGTCCGCGCCTCTACTCTCTCTCTCACAACTAGGGCTCAGCCTTGGTTTGCTTCTTTGTGAGGGGACTCATAACTCTGGTCGAACCCCCTAAGACTCGAGCTGCCTCTGTACCAAAGTCCAAGCAGGGTTTTTCACAAAAACTAGAGCAGAACTGTGCAGTTTGCCGACGGGCGAACTGTGGGTTTTGTGTCGCAACCCGTTTGTAGCTCCTAGGAGGTCAAAGTCAAATGAGGAAAGTTCTACCTATCCTTACTCTAGTTCTATTCGCGGTCGCGCTCTTCCTGCCCTTGAGCGAGCCCCAACCTGTCGAAGGTCAAAGTGCAACCGAGGCGCTGACCACCGACAACGACGCCAAAACCGATGACCTGTTCAACGGCTTCGGCGCCAAGGGCACCCCGATCGACGAATGCGTCGACGAGCCTGTAGCACCCACCGCGCGCGGGAACGGCAGATTCGAAGACAACAAATTCATCTTCTCGGAACGCGAGAATATCGAAGATGGCCTTGGACCAACGTATAACGACGTGGGTTGTGTTGAATGCCACCAGTCAATTGACGTTGGCGCCTTTAGCCAGTCAATGGAATTCAGGGCCGGTCACCTCGTGAACGGTCAATTCGTCGACGCACCCGGTGGACAATTAATTCATGCGCGCGCGACGGATTCCGATATCGTCGAACACATCTCCACGGCTGAGACTGTGAAAGCATTCCGCGTCACACTCAGCACTCTCGGCGATGGTTTCGTCGAGTGTCTATCGAATACAGCGCTCCAGAATAACGTCGCTGCTCAACCACTCGCACAACGTGGAACTCTGTCGGCAGTTCCCGTGACCGAAGCGGGTAACACGTTGCGCATCGGCCGCTTTGGCTGGAAAGCTCAACATGCGAGTCTGGTTTCGTTCGCGGGCGATGCATATCTGAACGAAATGGGCATTACGAATCCGTTCGACGGTTTCGGCGGCAGAAGCTCGAACGCCGCGGATGCGGGAACACACGAGAACCCGGCCAGCACCGCTGAGGGTGTTATCAACGTCACCTTCCCGTCCGCTTTCGATCCGGTTCCGGATCCTGAGGATGATGGAGACGACGTGTTGGCGTTTGCTGACTTTATGGCGGCAACACGTGCTCCTGGTCGTCAGAACCCGCTTCCGGCGGCTGCGGTCCGTGGCGATTCGCTCTTCAGTGCGGTGGGCTGCGCTGTTTGCCATACCCGCACTTTCACCACAGCAGCACCGGGAACGCTCATCAATGGTGGTGCTTTTTCCGTTCCGGCAGCTCTCGGCAACAAGATCATCCACCCGTTCAGCGATTTTGCATTACACAACATCGGCACGGGTGATGGCATTGTGCAAAACGCCGGGCAGAGTTCGGCCAATCAAATTCGAACGCCGCCGCTCTGGGGCATTCGCGGACGCAACAGGCTCATGCATGAAGGCCTGAACGTGACGATATTTGATTCGATCCAACTGCACGCCGGACAGGCAACAGCGGCCAGGAATAACTTCAATTCCCTGACCGCCGCGCAGCGAAACGACCTGATTGCTTTCGTGTTGTCGTTATGATCTACTGGCGGCAGCCGAACTGACGAGGCACTATCCCGAAGCTCGCCGGACCATGTCCGGCGGGCTTCGTTTACAGGATTGATCAAGCTTGGACCGACTGTATCCAACAGAGACTCCCATCAAGAGGGCAATTTTAAATGCGAACTCTCATTCTCTTGTTTCTGATCGCATTAACGTTTTGCGCATGCTCTTCAGCAAAGCGTCCGGCCGTGGAAGCTCCGCCAGTCGCTTACCAGCCCACTCCCGAATCGACGCCGCTGCCACAGTTAACTTCGGTTGCAGCCCCGAAACAATCCGAAGTCGCGGAAGCCGTCAAGCGCGTCTTCAAAGACGCCGCCGTCATCGACACGAATTACACTCCAGGCTTCCTCTCCGGCGATTTCAACGGCGACGGCTCACAAGATCTCGCGGTGATTCTGAAACCCGCGAAGCTCGATCTGATGAACCAGGAATTGCCGCCCTGGCTCGTGCGACAACCACGCAACAATAAAGCGGCTCGCGCTCACGTGCCGATCGAGAAAGACGAAACCCTGCTCGCCGTCATTCATGGCTTTGGCGCCAATCACTGGCGCGACACGCAAGCAACGCAAACGTTCGTTCTGAAAGATGTGGTGGGCCAGGATTTAAAAGTGCATAGTCTGAACGAGTTTGTCACTGCGAACAGCGGCAGGAAGTTGCCGCGGCCACAAGGCGACTTGATCGGCGAAACGGTCGGAGGCACGCCCGGCTACATTTATTATGCGCAGGCTACGTATTCGTGGTATGACCCGAAGACGTTCGATAATTCTCAAAGCGCGCCGGGCGTGTTTCACAAACCACGCACGATGAGATGAGTACAAGGAGTCTGAAATGAGCATTGTAAAACATTCGATCCTCGTAACGATCGTCGTTGTGGTGACTGCGATCGCCGGCTTTGCGCAGGACGCACCCAGCGTCGCGATGATTAGTGCTGATGAGCTGAAAGCAAAAGTCACGAGCAATCATCCGGTCACGATCATCGACGTTCGCAGCTCCGAAGGTTATGCGGCCAGCTCGACTACGATAAAAGGCGCGATGCACTTCAAAGTGCGAAAATTGAAGTCGCGACTCACTTTTGCTCCGTTAAAAGATCTCCCCAAAGATCGAGAGATCGTCACCTATTGCGCGTGCCCTAAAGATCAATCGAGCATCGCCGCGGCGCAGATCCTGCAAGCCGCCGGATTCAAGCGCGTGAAAGTTTTGCAAGGTGGCTGGCAGGAATGGTTGCGCGTGAGCGGTCCCGTCGAGCCGCGAACGAAAACTGACTAACCGCCCTCAATCCGTTACAATCGCGGCGGAGGACGACAAAATACTAGAGGTCAGTAAGCTCGGCTGCGTGCGCGGAGATCGCAGGCTTTTTAGCGGACTCGATCTGTCAGTGTCTCCGGGAACGTTCGTTCAGCTCACCGGACCAAACGGAAGCGGCAAAACCAGTTTGCTTCGGATTCTGTGCGGGCTTCTCACTCCGGCTGAAGGCAAAATTAGCTGGAAAGGTGCGGATATTCGCTCATTAGGTGAGGAATATGTCGCGCAAGTGACTTACCTCGGCCATCGTCACGGGATAAAAGACGAGCTGAGCGCCGTTGAAAACCTGAGGATTTCAAACGCGTTGAATGGCGTGTCTGTCAGCAAAGAGCGCGCGGCAGAGGCTCTCGGACAGATGGGACTGGCTGGTCGTGAGTCGCTTCCGGCACGAATGTTGTCAGAGGGCCAGAGACGAAGAGCCGGGCTCGCGCGTCTTCTTGTTTGTGATACGAAGCTTTGGCTGCTGGATGAGGTGCTGACCTCATTGGACAAAGGCGCCGTTTCGCTTGTTAGATCTTTGATTGAAAACCACGTAGCGGGTGGCGGAATTGCGATTGTGGCAACGCACCAGGACCTGGAGTTGCCGGCAGGCCACACCAAACGACTCGAACTCACAACGTGAACGCACCTTCGAGCTTATCGATGTTGCGCTGGATCGTTTGGCGCGATCTGATGCTGGCGTGGCGTCGGCGGGCCGACATGCTGTCGACGGTTTTCTTTTTCGTGATCGTGGTCAGCCTTTTTCCGCTCGGCATCGGACCGGAGACGCAGTTGTTGCGAACGATCGCGCCGGGCGTGGTTTGGGTGGCCGCTTTGTTGGCGTCGATGCTTTCTCTCGGACGGCTGTTTGCGAATGATTACCAGGACGGCACACTCGAGCAGTTGTTATTGACGCCGCAGCCGCTGTTTCTCGTCGTGTTGGGAAAGACGCTCGCACACTGGATCGTGGCCGAATTGCCGCTCGTGTTGATTGCGCCGCTCGTGGGAGTGCAATTCGATCTTAGTAGTGAGACGTTGTGGATATTGTTTGTGAGTTTACTGGTGGGCACGCCGGTGTTGAGTTTGATTGGATCGGTTGGAGCGGCATTGACACTAGGACTGCGTGGGGGCGGCGTGTTGATCTCGTTACTCGTGTTGCCGCTTTACATCCCGGCGCTAATCTTCGGCGCCGGTGCTGTTGAAGCGAGCGTGATGGGGACGAGCCCGGCAGCGCACCTGTCCCTGCTCGGCGCGTTTGCGATCGTATCGCTGCTTTTTTCACCGTGGGCAACCGCCGCGGCATTGAGAATCTCTTTGGAGTAGAGACAGGATTTACAAGATTTTTCATGATTGACAAGATCTTATCCTGTAAATCTTGAGATATCTTGCGAATCCTGTCTAAAAGGCTGATCTGAAATCTTATGAACCTGTACAAATACGCATCTCCAGCAACGTTCTACCCGCTCGCGGGGAAGCTGATCCCGTGGTTCGCGATTCCCGCTGCGCTGCTCTTCGCCACCGGCCTGTTTGTCGGGTTCTTCATTGCGCCCACAGACTTCCAGCAGGGCGACGCATACCGCATCATCTTTATTCACGTGCCGGCAGCATGGATGGGAATGTTTCTTTATGTGCTGATGGCGATCTACGCAGGCATCGGTTGGGCCTTCAACGCGCGCCTCTCATCGATGATGGCGTCGTCACTCGCGATCACGGGTGCGATGTTTACAGCGATCTCTTTGATCACGGGCGCGTTCTGGGGTAAACCGACGTGGGGGACATGGTGGGTTTGGGACGCGCGCATGACGTCAACATTGATCCTGCTCTTCCTCTACATCGGATTCATTTCACTCCAGGCGGCGATCGACGATCCGCGTCGCGCAGATCGCGCGGGCGCTGTGCTCGCCCTTGTCGGCGTCATTAATGTTCCGATCATTTACTTCTCAGTACAGTGGTGGAACACGCTGCACCAGGGCGCAACGATTCGCCTGCTTCAGAAACCGACAATCCGCGGATCTATGCTGGCGGCGTTGCTCATCATGCTCGCGGCCTGCTGGCTTTACTCCGTGGCCGTTGTGCTGATTCGCCTCCGATGCATTATTCTTGAACGCGAACAGAACGCTTCGCGATTCGCGGAGGTAGGAGTCTAATCATGAACTGGCCAGATTTATCGATGGGCGGCTACGGCTTCTATGTTTGGGGATCGTATATCGCTTCACTTATCTTTTTCGTTTGGGAAGTCGTCAGCCTGAAACAAAGAAAGAAAGCGCTGACGCAACAACAGCAGCAGTCATCCAAACCCGTTTCGACGCCAGTGCTAAGAGGGAGTATTAATGAAACGACGTCATAAGCGGATAGCCTTTATCGTTGTCGCGCTCGCGGGCCTGTCGCTCGCGGCTTATCTCGCAGCGAGTGCTTTTCGCAATAATCTCGTGTTCTTCTTTAGCCCGACACAAGTCGCAGCGAAAGAAGCTCCGGTTGGTCGCACGTTTCGGATCGGCGGGCTCGTCCAGGAAGGAACACTGAAACGCGAGCAGGACGGTCTTACCGTGCGCTTCACCGTGACTGACACCGCGCAAAGCATCCCGGTTGTTTACAAGGGAATCCTTCCCGACCTATTTAAAGAAGGACGCGGCTGCGTGGCCCAGGGCAAGCTAAATTCTGACGGTGTGTTCCAGGCCGAACAAGTCTTAGCGAAACACGACGAGAACTACATGCCACCCGAAGCCGGACAGGCAATCGATAAAGCTAAACACGCCCAGGAAGCAGCAAAGTCGATTGTAGACAATTAAGAATCCTCTGCGTAACTTCTGCGTTCTCTGCGCCCTCGGCGGTGAAACTTACCGCGGAGACGCAGAGAACGCAGAGGTTACGCAGAGAGTAAAAACGCACTTATGATCCCGGAAATAGGTCAATTCGCATTAATCATCGCCCTATTGCTCGCGCTTACCCAGGCTACGTTCCCGCTGATCGGAGCGTCGCGTGGCAACGGCACATGGATGGCCCTCGCCGCACCCGCCGGACAAGCACAATTTATATTCGTCGCGATCGCTTTCTGCTGTCTCGGCTACTCGTTCATCACTAACGACTTCTCTGTTCTCAACGTCGCCACAAACTCGAATTCACAACTGCCGTTGCACTATCGTCTCGCCGCTACGTGGGGCTCGCACGAAGGCTCGCTCCTGCTCTGGACGTTTATGCTCTCGCTCTGGACCGTCGCGGTCTCGCTCTTCAGCCGGCATCTTCCGGAAGAGATGGTCGCGCGCGTGTTGAGCGTGATGGGAATCGTGAGCGTTGGCTTTCTGTTGTTCATGTTGCTCACGTCGAATCCGTTCACGCGCCTCGCGCCCGTGCCGCTCGACGGTCGTGATCTGAATCCACTGCTCCAGGATCCGGCGATGGTGGCGCACCCGCCTATGCTTTACATGGGCTACGTCGGCTTTTCGGTCGCTTTCGCTTTTGCGATCGCCGCATTGATCGGAGGCAGGCTCGATGCGACGTGGGCGCGCTGGTCGCGGCCATGGACCACGGTGGCATGGATGTTTCTCACTTGCGGCATCGCGCTCGGAAGTTTTTGGGCTTACTACGAGCTCGGCTGGGGCGGCTGGTGGTTCTGGGATCCGGTTGAAAATGCTTCATTCATGCCCTGGCTTGTCGGCACTGCGCTGATCCATTCACTCGCCGTCACTGAAAAACGGGGCGGCTTCAAGAGTTGGACCGTGTTACTCGCGATCGCGGCGTTTTCGTTGAGTTTGCTGGGAACGTTTCTCGTTCGCTCAGGCGTGTTGACTTCGGTGCACGCGTTCGCAACGGATCCGAAGCGCGGCGTTTTCATTTTGGCGTTTCTGCTCGTCGTGATTGGCGGTTCGTTGTTGCTATATGCGATAAGGGCGAAGGAGGTCGGCGTCGGCGGCAAGTTTGAGGTTGTGTCACGCGAATCGCTGCTGCTCTCGAACAACGTGTTGCTGACAGTTGCGGCAGCGTCAGTGCTGCTCGGAACTCTCTACCCGTTGCTCGTTGACGCGCTCGGCGGCGCAAAGCTCTCCGTTGGTCCACCTTACTTCAATCTCGTCTTCGTGCCGTTGATGGCGCCGGCGATGTTTCTGATGGGCGTTGGACCGATCGCGCGCTGGAAGAAAGCGAGTCTCCCGGATCTCGTTACGCGTTTGCGCTGGGCGTTTGTGATCAGCGTGCTGAGCGCGATTGTGCTGCCGTTTGTTTTGGGCGGGTTCAAGTGGCTCGTCAGTTTGGGTCTGCTGCTCGCGATCTGGATCGTCACGACGATTCTGGTAAATCTTTGGGAACGAGTTCGAGTCACTTCCGGTCAGTTCAGCACGTTCCAAAAACTGCGCGCGCAGAGTCGCAGTTATTACGGAATGCAACTGGCGCATCTCGGCGTCGCAGTGTTCATCGTCGGCGTGACGCTCGTTACTGGTTATCAAACCGAACAGGACGTGCGCATGAACCCTGGCGATGTTGTGACTGCCGGCCGTTATTCGTTCAGATTTGAAGGTGTCACAAACGTAAATGGACCAAACTACGTCGCCGGTCGCGCCGAGATCGTAGTCAGTCACGACGGCGTTGAGATCGAGAAGATGTTTCCGGAGAAACGGAACTACACCGCGAGCGGCAACGTCATGACCGAGACGGCCATCGACAGCGGTATCTTCCGTCATCTCTACATTTCACTGGGCGAACCCGTCGGCGACGGCGCGTGGAGCGTGCGCGTCTATTACAAACCCTTCGTCGGCTGGATCTGGTTTGGCGCAGTGTTGATGGCGCTCGGCGGCGGTCTCGCAGTGAGCGATCGACGATACGCGCTCGCAGCACGCAAGGAACGCGAAGCCCGAGCAACAGTAAAGGCCTCCGAGATTCCGAGCACAGTCGCCGCATCAGTAACAGAATAACGCGTTCATCCGCGCAGATTCGCGGCTAAAGTTATGCTTCGTTATCTAATTCCGTTAGTTATATTCATCGTTCTCGCAGTCTTTCTCGCGATCGGGCTCACGCGCGATCCGCACGAGCTCAAATCAGTCTTAATAAACAAACCCGCACCCGCCTTCCGTGTTCCGCAACTGAAAGCGGCGGACAAGATGATCTCGAACGAAGACATGCGCGGGAAGGTGTGGCTGCTTAACGTCTGGGCGTCGTGGTGCATTGCGTGCCGTGATGAGCATCCGTATTTGCTCGAGTATGCGAAATCGGGGGTCGTGCCGATTTACGGTCTCAATTACAAAGACCGGCGTGAAGACGCGCTCGCGTGGCTCAGCGAGTTAGGCGATCCGTACACGGCGAGCGCCGTCGATCTAGACGGGCGGGTCGGCATCGATTACGGAGTCTACGGCGCGCCTGAAACCTACGTCATCGATCAAGCCGGCATGATCCGGCTCAAGCACGTTGGACCACTGATGCCCGACGTTTGGTCAGAAAAGATTCTCCCCGTAGTCCAGGAACTAAATCGCCAGGGAAAATGAGAGTGTTAACAATGAACAAGTCAGGAAGAGGGGCT
>DATFDT010000391.1:0-4761 GCA_035251975.1 Pyrinomonadaceae bacterium | reverse complement strand
GCCCCTCTTCCTGACTTGTTCTATTCCCGGGCTGTTTTATCCTTCCACCGGTGTAAAACAATGTTGTCAATTATCCCGGCCTCTGCGATAATCCGGCTCTAGAGGTTTTGGCCTCGATCGTCCCCGACAGCCCCGTAGTCCTCCACCGCCCGCGCGAGGCGCAGGTGCCCCGGTTACTCACTAGAAATGCTTAACCGAACAGACTGAGGTCTGGGGGGATCAAACTATGAGAATCCGGCGATATGCGAAGAAATTCTCGTCATTTCTGACCCAGTTATGCGCCGCACTCCTGAAAGCTGTGGTAACCAGCGTCATTCTGGGAGTCGTGATTGTCTCAATCATGCACTACATTGGCGTGCCCGTACCCAGCGGCGACGACCTGCTGAGAGGAGTGTCGAGACTAGCGCACGTCCTATCCTAGAGGAAACTTGATTACAGACTTGAGCAAGGCCTACGAACTGCTGGGAGTGAAGCCCGGCGTTTCGAGCGGGGAACTGAAAGCAGCGCATCGTGACCTTGCCAAAGTTTGGCACCCGGATCGCTTTGTGCACGATCCGCGTTTGCAGGAAAAAGCGCAGGAAAAGCTCAAGGAGATTAACGAGGCGTATGAGCTGTTGATCTCGGGTAAGACTCCGCGCCCTGCGCCGCCACCGCCGCGAGCTACCACGGAGACCGTTTACACCGCACCAGTCGTTTCAGTCGAGAGACGTTTCCCTCCGCGCGAAGGCAGCAGTTGGAAGTCGGCTCTGGTGGTGCTTCTGTTCCTGGCTGTATTCGCCGTTACGACGAAAGTCTTGCTCGATCGACGCACCAAGGCACAGCCGCAAGTCGAGGTCGAGACGGTTCCAGTCGAAGTTGCAACGCGACCTGATCCGAACACGCGAACCGAAGCGACTCACAAATCAAACCGCACCGACTCGACTGTCGAAGAACAGCCAGCAGTCGCAAGCGAAACGACGACATCTACAGCCCCGACACCCGCGCTGGCGACCGTCACCGTCCTGATCGATCCCGAGAGTGGTTTACTCGCGAAACCTGATTGTCCGGTGCGCAGTCGCATGACCTACCCGAGCGGCAGCCAGCCCAGCGCTTACTGCAACATCAACCACGCGCCCCCACCGAAAGACTCAAAAATCAAATCGCTCAAAGACAAGATCCTGCATTAGAACGCGAACACTATCTGTTGCTGGAAGCGATAGGTCGTCGGTGCGAAGTCGCCGAGCGGGACGAAGAAGTTTGGAAACTGCCCACTGCGTCGCAACGAGTTCTGAATAAAGAGCAAACTCTGCAACGTCACTTTCTTACTGATTCCATACTCGAACCGGAAATGACTCGTGCGGATGTTCACGCCCGTTCCGGTTCCTAAATCGTCGTCGGTCACTTGCGAGATCATCGAATTCGCGCCCTTGATCGCGAACACATACAGGAACGACGTGTCACCACGTTTCGTGATCCGCCCGACCTGCAACGCCGCCAGCATCGCATCACGTTCATTCAACCCGGTCGCCACGTTGCGCGCGACCTGAACATTGAACGTGACCGGAAACTCGTGGTCGCCGTGCGTGAATCCCGCGTAGTTCAAACGATATGTTAATCGTGCGACCTGGAATCCTGGCGCTGTGTAAACAACGCCACCGGGAGTCGTCGTTGCGTTGCCGGTGCCGGGCAGTGGACCGGAGAGCGCGATTCCGATCCCGGGTTGGACCAGAAGCACGAGTCCATCCTGCGTCGAAGCAAGCTGGATCTGGTTCGGATGATTGTAGAGTTGGATGTCACCGCCGGCCTGGCTGCTCCAGCGCTCGTTGAACTTCTGATTGACGAGCAGTCCCTGGTGGAAGAGCGTGGCCGATCGTCCGGCTGTGCCTACGATCTCACCGGCGCGCGCGAGCGGGCTATTCGGTGCTATCACCGCGACGTTTGGAGTCGAAAGAATATACTGGCCGGCGCGGAACTCAAGACTCGAGATGTAAGCGTCGTTTGATTTGAACGTGTGTGTGTATCGTTCGTTGAAACCGTTGAAGCGAAGGTCGTCGTCGAAGAGGAAGCGCGAGTTGTCCGCGAAGATGTTTAAGACGCGCCCGCCCTGTAATTGCAGTGACTTCGTCGGTCGATACTCGACCCAGGCCTCGCTCAAAGAAAAAGGTGCGCGAACTGTCATCGAGGTGAAGTCCTGATTCGATGAGAGCTGGTTGTTCAGCGGACCCGTTGCGAGTTGTGCATGAAAACTCAGGTTTGGATAGAGATCTGTATCGAAGTTCAATCGAAATCGATACCGGGCACGCGCGTTTTGCAAGTGGTCGAGCGGCGGGTCGGGTGGCTCCGTGCCGCTGCGAAAAGCTCCGTCGAAACGAAGCCGGAAGTCGCCGCTTAGTCGCACCGGACCGATCTTCAACACCTGGCCTTCGACTTTCGCGAGACGTTGTTCGACGGTTGCTGTTTGCGGCTCAGCGGGTGCGGTGGCAGCGGGTGGCTCGGGTTCTTTGACAGTGGCTACGGTTGGCGGCGCGTTGAGTTTTTCCAGCAGCGCCTGAATCGTCGCCTGCTGTTCGGTGAGAGTTTTCTGCAACTGATCGAGCTTCGTGTTCTGGCGTTCCAGTTCGCCCTCGAGCAGGCGCACGCGCGCTGATACATTCGCGACGTTAGTTTCGGGCGAGTCCGTGGCAGGCTTGATCATCTGCTGCGCCCGCGCGGGAATGAAACCGAATATAAAAAAGACGAGCAGTAGGCTGAGTCTTGGAGTGATACAGCGCTTCATCGTTTTCGTTTCCTCTTTGAAATTGTTGAGCTTTAAGAGACTCTGTAGCCTATGACTTCTACCTTAAATCGACCTTGCTGTGAAGTTACATTGATGTGAACTGAGCCACAGATTACACTGATTACACAGAACGATTCTATTCTGCGTAATCTGTGTAATCTGTGGTAGTATTTTGCGGACAGGGACCCTGCAGAATCTAATGCTTCTTCAAGCAGCGACGACTACAACTCAGAGTGTCGGCAGTCCAATCACAGCCTACTGGCCGGTAATGGTCTTTTTCGGCGTGGCCGTGATCTTTCCCGTGCTGCCCATCGTCCTCGGCCGGTTCTTAAGACCCATCAAGTATGAGAAGGACAAGATGCGGCCCTACGAGTGCGGCATCGACCCGACGACCGAAGCCCACGAGCGTTTCACTGTGCGCTATTACATCGTCGCGATGCTGTTTCTCATTTTCGACGTCGAAACGATCTTCCTGCTGCCCTGGGCCATAATTTTTATGGGCAACGACTTCTCGTTTACGAAGTTTGCGCTCATTGAAATGTTTGTGTTCATCGCGATTCTCGTCGTTGGTTATTATTATGCGTGGCGGAAGGGCGCGCTCGAGTGGGCGTGAGCTAAGTATGGCTGAACACGAAGAAGGATTTGTTTTAACCACGGTCGATTCGATCATGAACTCGCTTCGACGCACCGTGGGCGCAAAGACGGTCGATATCGCGGCGCCGGTCGTGAACTGGGCGCGCAAGTCAGCGCTGTGGCCCATGACCTTCGGTCTGGCATGTTGCGCCATCGAGATGATCGCCACGGGCGCCGGACGATTCGACATCGATCGTTTCGGCGCCGGCGTCTTTCGTCCGAGCCCGCGTCAAAGCGATCTGATCATCATCGCCGGAACTGTCACTCTGAAGATGGGTCCGGTTGTTCGCCGCGTCTATGATCAGATGCCGGAACCCAAATGGGCCATCGCGATGGGCGCCTGTGCTTCCACAGGTGGACCATTCGACTCTTACTCGACGATGCAGGGCGCAGATCGTTGTATCCCCATAGACGTTTACATTCCCGGTTGTCCTCCAAGACCCGAAGCCCTTCTATACGGATTAATGCGTTTGCAAGACATCATCATGCGAGAGGCGCCGTCGGCGTACATCTTTGAGTCTGATGGTACGGTCCATCGCAAACGGCAGTTCGAAGGCGAAGAAGTCGCTGCGCTTGCTGATGCTGCAATGGGCTTAAAAGCCGACGCCTCGCTTCGCTGAAATTTTTGGAGGAATAAAATGAGAAATATTTTTCGCACGCTGCTGGTTTTGGGCCTGGTCATAGGACTGGCGCCATTCGCGTTGGCCCAAACGAAGCCGGCTATAAAGAAGCGAACGACCACGCGACGCGCGGTGCCGCTCGTGCCGGTTGGTACGGATCTTAAAGTTCGAATCAACGATACTTTATCGAGTAAAGATTCGCGCATCGGCGATCGATTCACGGCAACTGTGATCGATCCGAGTCGTTTCGACGAAGCTCGCATTAACGGTCACATCAGCTCGATACAGAAGTCGGGAAAAATCAAAGGCCGCACGAGCATGAATCTCGCGTTTGATTCCGTCGAGTTGCGCGATGGACGGCGCGGCGTGATGCACGGGTATGTGACGAGGGTTTATGGCGAAGGTTCCGGGCGCGCTGATAACGAAGGCGGCGTCGAGTCGGGAAGCAGAGGCAAGCAGACTGCTAAGCGCGCGGGAATTGGTGCAACTGTCGGCGCGATCGTTGGTGGCATTGCCGGTGGTGGCAAGGGCGCGGCGATTGGCTTGATCATCGGTGGCGCGGGCGGCGCCGGATCACTTGCAATTAACGGAAGCAAGGAGTTGAAGATCGAGTCGGGCACAGAGATGCTCGTACACGTCACGCGCTAATTGAATCGCAAACAGCGGGGGCAAGCCCCTCTTCCTGACTTGTTCTATTTCCAGTCGCTAAGATCCTTGTGATGCCTGGATTAGAACAAGTCAGGAAGAGGGGCT
>DATFDT010000390.1:0-21898 GCA_035251975.1 Pyrinomonadaceae bacterium | reverse complement strand
AAGATGAAAGTTACGAGTTACAGGAAACACGTGCGTCGTTCGCCGAAGCACTTGCTAACGGAGAAAATACCAGGGAAGCACGAACATTAGCTCGCGTCACAGCACGTGCGATTTTGCGGGATGCCGGACAAAACGCGAGTGCAGTCACGGCTAAGCAGTTCACTCGTCTCGTCAACTTCAGTGGCGATGGTCCATTGCGAACTGACGTACCGAAATTTCCAGTCGAGCAGGATCAGCCGGTTACTCCATTGTTCTCGATCAGGTGTGTTGCCGCAGATTGCGGCTCGATGCCGGTCCACGATGCTTTGCTGCTGCCAAACGGCCGGATGCTCGTCGCCCTCGGCGAGATCGGCGCGAGGCTGTTAACGCGAGATGGTCGAACTGTCACACACTTCGATCAACCTGCTGAAAAACTTGTGATTTCTGACAACGGCGCTCGTGCGATCGCACTCGCGCGTCGTGGCGAAGTGTGGCGACTGTCGCGTCTTGATCTGATCGAGTGGCGATCTGAAGACTGGTGCGACGCGGAGATCGATGCTTTTGCTCCGAGCTACGATGGCAGTCTCTGGTTTCTCGGCGCCAAAGGTGACTTTTATGCTATCGATGCTCAGTCGAAGAGTTTTGAGGCGCTCTGGCGCGTGCCGGAGGTCGGCAGCAGAGTTTTCAGTGTCGCACGCTCGGAATCGTCGTGCAGTTTTCTTACGGGGAATTGGTCAATCATAGAGCAGTGGATTTACCAGCTTCCATTATTGACTTTGCGGCGTCGTACATCGTCGCCTCTGCCGGATAACGTGAATTCGATTAATTTCTGCATGGCATTCTCTCCAACTGGTGTTTATGTGGATCAATCGCTCTACTGCGTGCTGAACTCCGAATCGAAGATGATGCCGCTGCCGTCTCTTAAGCTGCGTGTGTTTGAAGGTGATCTGGAAAAGCTCGATCTCTCCATCGGTAACGAGTTCTCCACACCTCTGCAGCCTGAAGTACTCGGCAAGAGGGTCGTTTCTCCAGTGGTGGCCGACGACGTGACACAAGTTCGAGTTATCGACCTTCAGTCAAAGGAAGTTGCGGCGCAATTGTTTTTGGCGGGTGCAAATCAAGTCTCAACCAGAATGGCTGAAAACACACTTACCGTCGCAGACAATCTCGGTCGCGTGATCGCAATCGATCTGCGTCGCAACTGCTCGATACGAAACTTTCGCATTTAGAAGAGAAAGGTCGGTACACGATTTCTCTGTGCAACCTCTGTGTTCTCTGTGTCTCTGTGGTTTATCTTCTCCAGCAATAGCGAACCACAGAGACACAGAGAACACAGAGGTTGCACAGAGAAGAACCAATAACCAGGAGCGATACCTTATGAGCATCTATGACCATGCACAGGAGTCGTTCGGCAAGCCCGTAAAAGAATGGCGACCGGGAGTGCCTCTCGGCGCTCCGGCAAATACTGCATATCGCCTCGCCCTTGAGTATGACGAAGCGGAGGCAGGGGTGACGTGGGAAGCAAGATTCAACGAGTTCCTGTCACTACCCGGTTCCAGTTCTGTGACGTCGATTGTCATAGGTGTTTGGGGTGATACGTCTGATCCGCTGGGCGACTCAGCGCACGTCGTCAATTCCTTGATTCAAGCCACTGGCAAACTTCCGGCACTGAGATCGCTCTTTATCGGTGACATAGTCAGCGAGGAGTTTGAGATTTCCTGGATCCAGCAGACCGACATGGCGCCGCTGTTTATTGCGTACCCGGAACTCGAACATTTTGGCGTACGCGGTGGCGGCAATCTTCGCTTTGGTCCACTCAACCATAATCGACTTCGTTCGTTGGTTGTGGAAAGCGGTGGTCTGGACGTCAGTGTTGTGCGCGATATCACGTCGTCGTCGTTACCTGAATTAGAACACCTCGAGCTCTGGCTTGGTGATGACGGTTATGGAGCCAATACCGAAATGGTTGACCTGGCTCCGATACTTTCCGGCAAGCTCTTTCCCAAACTCCGCTATCTTGGTCTGCGTGACAGTGAGCTCGCCGATGCTATCGCCGCAGCCGTGTCATACAGCCCGTTGTTGGAACGCTTGAGTGTTCTCGATCTGTCGCTCGGCACTCTCTGCGACAACGGAGCCGCCGCGTTGTTAGCCAGCCCGGCTATCAAAAACCTTGAGCTCCTCGATATACATCACCACTTTTGTTCAGATGAGATGGTGTCGAAATTAGAAAGCCTTGGAATAAAGGTAGACGCCAGCGAGCAAGAGGATGCTGAGGATAATGATGGCGATCGATACGTCGCAGTCGCTGAATAGTTTGTTGATTGGCGTCCCCGGCAGCCGGCGTACTCAACTGTATCAAGCTGCGCTGTCTCGCGCCGGGAAGCCTGCTGCGACGGTTGTCTCCTTTATAGATTTACTTTGTGGAAAGACGATCGTTACCGATCTCATTTCCGCAGAGACTGTCGTGCGTGTTGATTCTCCTGGAAAAGATTTCGAGACGGAACGTGCCTTACTTCATGCCGGTGCTGATGCTGCTTGCGACGAACACTTTGCGCGCATCACACAAAAGGAGATTGAGAGACTCGAGTTTGAACGTGGCCGGATTCTCTATCCGCGTCAGTGGTATCTCGGTTTGTGTAAGGCGCTTCAGATCGTCGAGTCGCAGCTTCCGGATTGTTTCGTGATGAATAGCTTTGACGACATAGCGGTGATGTTTGATAAGCCGCGTTGCCAGGCGGTTTTACGAGATAAGGGCATTCCGGTCGCCCCTGGTTTGGGAGAGATCGAGAGTTTTGCCGATCTGCGCCGGCGAATGACGGAAGCCGGCTGCGCTCGAGTGTTTATTAAGTTCGCCCACGGGTCGAGTGCTTCAGGCGTGATTGCGTACCAGACCAACGGGGCCAAACATCGGGCTACGACTACCGTTGAGGTTCAGAAGCACGGCGACAAGTTAAATCTCTATAACTCGCGTCGCATTCGTGTTTATCAAAACGTCAATGACATTAGACTGTTGGTTGATGAGTTGTGTCGTCATCGAGTGTACGTCGAGCGTTGGTTGCCGAAGGCGGGAATCGAGGGCCGAACGTTCGATTTACGTGTCGTTGTTATAGCAGGACAAGCAATGCACACGGTTGTTCGTTTGGGACGGCACCCGATGACCAATCTGCATTTGCTCGGCGGTCGCGGCAGTCTTGACCACGTGTTGCAGAATATTGGGAGTGTTGGTTGGGCGGCAATTCAACGGACCTGTGAGCGAGTGATGACTTCTTGTTTCCCCGGAAGTCTATACGCCGGCCTCGATCTCCGGATTTCTCCCGACTTTCAACACCATCACGTGCTCGAGGTCAACGCCTTCGGCGACCTGCTACCTGACGTGTTGTGTGATGGGAAAGATACATACGAGACTGAAATTGAATTCTTCTCTGTGCAACCTCTGTGTTCTCTGTGTCTCTGTGGTTAAGCTTAATCGGACACCACAGAGACACAGAGAACACAGAGGTTGCACAGAGAAATCTTATCCATGCTTGACGCTCGTCGATTAGTCGGCAAAGTCGACATCCTTTTTATCACGCTCGACACCTTGCGTTATGACGTCGCGCAGGAGGCGTTTCTCGCGGGACTCACTCCCAACCTCGCGAGAGTCCTACCGGAGACTGGCTGGGAAAAACGTCACACGCCTGCGAGTTTCACTTACGCTGCGCATCACTCCTTCTTCGCGGGGTTCCTCCCAACGCCGGCCACGCCTGGTCCACATCCGCGACTCTTTGCCGCGCACTTTGAAGGCAGTGCGACGGTGACGGACGAGACATGCATCTTCGACGAAGCTGATATTGTCAGCGGCTTATCAGGTAAAGGCTACACGACGTTGTGCATCGGCGGAACCGGATTCTTCAATAAGCAGAATCCGTTGGGCAATGTGTTGCCCGGTCTCTTCGATCAAAGTCACTGGGACCAGAGTCTGGGAGTGACTGACCCACATTCAACCGGGAATCAAGTCAGTCTCGGCCTAAAACTACTCGAAGCCATACCGCCGGAACGCCGCGTGTTTCTCTTCATCAACATCTCAGCCTTGCATCAACCCAACTGCATTTTCCTGCCGGGCTCGACGCGCGATAACCTCGAGTCACACACGGCAGCGCTCGTCTATGTCGACAGCCAATTGCCGCCGTTGTTTGCCGCGATGCAAAAGCGCGCCCCGGTGCTGGCTATTGTCTGCTCGGACCATGGCACGGCATACGGAGAAGAGGGATACAACGGCCATCGCGCCGCGCATGAAGTGATTTGGACCGTACCATACACCGAAGTTCTTCTCGACCAGATTTCACAATGATCAGTCTCGCGCAAAACCTGCGGCAGTCGCCCTACGTCTCGTACGCGTACTCATATCCGCATAAGACTGCCTACCGTCCTCTCGACGTTCCGGTACGTCTCGAAGACGCCTGGTCCAACGAAAACAAAAGCGCGCTTTTCTTGTATTTGCACGTGCCTTTCTGTGAGATGCGTTGTGGCTTTTGCAATCTCTTTACCACAGCCAATCCCAACGAAAACATGATCACTGCTTACCTCGACGCGTTGAAAAGAGAGGCGATTGAGGTAAGACGCGCACTCGGTGACGGCGTTCGTTTTGCGCGGGTGGCGATTGGTGGTGGCACGCCGACGTTTCTTGAGGCGGCTGAGCTCGAGAGTTTGTTCGAGATCGCGGAGAATACCTTCGAGTGCGATGTCGCTCGGATTCCGGCCTCCTGCGAGACCTCACCGCAAACCGCGGATGAAGCGAGATTGCGATTGTTGCGCGAACGTGGCATCGACCGCATCAGTATCGGCGTGCAAAGCTTCGTCGAAGCGGAAGTTTGTGCTGCCGGACGCTCGCAAAAAACGAGCATTGTCGAGCATTCGATCGAACGCATTCGAAAGCTTGGCTTTCCGGTACTGAATCTCGATCTGATGTATGGATTGCCCGGTCAAACTGTTGATAGTTGGCGTGCTTCACTTCAGTCAGCGCTTCGCTTTGAACCAGAGGAGCTTTATTTGTATCCGCTTTACGTCCGACCGTTGACGGGCATGAGTCGTCATCCAAAAGAATGGGACGACATTCGACTATCCTGTTATCGTGAAGGAAGAGCGTTACTTTTGAGTTCAGGTTATGAACAGGTGTCGATGCGGATGTTTAGATCCAGGCGCGTCGCTATTCGAGAAGACGCGGTTTACTGTTGTCAGGATGACGGCATGATCGGGCTCGGTTGCGGCGCCCGGTCTTATACACGCAAGCTGCACTATTCGAGTGAATATGCAGTCGGTGTAAAGGGAATTCATGGGATCATCGAAAGTTATAGTAAGTGTGCGAATTTTTCGTTGGCCGACTACGGGTTCTGCCTGTCACCGGATGAAGAGCGTCGTCGGTTTGTAATCAAATCATTGTTGCGTGCGGATGGACTCGATCTCAGCTCTTATTTGCAGCGTTTTGGTTGCAGTGTGCTTGACGACTTCCCGCAGCTCCTCGAACTGTCGTTCGAAGGCCTTGCTTCTGTTGGCTCGCACACATTGAAACTTACTGAAGCCGGACTCGAGTTGTCAGACGCGATTGGCCCGTGGTTGTATTCGACGAATGTTCACGACTTGATGACGTCGTACGAATTGCACTAATGGATCTGTCAATCCTATACCGTGGCCCGCTGTCCAGTTGCAACTATGGTTGTGACTACTGCCCGTTTGCGAAACATTCCGAGACGGCTTCGGAACACAAGGAAGACGAGCGTGCGCTGAATCGCTTCGTCTCATGGGTAAGCACTCGCACGGTGGACAACCTTTCCATTCTCTTCACACCGTGGGGCGAAGCTCTGATTCGCAAGCGTTACCAGCACGCCCTCGGGCGACTGACTAACATGCCGCACGTGCGGAAGGCTGTTATCCAAACAAATCTCTCCTGTAGTTTGGACTGGGTAGAAGATTGCGACAAGCTCAAGCTCGCCTTATGGACCACGTTTCATCCGACCGAAGTCTCACGTGCGCGTTTCGTGTCGCAATGCAACGAATTGCAACAACGCGGAGTACGATTCAGCGTTGGCGTAGTAGGCTTGAAAGAACATGCGGCCGAGATCGAAGCGCTGCGTAGTGAGCTTCCGGCAAACGTTTATCTCTGGATCAATGCCTACAAGCGCAACCCGGATTATTACAGTGGGGAAGATGTCGAACGTTTCTCGGCTATCGACGCGTTGTTCCCGATTAACAACCAGAATCATCCGAGTTTTGGGCGGGCGTGTCGTTGTGGGAAATCAGTTATATCGGTCTACGGCGATGGATCGATCAGGCGCTGTCACTTCATCCAACAAACGATTGGCAATATATACGACGATGACTTAAATACCGTCCTTCACGAACGACCTTGCACTAACAACACCTGCGGCTGTCACATCGGTTACCTTCACATGGACCACCTGAAGCTGTACGAGATCTACGGCCCCGGTGTACTGGAACGCATCCCAATAAACGATGCCTGACTTTCCTATGTGCCTTTGTGGCTAAACAAGAGTCTTCTATGCCGATTTGCGTTTTGACGCCCGGCGTGGCAACTCTTTCGAATACAACATCTCGACTATATCTAAAACAAGACCTCTCTTTTCCGGCGACAATTCGTTAAACCTTGAAAGCAGTTGAAGTTCCTCGGTTTTAGCACCGGGCTCGACAAGTCCAACGGCACGTGCGAGTACCTCTAACGGCGGAACGCCAAGGCCATACGCTAGCGCCTTGAGCGCAACGGCGGTGGGCTTTAGCGTTGAGTCGTTCTCGATTCTATTGACGTAACTTCCTGCGATGCGTTTTCCAAAACGAGCGCTCCTCTTTTCCACGTCCTTACATGACAGACTCTTCTCCTGGCGAGTTTGTTGGACGAAGTCCCCGAAGGGTTTTGGATTCCTGGTTACCATCCAGATGATTTCCGCACTCACTCCAGCGCGAGGATGCGCCACAAGAGAAACTGTATAATCGACAATCAACTATTGGCAGGGGCTCGTTTACCATGCGTAGTAGCTCAGATGGGTGTGAGATCGCTACGGATAGTATTGATCTAATCATATCTCTCGTGCTACGCTCTGTTGCGAACTAATTCGGTACAGCAGAAGAAATGAGCGAAAATCAACCCTATCGAACTGATCTCATCAATGCTGCGATGGGAGCTCATCGCCTGACTAATAAGACCGTGGCTGAAAAAGCGGGTGTGGGAGTGATGACCGTCTCGAAGATCCGAAATGGGGACGCGAATGTTGGTTACATGACGCTCAAGAAAGTTGTTGAGGCTCTAGGGTTGACCGTTGCCGAAGTATCAGAGAAGAATTTGAGTTAAAAACCTACACAAACAGCGAAAACCGATCTATTATTTCCCGCAAATCCGAATCTCTCTCCCTGAATAGTCGAAGCACTCTCCCCGATTGCTGCCCCACTGAGCGGCAGAGGAGTCTCCAACCCGAAGGAGGTGCTATGAAGTCGATCCGGCCCAGCTCTAAGCTTTCGCTACTCCTAATAACTTTAATTCTCGCAGTCACCGGGTTTCTAATCTCGCCGGCGTTGCCTCAAACTCGCGAACGTACCGTCACACCGAATCGCGCTGACGCGAACATAAAAGTCGCCGATATCATCAAGACCGATGTCGACCTCGTGACGATCGACGCGCTCGTGCTTCAGAAGAACACTGCGCGAGTTGTTGGTGGTCTAAAACAGGAAGATTTTTTTCTATCAGAAGATGGAACGAGGCAAACGATCACACATTTTAGTCAGGACACGCTTCCGCTGTCCGTGTTGTTGCTGATCGATCGTGGTGGTTGTTTGGATCCGTTCGGCGAGGAAGTCAGAAGGGCCGCAAAGGATGCATTGTCACAACTTAAACCGACTGATGAAGTCGCGGTGATGACGTATCACGACACGGCGGAGTTGCGACAAGGCTTCACGCACGATCGCATACTACTCGAGCGGGCAATAAACTACGTGCCGCCACATGACGAGCGCGCCAATCATTGTCTGAACATCGCTTTCGATGATGCGGCAAATTACATGATGAAGGCTGGCAATCCCAGCGGTCGCCGGGTAATCGTTGTAGTTACCGGCGTAACGCGCAACTGGGATTGCAGAGGTGGGCCATCAAACAAATCCGTCACACATACCGTCTTCGAGTCGGGTAGCGTTGTCTCCGCAATAATTCCCAGGACGCCCGAACAAATAGCAGAGAACGGCGTGATGCGTTGGGCCACCCGCTTTGGCAAGCTGGCTGGTGCGCCATATATCGATATTCAAAAACTGGCTGACGAAACGGGCGGCGAGATGCTGCGTGATAAGCCGGAAGATCTGGACCACACGTTCAATACACTCATCACGCACCTCCGCACGCGCTACAATTTCTCCTTCGTCTCAACCAACAAGAAGCGCGACGGGACTGTTCGCAAACTGAAGATCGACCTCGCGGACGGCCTCGAAAAATCTCAGGGCCGGTTGGTGGTGAAAGCGCGCAGGACTTACGTCGCACCCAAAGAGTGACTCGAAGTAGGCCAAAAACAGGCACTCGAACGCACAAGAAGCCCACATCTTGTGCGTTTTGTGCTATTTTGTGGCAACATATCGGACCGTCTTGCAAGCATAAACGTTGTAACCTAAACCATCAGAGGACAACAGATGAGTACTAATCCGCACGATGTTAATTCGGGAGCCACTCCCCCTCCGTTTCGAATCGCCCCGCAACTACACCAGATACTTTATAAACGACCCGGCCGGGAACACTTAGAACCTAAGCCCGACGAGGTTCTGCCCGAGCCGCCGTACCCGCAGCGTCCAGATGCCAAAGAGATGACTCATAAGGAGTATCTCAAGCTAAATGGCGTTCGCATGTGGAAGACGTGGGGCGCGCCGTATTTCAAATCGCGATTCCCGAATCATAGAAACGAATTGCGACCGATCATCCCGTACCTGTTCACCGACTGGAAGTGCAATCTCGATTGTCACTATTGCTGGTCGTACGACAACAAGGTGAAGGGAATGACCGAGGACGTTGCGAAGCGTTCGATCGACTGGTTGCACTCGATTGGCTCGCGCGTGTTGGCGTTGATGGGTGGAGAGCCGCTTTTGCGGCCGAAGTTCATTCACAAGATCGTCTATTACAGCGCGCAGAAAGACATCTTCGTCTATCTGCCGACGAACGGACGCTTGATGAAACCGGATGTGATCGATCGGCTCGGTGATGCAGGACTCGCGACGGTCAACCTCGCGGTCGACTCAGTGAAGGAACGAAAGTCTCTGCCGAAAGCGCTCGATCCGATTCGACCTTACTTCGATTACCTCGTCAAGAAGCAAAAAGTCTACGGCTACACGGTGATGTTCAATATCAACATCTGCCATAACAACATGGACGATGTTGTTGAGCTGACCGAGATTGCGCGCGCGAACGGGATCGCGACGGACTATCACATCAACGAGACTCCGATGACCGAGCAGGATCACTTCAAGCACCTCTCGGAGAACGAGACTTACCTGACGCCGGAAGACTGGCCCAAGGTCGACGCTCTGCTCGACTACCTGAACGATAAGCGACGCAACGAAGGCTACAAGATGGTGAACCCGATCCAGCACATGGAAGATATGAAGCTGCTGATGCGTGGAAAGGTTCCTGAATGGCAGTGTCGTGCGGGACAAAATTCGCTGATCATTCGTACTGACGGTTCACTCGCTCCGTGTTTTCCGATGTACTCGGCCACGCACGATTGGGGCGTCGTCGGCGATCACAAGTTTGACGTGAAGCAACTCGATGAGATGAAGCAAGAATGTTCGCAGCATTGCTTGTCGACCTGTAACTACATCCTCGGCTATTGCTACGACACCGCCCGCGTGATCGGCTGGATCATGAAGACGGCGAAGGGTGGATTCCGAGGCGTCGAGAGCTTCTAACGTTTTTTTCGCCACAAAAGGCACAAAACACAAAATTGCTTTGAAAAGTTAAAGGAGCCTGATTCTCCCACACGAGAATTAGGCTCCTTAATTCTTCAATCCATTTTGTGTTTTGTGCCTTTTTGTGGCAGAAAATTTACTAACGATTTATGCGCTCTAGTTTCTTCACGCACTCGGTCTTTTCGGAGGCGGAGGTTTTTGCAACTGCGAGTCGTAAGGAGGTCAGAAGCTTCTTTAAATCCGCGCGCTGCTCGACCGCGTATTTGTCGCCGCCTTTCTCGTTTGCGAAAGTGATTACTTGATCGGTTAGACCGTCAGCAATGTTCTTGAGGGCTTCGGCTGCGTGTGCGCCGGACGGGTACAGGCCGAGGTATCTGATCGCGCCTTCAGAAAGAAAGAAGCGGCAGACTTCGTCACCTTCACAGTCTGATGGTGGCCACATCTGGGCCGCTTCCCAGGCAATGCGCTCCGCGATCGGCAACGTGTGATATTTCTTCTCGAGATTCCAGAGCACGTCAGCCCGTAGTTGGTAACCTCCGGCGAACTCGTTGTATACGACTTCAGTCGCGTGCGCCTTCACCCATTCGCGATACGGCGGCTTGTCATTCTCGTATGGAACACTCAAGGCCCAGTTAGCAAGTGCGAGAGCCTTCAAGAGCTCGAACTCAGCCCGTGTGCTCATGTCTTTGGCTTCATTAACTGAACTCGTGGCGAGGTTGTAGATTTCCTGCCTGTCGGCGAAGTCTGTGTTCTCGGCTTTGAGACGCGCTTCCATGATCTGGCGCACGAGCTCTTGCCGTTTACTCGCGCTGTAGTCGAGCAATAGACCACCGAAGAGCCAGCCAGTCTGACTGTTTGGAAGGTTAACGCGATACCAGTAATCAGTCTTGCCCCCGATCGTGTCTTGATTCGTCGAACGTGTGATCGCGTTCACGACTGTGCCGAGTTTCAGCCGCACGACTTCTTCGGCCGTGACCTGCGGAGACTTGCGTGCGCGCATGGCGGAAACGGTGGTGATCTTAGCTTGCGTAGCATCAAGCCCCACCTCTTCTGTTTGGGCCACAAGCAGCGAGGCGTTGCCGATTGGTAGAATAACGACAGCGAAGATTAGGCATTGAAGTTTCATCACGTGGTTCATATATATCATTTTCTGCTAATCTTCCGTGGCGATTTTCCGGCAGCGGAGGCCGAAGTGGAAAAGAAAGAAGCGTTGAAGGACGCCAGCGATCTGTATGAAGTCGAGCATCGTGCCCGCTATGGCGAGAGGCCGGGCTTCAGGATTAGTGAGCTTCAGATTTCAACGACGCAAAAAGTGCCGTGGCACCTGCACAACAACATCGATGATACTTTCTATGTGGTAGCGGGAAAGATTCGTTTGTTTCTGCGAGAACCTCACGAAAACGTAAGACTAGCGCCGGGCGACAGCTATCGTGTCAAGGCGGGCCGTCCGCATCTAGTGACGAATGATGGCGACACGTCGGCGACATTTGTAATTCTGCAAGGAGTCGGGGAATACGATTACGTGCCGTTAGTGTAATCTCAAAGGGCGAGGAGCAAACGTTGATCGATCTCAATTCTCAATTCCAATACTGGAACACAACCGGCACGCAGAAGCCTTTCGCGCACCCGGTCAATCTCAGGCGCATACGACAGTGGGTATCTGATGAAAGCACCATTCTCGATTATGGTTGCGGGTATGGACGAATTTTAGGAGAGTTGTACAACGAAGGTTACGAGAGCTTGATTGGTTTGGATTTCTCACCCGCCATGATCGCCGCCGCCCGCGCGCAATATCCGGAGATCGCATTTGAAGTTGTTCAATCCTCGACCATTCCATTGCCGGACGCTTCGGTAGATGGCGTGCTTTTGTTCAGCGTTTTAACCTGTATTCCCACTGACGAAGGACAACGAGCGCTCTTGAAAGAAGTGCATCGTGTGTTGAATCGCGGCGGGCTCCTCTACATCAGCGATCTCTGGTTACAAACAGACGAACGAAATGTGACGCGATACGCACGTGACGAGCAGAAATATGGAAACTACGGAGTTTTCGATCTGCCTGAAGGCGTCACTGTGCGTCATCATGATCCGAAGTGGATCGAAACATTGACCAGCGACTTCACGACGGTTGCACTTGATGAGATCGAAGTCGTGACGATGAATGGAAATCCCGCCAAAGCTTTCCAGTGGTTTGGAATCACGAGCGAGTGAAATTAACTTCTCGTCAACAACTGTAGGGGTGGCCCTCCGTGGCCACCCGTGCCTTTTCTCACGCGAACATTCTTACTGTCGAGATCGTTTACACCAACGTCTCATCGACGCAAGAAAATGCATCTCCAAAAAGTAGAAGCTTATTCAAAAGAATGTAATCTTGCTGAGGCCCGTTAGAGGTTAGCCACGTACACGCTGCTACGCTGTTCCAATACTTCGGAACCGTCGCTCAGTTATCAATTCTGCGTTGCCGAATTGGTTTGCGAGAGGGGGTTGGACATGTCTCTTTGGACCAGCACCGTCATTTGTGTTTTGTTGCTACAGAGCGTTCAAGCACAGGAGCAACAAGCAAACGACGAGAACAAACCGGTGGTGATTGAGAAAGACTGGAATGTTAGACAGGCATATGTAGACGTCTTCAAAATCCTGAACAATCAAAATACATGTAGCGACTTCTATCGTGGACCACGCACTGCGACTACGGTACTCAATGGCTTTGTCATACGAGTGAGGTCGCAGTCGCTGATGCGCGAGGTTTCGTTTGAGATGGCGGGCAAACCTCGAGTCATTCGTGACCCTGAGACGGGCGCGTCCTATCGACTATTCGAGAAGACGATGGTGAACGTCAACGGTTCGTTCTACCAGCGTCGCGCGGATCCGATGCGCAAATTTCCTTCGGACGTCGGCAACTTCGCACCCGGCAGTCGTGCCGCGCGAGCGTTGATTCTGTTGCACGAGCTGGGCCACCTGATTCAGGACGATAACGGCGAATGGCTAATCCCCGACGACGGTTTTGACGGCAGGCAGAGCAAGGAAAACACGTTGCGCGTCGAGAAAGTCTGCCTCAAAGAATTGAACAAATTGAATTAGCCACAAAAAGCACGAAAGCACGAAATAGTTGATGAGCTAAGGCGCTTAATTCTCGTGCGAGAGAATTCGGCGCCTTTATCGGTTTTAGAATCTTTCTGTGCTTTTTGTGGCTAGTTAGCTGCTACCCAGCCACTCGCGGTGAGGAATTCTTTCGTCTCGGCGTTGATCGTGATTACGTAAGCGCCAGCGGCCCCGACGTGGCGGTTGGGTCCAAAGATGAGCTTCGGGGTTAGGCCTGTGTCGTATTCGTAGAGACCTTCCAATGCTGTAATGAGTTGCTCGCGACTCAAGTCTGCTCCGGCGCGCTTAAGACCCTCGACGAAAGTCTTTGCCGCCGCCAGTGCTGCAAGCTGCGCCGCTGCGTGTTGTGCCGGCAGCTTGTACTTCTCAACCAGCGCGCGATATTCAGCGACGCCGTCTGCGGTCACGTCAGCGGGTACTGTCGGAAACGCAAGGAAAACTTTTTTCGTGAACGGCGCAGGCACACTCGCAGCAAGGTCTCGCGACGTCAATGCGCCAAGTGACAAAACGTTCGGCGTCCACTCGAGCGTATTGGCCGCGCTCAGGAAACTGGCCACGTCACTGCCGCCGAATATGAATACGGTTGCGGTGCCTTCGGTTTTCAACTGCTGCGCAAGTTTGTTTGCATCGAACGTTGAGTAAGGCATCTTCACGATATCGGTCCACCCGGCTTCTTTCGCGCGTGCCATTGCTGCTTCTGCTGCCGCTGAAGGCAATTCCGTAGTCGGGAATAGGACCGCGGCGCGCTGTTTCTTCGCGCCAAGCTGCTGGTCGGCAAAGTTGACTAAAGCGGCTGCCTGTTCAGTCACGCCGGGAAGTAAATAAAAAACGTAACGGTTAGGCGGATGCTCGACTTGCGTCAACAGCGTTGCGGGACCGATGAACGGAATCTCCTCTTCGCGTGCGAGCGCGGCGATTTCCTTGTCTGCGCCGGCACTCACGCCCCCGATGAATGCGAAGATCTGGTTTTGACTATTCAGGTTGCGGAGATTTGTCGCTGTATCCGCGCCGCCTTCGGTGAAGTGTGCTTTTATTTTTCGATTGTAGATGCCGCCACGTGCGTTCAGATCTTCGAAGTAGGCCGAGATGACCTGACGTATAGCCCCGCCCAGTTCCGCAAGAGCAGTCGTTGCCGGCAACGGTACGCCTACGTCAATACTTTCTGACGTCAGACCCGGATCTCGATCAAACTCAAGCCGTTTGATGTAGGCGATTAGGTCATTCATATCCTCGATCGAGAGGCGATAGCGAGGCATGGCAACGTTGAGTTCGTTTCCTGCGGGATCGACACCGCGCACCACGGCCGTCGTAAACGACGACTCGTTGAACGCTCCGTGTTTGCGTCCGCTCGGATGTGTGTGACCGTACGATTTAGTGAGATTGGACCACGTAAGATTTCCCGCCGCGACACCCCCTTCCGTCTTACCTTCACCTCTGCGCCCATGACACCCGGCGCAATTTATCGTCGCCACCGGCACTTCCAAATCACCAACCATCGCCATGAGTGGCTTCTTACCCGGCACCTCACCGCGGAGGAAAATAGCCCTCCCGCGCCGCTCCGCTGCCGTCAGCGGACGCGATTCCTGCGACGATTGAACCGCCGAAACGCAAAGTGCAACCGCAATCAAAATGAGTGTATGTAATCGCATTGCGCCGCTTACTGTACTACAGCCCCAAAGGGCACAAAAGTTTCACCATCTCATTTTGTGCTTTTGTGCCTTTTTGTGGCTAAACTTCTCTCAATATCGCATTGGGAGCGCACATCAATCGTGGCATCGCACGACTTCTGAAGGCGCTCGAGCTCACTCACGGGAACGTTTCTTCCACTGCCACAAGCCGCCAGTGACTTCAGCCGGCAGGCGATGGCCCAATTGCCGCGCCAACATGCAGAGTTGTCCTCGATGGTGTGCCTCGTGAGCGACGAAGTAGTTGAGGAAGTGAACGAGATCGGTAGGAAAGTTCTGCCAGGTTGCCGCCGGGATCATTCCACCACGCGCCGCGCCGAGCCGTATCACTTCGACGATGCCTTTGCTGCTGCGTTCGAGGGCTCGCGACAAGGTTGATGGTTTAACTGTTCGGGCATCGACAGTTCGAGGCACCATGACGCCATGACGAGCAGCGATCATTTTGATCCACATGCACCTGGTATTGTGAATGTGCGCTGCGAGAGAGCGAATCGTGCGACGAGACGAACCGGGAATGTTTATCGACCACAGCTCAGGTGGCAGGTTCTCGATGAGATACACCGTGACACGGTTGTTCGTGCGCCACGCATCAATCAACATTTCGGTGGTGATCTGCATAGTTAGACAGGATTACAGGATTTTCAAGATTAACATGACAAGAATCTTGTTAATCCTGAAAATCCTGCAATCCTGTCTAACAAATGTCTAAGCTTTGCGGCGGATCGAGTAGAGCCTGTGCTCCGTACGTATCAAGAGCCGCTCACCAACCAGCGCGGGCGAGGCCTGAGTGAAGTCATCGAGCTCGTTGACGTGCGATAGCTGAAACTGCTCGCCCGTCGTGACCACAAACGTCTGGCCCTCTTCGCTCAAGCAGAACAGTTTGCCGTTGTAAGCCCAGGGCGACGTAGTGAAATTAGTGGCGGCGGGATCGATGCGTGTTTTGTACGTTTGCTTTCCAGTCTTGGCATCGAAGCGATTCAGGATCCCGGTTTCTGTCAGCGTATAGATCGCACCCTGATACGCAACAGACGACGGCAGATACGTCCCACCGCGCGGCTGCGACCAAACTATGTACTCGTTCGAAGTCTCACCCTCTTTGAGAGTGATGTCACCACTGGCGCCGGGACGAAGCGCGAGCAATGCACGACCGCGACCACCATTTATATAAAGCAAACCTTCATAAGCGAACGGCGTGGGAACCGGCGTCAACGACATTCCCTTGATGCGCCACAACTCTTTTCCCGCGAGGTCATAACTAACCACCGTCTCTGGTCCAATCGTGACGATCTCGGTTCGCGTTGGATTGCGCCAGATGTAAGGTGTGGCCCATCCGGAACGTTGGAAGGGCGGTTGTTTGCCACCGAGATCGCGTTCCGTGCGCCAGACCTGCTTGCCTGTTTGTTTGTCGAAGGCGGCGACGTATTGCTGTTTCTGATTGTCGCACACGACGATGAGCAGGTTTCCCGCCAGTGCCGGTGAGCTACCGTTGCCGAGCTCAAGATAAATCGGATACGACTCGAGCTTAGTGTTCCAAACCTGGTTGCCTTTCAGGTCAAAAGCCCACAGCCCGAGATTCGCTACGTAAAGGTAAATAAACTTTCCGTCGGTGACTGGCGTCTCCGAGACAAAACTATTTTTTCGATGACGCCCACCCGGCGGTTGTCCGGTGAAGAACTCCCTGGTCCATTCAACCTTGCCGCTTTTCAGGTCAAGGCGGTAAAGGAGATAGTGCAGTTTTACTTCGTGCGGCAGCTCGATATCGCGCTCGTTCAGGCGCTTCATGATCTCCTCATCCGAGAGGCCTTGTTTTTGAAGTTCGGCGGCGTACTCGTTGCTGTACTCGGTGCCGGTTTGCGGTAACTTCGACTGGCCTTCAGTTGTAACAGTAGTGATGTAAACCTTATCGCCAGTCACGATCGGCGACGACCAGCCGCGCCCTGGGATATCCTGAAACCATTCGACGTTCTCAGTCTTTGACCAGCGTTCGGCGAGTTTTGCGTGTGTGCCGACCGGATTCGACTCCGGCCCACGAAACTGCGGCCACGTGTTCTGCGCGGTTGCGATCGCCGAAAGCAGGAAGACAAGACTCACGGCGTTCAAAAGAATGTAGACTCTGCGATTATTTTGTAGTTTGCTCATCAGTTTTCCGGGAAGGTTACGGGATTACTAAAGGACGAAGCCTACTTACGCACCACAGTGGAAATAAGTTTCGAGATTGACGAGATTGACGAGGTTGACTTAGACCATCACCTCTTTAAAGGTTGCCAGAAACTGCTTCATCTCCGGGCCGGTGCCGATCGTGACGCGCATAAAATTCGGCAGAGCAGGGAAGAGGCGACCGACTTCGACTCCGCGATTGCGCATGGCATCGAGCACGGGCCTCACCTCCCGACGAAGATCGATCATCATGAAATTCGCATGCGACGGAATGTAGCGGTATCCAAGCGCGTCGAGCTCCGTGCAGATGCTCTTTTTAACTTCGCTGTTGAGTTTGCGCCCGCGAGTGACTTGTTCAGCGTCGTTCAAGCTCGCGCGTGCTGCTACGAGGGCCATGATATTTACGCTATCGAATATCTGCTGAGTCTTCAGTCGTGCGATGTTTGCGTATTGTGTGACACAGTAACCACAACGCAGACCAGCCATGCCGTAGATCTTTGAAAACGTGCGCGCGACGATCAGGTTTGGATACTGCTTCACGAGCGGGATCACGCTTTCATAATCTTTGCTCTCGACGTAATGGTGATACGCCTCGTCAACCAAAACGATCGTCGTTGGCGAAAGCTTCGCGAGAAACTCTGACATCTCGTTTCGCGGCGTGATGCTCGCAGTCGGATTGTTGGGGTTGCAGATATAAACGAGACCAGCGCCCCCAGCTCCAACGCCAGACGCGAGCATTTTCTTCAGATCGTGACTGTAATCCGTCGTGAGATCGATCTTCACAACTTCAGCACCAGCCACACCGGCATGACGCGCGATCGCTTCAAACGTCGGATTCGCGATCACCAGCTTCTTTTCTCTACTCGTAAACGTAGCGGCACACAGTTTCAAGATCTCTCCCGAGCCATCGCCGAGCAGCACCTGGTCCACCGGAACGCCGTGCAGTCGCGCCAGCTCGTCGGCAAGCATATCGGCATACTCATCCGGGTAACGCCATGCGAGACTGAAGCCGTCAGTCATTGCTTTCAAAGCGGCAGGCGATGGACCGTACGGATTCTCATTTGCGCTGAGACGGACGATCGGAGTTGGCCGCAACGACGCGCGCACTTCATCCCTTGATGTCAGCGTTGCATAAGCCGCGCCTGCTGCCAGAAATTTAGAAAAGCTGCGACGAGAAAGAGTTTGGTTGGTCATGATTTCTTCCCCTGATTAGTTTGTCCCGCCGATCATTACGACGAAACGCTGATTTGGCAAGGAACAATCGGAAGGTTGCGGTGTCTAACTCCGCGATGTTCCCGGATTTCAATTTCGTTGACGCCGTCGTCATGTTCCTCGGAGTCCTCTTTTGTTTTAAGAAAGTGGCGGAGATGGAGCGCTACCATGACTTGAGAGTTATCGTTCTCACCTCGATATGTGGCGCTATCTTACTCGTTTTCTTCGTCTGGTTTAGTGCAACGCTCGGCGATATGCGCGACTACGGGGACTTTAGAGATGATTACTTCACCGAGTCAGAGATGTGAAAAACTTTTCGATCGACGAAGCAACTAAAACCCCATCTCACTGAATCTCTGCACGCATCAGAACAAGCGGGGTGACTGACTCCCCACTCACAAACTGAAGTTCAAAAACAAATAGGAGAGAGTGATGAAGGTCTATCGTTTCGTCGAGAAGATTCTCGTCCTGGGGCTGCTCTGTTTCTGTTCTTGGACGACTGTTTTGGCGCAACAGAGCGGATCAGCCGCGTCCGTTTCCCGCAGCCGCGCCATCGTTAATGCTGGTCCGAACGCGCCAGTTCCCACCACGAGCACGTATTACCCTACTTACAACGCTCCCGTCTTCAAGATTCCTGAAGAGATTGCGGTCGAGGAGTTTGTGAACTATCACAAGCACCGGCTGCCGCTGCCGAAATCGGGCCAGGCGGTCGCGATGGACACGCGCTGGGGCAACGCCGAGATCTCGCGTTCGCAGCGTGAAGCCGTGTTGCAAATCGGATTCACGACTGCCGAGGTCAATGAGCGTACTGATCTGCGCCCGCTGAATCTCGTACTCGTCATCGATAAGAGTGGCTCGATGGCAGACGACGACAAGATGTCGCGCGTGAAAGAAAGTTTGCGCGCGATGCTCACGAAGCTGCGACCTGAGGACATCATCTCGATCGTTGCTTTCGACAGTTCCGCGCAAGTGCTGTATACGGCGCGGTCGATCGGCAACGGTGAAGGCGTGAGGAATGCAATCGATTGCCTCGTCCCGGATGGTTCAACCAATCTTCATGCGGGGCTCATGCTTGGTTACGCGGAAGCGAAGAAGTATTTCCGTTCAGGCGCAACCAACCGCGTGATCCTTCTGACCGATGGGATTGCGAATACGGGCATCACAACCCCCTCATTCATCGCACAGGACTCAGCGGCGCAGAACGCGCGGGGAATCGATCTCTCCACTATCGGTGTGGGGCTCGAGCTCAATAATGATCTGCTTCGCACTTTGGCACGGTCCGGCCGCGGACTTTATCACTTCATCTCTGACTACAAAGACATTAACAAGGTGTTCGTCAACGAAGTGCAGAGTCTTATCTCTTCGGTGGCTAAGGATGTTCAGGTACGGATCGAGTATGGACCAGGACTGCGTTTGGAAAAGATCTACGGTTACCAGCCTGCATACGCTAATGGAAAAATCTCGATCACGCTTGACGATATGAATAACGGGCTCACGCAGTTGGTGATGGCGAAGTTCCGGATAGACTTTGTGGGGACAACGCTTCCGGTGAAAGTGCGGCTTTCATACTTTGACGTGCGGCGTAAATGCAAAGTCGAAGAGGTGCAGGATCTGCAATTAGTTCCGGCTGAGCGCGACTCATCCGATCTGCTTGCTGATGTTGAGGTGAAGAAGAACTACACGATCGCGGAGCTCGCGGATTCGCTTTTTGCGATGACGGGACTCGCACGCAGCGGAAACTATTTGCAGGCGCTGAACACGTTGAATACTTCGGTTGCGACGGCGTACCGGCGTTATCCAAACATGGAGGACGAAGACATTCGTTTCATCCTCGGGATTGTTGAAGGATATCAACGTGATTTGCGTGTCTATAACCAGCAAAACCGCCGACACGATTGCGGCGGGTGCAGATGAATTGAGACCATTACAAACAACTGTAGGGGTGGCCCTCCGTGGCCACCCGTTCCGGTAAGAAATTTATTGGAAGACGGGCGGCCACCGAGGGCCGCCCCTACAGTTGTTTGTACCATCGTTGCAGGACGTAGAAGGCTTTCTTCTTCTCGCCGCGGTTTGAGATCAAGCCTTTGCGGTTCCAGTAGTCCTGGATGTTTGGCAGCGGGCGGCGTGGCGAGCGGAAGTCCGTAAGGATCCATGGCGAGGTCCCACGCAGGAACGGAATCTTCTTCAACATAGCGATCTGGTGTTGGTAGATGCTCTCCTGATACTCCTCGGTCCATCTCGCGCCCGCATCGCCATGATGGCCATACAAAGCATCGCCACCAAACTCGCTCATCACGAGCGGCTTCTGATATTTCGACCGCCACTCCAACCCATCCGCTTTCTCCGGCAAACCATCGTACCAGCCGACATACTCATTACAACCAAGCACGTCTAAATATTCACCAAGCGGGTCGTCGATCATCTGCGTCGTGTCGTTAATGTAATGACGCTCCATCGCCGCTGACATCAGTCGAGTAGCATCCAAACTTCTCGCATGTGCGACGAGGTTCTTGAGAAACGTGAGACGCGCATCACTCAGCGGCGTCTCATTCGCCACCGACCAGATCACAACCGCCGCCCGGTTCTTGTCGCGCGCGATCATCTCACTTAGCTGATTGCGCGCGTTCTCGAACGTCGCCGCATTCTCCCATTGGATGGTCCAGTAAACCGGAATCTCTGACCACACGAGAATTCCCATCCGGTCAGCTTCACGAATCATAAACTCGTTGTGCGGATAGTGCGCGAGTCGAACGAAATTCGCACCGAGCTCTTTGGCCCATCCGAGCAGGGTTTGCGCATCCTCGCGGCCATATGCTCGCCCACCACGCAACGGCGCTTCCTCGTGAATACACACGCCACGCAGGAAGATCGGACGCCCGTTCAGCAGAATATCCGTACCCTTAGTCTCAATACTTCGAAACCCGATCTGATCGCGCACTTGATCCGTCTCAGCTTCGATCACAACATCGTAGAGCTTCGGATTCTCCGGAGACCACAGCTTCAGATCCGCGTTGAAATCGACTTCAGCAAATCCGCGTGCATCCGCGTTAAAGCTTTTACTGATCCCAGCCTCAGGAATTCGAATAGTGATTCGTTGCCCAAGTTTCTCGCCCGCGAGCTTCACCCATCCGCTCACACGTTGTCGCGAGCCTTTCTGAAGCTGGATTAAGTAGTCGTGTACAAACGTCGCCGGTGTTTCGATGAGCTTCACTTCGCGCGTGAGACCGCCGTAGTTCCACCAGTCAGTCATCAACGTCGGCACAGCATCGCGCCGCCGCTTGTTATCGACTTTAACGACGAGAAAATTTCCCGTGTCGCGAACTAGCTTCGTGATCTCGAAATTGAACGGTGTGAAACCACCTTCGTGCTGACCGATCTTCTCGCCGTTGAGGTATACGTCGGCGAAGTAATTCGCGGCCCCGAAATAGACGAAGAGACGCTTGTCCGGCTGGCGCTGGTAATCGAATGACTTCTTGTACCAGACAGTCCCTTCGTAAAAGAACAACTGGTCCGACTGCGTATTCCAATCGCCCGGCACGTTCAGTGTCGCCGAGCTGTCGAAGTCATACTCGATCAGGTCCGTCTTCGATTTCGGCTTGGCGTTTTTGAAGTAACCGTTGTCGCTCGGTTGATAACGATAGTTGTAATAGCCCGACTCGTAAGGATCGACAATCGTTTGCCACTGGCCGTTAAGACTGACCGTTTTGCGACCATCCGTGTTTGCGATCAGACCGATCTGCTGTGCTTGTGTTAATGGACCAACCGCCAGCAGCGCGATAAGAAGAATTAGAAGCTTCATTTAGTCGAACACCTCGACATAGAACAAGTCAGGAAGAGGGGCT
>DATFDT010000389.1:0-3155 GCA_035251975.1 Pyrinomonadaceae bacterium | reverse complement strand
AGCCCCTCTTCCTGACTTGTTCTTTCTTCAGGCGCTCAAGGAATGAACAAGTCAGGAAGAGGGGCTTGCCCCCGCTGCTAGAGGAATTTGAGGCAGACAGGTGCGGGAATTTGTTCGTTGTGACCCGCGGGTGTCAAATGGCCAGTGCGCTCGTCAATATTAAAGGTCACGACATTATCGCTTCGCTGATTCGCAACTAATAGGAACTTGCCTGAAGGATCGATCGTGAAGTTGCGTGGCCAGTCGCCCTCGGTCGAAACGTGTTCGACCAGTTTGAGTTTTCCTGTACGTGAATCGATTTCGAAGACGACGATACTGTTGTGACCACGATTCGATCCATAAAGAAATCTGCCTGATGCAGAAACGTGAACGTCAGCGCAGTAACTGGTCCCTGTGAAGTCGCCCGGCAAAGTTGAAACAGTCTCAATCGGCGTGAGCGTGCCGTTGAGCTCGTTGTATTTAAAGGACGTCATCGTTGAATCGAGCTCAGCTATGACATAGAGATACTTACCAGTCGGATGCAGCGCCAGATGTCTCGGTCCGGCGCCGGCTGTAAGCTCTGCAAATGGTTGGCTGGCCGGACTCAGCTTTCCCGTCGCGCGATCAAACCGGTAGATCATCACCTTGTCGATGCCGAGATCCGCGACGAGCGCATGGCGTTCAACGCGATCGAGAATCACGCAATGCGCGTGTGGTCCTTTTTGTTGTTCCTTTGGGCCGGATCCTTCGTGTTGTTTTACCTCGCTTGCCATTCCGAGCGTGCCGTCAGAGCGAACCGGCAACACCGTCACACTACCGCCGGTGTAGTTCGCGACCAGCAATGTTTTTTTCCTTGTATCTATACTGAGGTGACAAGGATCGGCGCCCTGCGTTGCCTGTTCATTTAGCAAGCGCAGGTTTCCCGTAGCTGGATCGATCGCGAACGCACTCACTCCACCGCCTGGTTTCCCCGCATAATCGCCAACTTCGTTGACCGCATACAAGTAACGTTTGCTCTTATCGATCGTCAGGAACGACGGATTTACTGACTTGATCGAGCTGAAGCGCGTCAGTGCACCGGTGGCGGGATCCATCCGGTAAACGTAAATGCCTTCGCTTTTTCCCGAAGTGTAGGTGCCAACGTAAAGCGTAAGCTCACGCTTCTGCATGGACCATGCGTTGGCGCGAAAGGCGAGAGCACTAAACACACCAATGCCGCCAGCTTGCAGAAACTGGCGGCGTGAAAATTTGTCAAATGTCACCGGCGACTCCTCGAATCGTCTGAATTGAAAAACCAGCGCGATTCTTCCTAGTCGACTTCGCGACAAAAAGCAAGGCCCTGACTACGCGTCAGGGCCTCTGCCTTCAGTGTGCGCGCTCCCGCTTGAATTACTTGCCACGATCGATCAGGAGTTCCGTGCGCCTTACCGCTACAGCCTTCTCCAATGCTTTCTCGCGGCTGGAAGTCGGGACCTCGTGTCCGTTTTGACCACCTACGATCCAGAACTCCGACAGAAAATAAAGATCGTCATAACGGTTGAAGACCAGTCGTGTTTCCTCCACCACGTCGTTTGCACGAGCTGATCTCGTTACCACAATTGCGCTTCGATCGGTTTCCTTATTCCGAATTGCCCAAACAGTGTCTGAGTTATTCCTGTTCCGCTCGATGACGTACTTGCCGGACGGAAAACTTTTCTCACCGACGCTAAAATTAAAAGGTATATGTATGATGGTCTGCCGGTCAGACTGTCCGAATGCGGATGAAAACGTCAAGAGTACGAGTAGACCAGAAAATGCGATCGCCCTTTGAATGTATTTCATGGTGCTCTCCTTCAGGCACTTGGGAAAAATCGGCAAGCCCAATTGCTGCCGTCACTCGAATAACGCGCGAAAGAGAGCGGAAGAGGGCCAGGGAAGAAGAATTTTTAGCCGCGGCTACTTAATAAGTTTACCGATCTCGCGCCAGGTGATGAGCTTGATGTTGTTTTCCTGGAGCACTTTACGAAAGGCGTCACTCGTGAAGAATTCGAAGTCGCGCTGCCGCCAAGCTGCGCCCCAGGCCGGATGATCGACTGTTGCCGCACGCATCTCGGCGTCGTCGTAGGCGAGGTGAATGATGACTTCCGTCACCCCGGGTTCGAGTTTCTTGAGCTCGTCGGTGTAAAACTTGGCCCAGTCTTGCGGTGCGACACTCGGATTGATATCGAGAGTTCGATCGATGTAAACGTCATCTGCCTGCAACGTTGACGGCAGAAAGTCCGCACGCGCAAACCACGTCTTCGCAACTCGCACCGGCAGTTTCTGACTACGCGCCACACGCAGGAACACTTCAAACAGCGCCTTGCTTTGATAAAGCGTTCCCATATGCGAGTCGAGATGCGTCGGTTGAATTCCGAGGGTACGCGCACGCTCGATCTGTGCGGTGATCTCCATCTCGACTTCCTTCGGATCAGCTTGCGCCGCCGCCTCAGTCTCCAACAGAGGAAAATAACCGTCTTTATTGACTAGCGATGACACTTTGTCGCGGGACGAAACGGGACCCCAGCGAAACGAAGTCCATTCACTCGTGAGTGTTAAGTGCAGACCGAGATCAGCGGTGGGATTCGCGCGCGCGAATGCCGCGATCTCTACGAGCCACGGGCACGGAACCATGATGCTGCCCGAGTTAACGAGACCTGTTTCCAAAGCTTTGATCGTCGCGGCATTTACCGAGTGGGCCATGCCGAGATCATCGGCATGCACGATCAGAAGCTTCGCGTCGCGCGGATATCCGAGTCGCTCAGCGATCGTTTTCGTTGGTTCCTGACTGCGCGCTTCAACGAAGGGAAGTAACGCCAGCACGGCGACGGCAAGCATCAATATTCGTCTCATGGCGGTAGAGAATATCATTCGTTGTTATCAGTCGAAAGATCGCACTGCGTGTCAACCTTTTGGTGGAGACGATAACTTATGTCGTGGGGTACAATTAAGTCCGACAGCCCAGCTTCCTGAAATTCAGTCAAAGAAAGTTTCGATGAAACCGCTGAAAATCGGCATCACCGGCGTGCGGGGAATTGTTGGTGAGACCTTTACCCCCGAGCTGGCGGTCGAGTTTGCCGAAAGCTTCGGAACGTATTTAGACCGGGGACGCATTCTTGTGTGCCGCGACACGCGTCCCTCGGGGCAGATGATTCGTT
>DATFDT010000388.1:0-13167 GCA_035251975.1 Pyrinomonadaceae bacterium | reverse complement strand
ACCGCTTCCTGGGCTGCTCATCTTGCAAAGAACCGGGCTTAAACGCTTCAACACACCAGAAGCCACACGGTTCGACTACCCCAATAAGCGTAGTTATACTATACGCTCTGCCGAAAAGGCTATACTGCTGAGAAAATCCCTATGGACAACAATACGATCAAAAGAGACGTGGTCATCATCGGCTCAGGCCCGGCTGGCCTGACTGCCGCCATTTATACCGCACGCGCCAGCTTGAAACCGCTGCTGATTGACGCCCCCGCCGACGCCGAAAAACAGACCGCGCCCGGCGGCCAACTGATGATTACGACCGAGGTCGAGAACTATCCCGGCTTCTCAGAAGGAATCCAGGGCCCGGAGCTGATGCACGAGTTTCGCAAGCAGGCCGAGCGCTTTGGGACCGAGTTTATGGAGGCATGGATCACGGAAGTCGACCTCTCCGAGCGTCCCTTTCAACTCTACACCCGAACACACACGATCTCGGCTGAAACGCTGATCATTGCTACCGGCGCGTCGGCGAAATGGCTTGGCATTCCGGGTGAAGCGAAGGTGCCTGACGGTTTCGGCGGCAACGGAGTTTCGGCGTGCGCGACCTGTGATGGTCCGCTGCCCGCGTTTCGAAACAAGGCGCTGGTGGTGGTCGGTGGTGGCGATACGGCGATGGAAGAAGCGACTTTCCTCACGCGCTATGCGGCGAAAGTTTACGTGGTTCACCGGCGCGACAAGTTGCGGGCGTCGAAGATCATGCAGGAGAAAGCGTTTCGAAACGAGAAGATCGAGTTTATCTGGGATTCTGAATTGAAAGAGATTCTCGGGACGCAGGAGCATGGCGTCACTGGTGTTCGTCTGCATAATCTGAAGACCGGGAAGGAAAGCACGTTTGATTGTTCGGGTGTGTTTGTGGCGATCGGTCACAAGCCGAATACTGCTTTATTCAAGGGGCAGCTCGAGATGGACGAGGTTGGGTATTTGAAGACTTCGGGCCACTCGACGGCGACGAATGTTCCCGGCGTCTTTGCGTGTGGTGACGTCCAGGACTCATTTTACCGGCAAGCAGTCACGGCAGCGGGTACTGGTTGTATGTCAGCTATCGATGCAGAGCGCTTCCTGGACCATCTACCGGTGACGATGCCGAGCGGTGAGGAAGTTACGGACGAAGGCGAGCACGTCACGCCGGATCACAAGGCGATCATCACGGCCGACGGACACATGATTCCTAATCAGGAACCAGTAGAAGAATTAGCCGCGGATACAGAAGTCTAAAAGTAAATGGAAGAGTAGCCACAAAAAGGCACCGAAGAAGAACCCCACTCAGGCCAAACTATTTTGTGACTTTTGTGGCAACTTCTTTCTTGTGCTTTTTGTGGCTAAAGCAGAACGATTGATTCGTCTTTGGAGCGGCGCGTGGATGGAAGTTCAGCGCCGCTCTCGTTGTATGGACACGGTTCGCAGTAGGCGCCGACGCGTTTCAGTCGATCCTGACATTCGTTGCACTTCAGAGTCAGACCGAGTTGTCGCAAAGATTCCAGAAGCGGCAACAACAACATTCCACGTTCCGTTAACGCATACTCAATGTGCGGTGGGTTGCCGCCGAAGTCGGTGCGCTCAACCAGTCGATCGTTCTCCATGTCGCGCAGCCGCTGCACGAGTGTGCGGCTGCTGATCGGAAAGAGACTGTTCAGCAACTCCATCGTCCGCTTTGGACCACTCAGCAACTCCCTCACAACCAGCAGCGTCCACTTATCACCGACCATCTGCAATGCGCCGGTGATTGGACAGCCATCGAGTTCGCGTCGTTTCATCGCGTGACTATGGTCTCAGGTTGATGTTGTAGGTTTTGATTTTTGAATTAAGCGTTGTGGCGTTCATGCCGAGCAAACGCGCAGCGCGAGATTGATGACCGCCAGTCTGTTCCAGTGCCCGCCTGATCAGATCGATTTCAAATCGTCGAACCTCTTCGTAGAAATTGATGCCGCGTCCGATGTCACCCACTGCGGCGTTGCTGGCGCCGTCGTGATGCCCTGAAACGACTGACTTCGGATCGCTGATTTCCGTGCGCAAACATTCCTTCGTGATCTCGTCGCCGGGCGCGATCACTACAGCCCGTTCAATCGTGTTCTCGAGCTCACGCACGTTGCCGGGCCACGAGTAGGCTTCGAGTAACGCGAGCACATCAGGCGCGAGTTGCTCTGACACGTTGCGACCGTTTTCTTCGTTGTACTTCTGAGTGAAGTGTTGGGCCAGCGGCAAAATGTCTTCGACGCGATCGCGCAAAGGCGGCAGCTCGATCGGCACGACGGCGAGGCGATAGTAAAGATCCTCTCGAAAGCTTCCCTGCCGCACGGCTTCTTTTAGATCGATGTTTGTTGCGGCGATGATGCGTACGTCGACGCGGCGCGGCGCCGTGTCGCCGAGCGGTGTGAACTCGCGCTCCTGAATCACGCGCAGGAGTCGCACCTGCGTCTCGGGTGGAATGTCGCCAATCTCGTCGAGAAAGATGGAGCCGCCGTCGGCAACTTCAAACAAACCCTTCTTGGCAGCCACAGCGCCCGTAAACGCGCCACGCGTGTGACCAAACAATTCCGACTCGAGCAGCTCCGAAGGAATGTTCGAGCTGTTGACCGTCACGAATGGACGACCGGCGCGCGTGCTGGCTTCGTGAATCGCCTTCGCAATCAACTCCTTACCGGTGCCGCTCTCGCCTGTGATCAGAACCGTCGAGCGCGCGGGGGCGACCTGTTCTACTAGACGGAAAACTTCCTGCATCAGATCGGAGCGACCGACGATCTCGCCGCGATCGACGGCTTTACTCATCGCACGCCGGAGGGTGCGACGCTCTTCCTCTTTGCGGCGTCGTTTGATGCCCGCACCGATCTGCGCGGTAATCTGTTCGTTCTGGAAAGGCTTTCTGATGCAACCGAAGGCGCCGCGTTCCCAGGCGGCGATGGCGGTGTCGAAAGTCGCGTAAGCGGTGATCATCAGAATCACCGCATCGGGATCCATCTTCAAAAACTCTTCCAGCGCACGCAGTCCACCGATGCCGGGCATCGAGACATCGAGCAACACCACGTCGTACGGGCGGCGGCCGTAAGCTTCGAGACCTTCTTCACCGGTCTTGGCGAGATCCACGCGATAGCCTTCATTCGAGAGAAGCGTCTCGAGCACTTCGCGCATGATCTCCTCGTCGTCCACAACGAGGACCGATCCTTTTCTGGAGTTACGTCTTTCTGGCTTCATCACAAGAACCGTAAGTGTACACAAAAAAGCACAAAAGAGAGAGGACACAAAAAGCCACAAAAACACAGAAGGAGAACCCATCAAGACTTTGTGTCTCTTTGCGCTTTTTGTGGCTGAAGTTCTTTTGTGCCTTTTTGTGGCTAATCTCCGACCGCTTGGAGGCGAGCGCGGACGCGTGCGGTCGGTAAGGTGATGCGGAAAGTCGTGCCGTGGCCCGGCGTGCTGTCGACAGTGATGCGGCCGGCGTGTTCCTGAACGATGCCATACGACACCGCAAGCCCGAGGCCGGTGCCCTGTCCGACACCCTTGGTCGTGTAGAACGGATCGTAAATCTTCGCGACGTTCTCCGGTGCGATACCGATACCCGTATCGGAGATCTCAGCGATGAGCGATCCATCGTCGGCTGTTTCGGTGGCGACGACGATGCGTCCGCCATCAGGAATCGCATCGCGCGCGTTGAGGATCAGGTTCGTGAAAACCTGTTGCAGCTTGCCGGCGTTGCCGTAGGCTTCAGGCGCATCCTTGGCGTAACTTCGAACGATCTCGATCTGGCTGCGACGCAGTTGCGGTTCGAGTAGCTGTAACGTGTCGTCGAGCACGCGCGCCACATCGACTTCAGCAAACTCCGTCACACTGCCGGTACGCGAAAAGTTCAAAAGGTTGTTGACGATGTTCGTCGCGCGTTCTGCCTGCGTGCGCACTTTCTGAAGCAACGCGTGCTTCGGATCGGTTTCGTTCAACATACCGAGCAGCATCTGCGTGTACGACGAAACGCCAGTCAAAGGCGTGTTCACTTCGTGCGCGACGCCCGCCGCGAGCAAACCAATCGACGAGAGCTTCTCGCGCTGTTGCAACTGTTCCTCGAGCGTGATTCGCGCGGTCACATCTTCAAGAACGACGAGCGCACCGGTTTGGCCCTGCACGTCCTGCAACGGAGCGAGCGCGATGTTCAGCACGAGCGAACGATTACCGCGCGTGGCGGTGTGAAGCTTGTAGATGTTGCGAATCTCTTTGAGGCTCCAACCATCTTTGCCCAAAACCTGTTTGAGCGTGTCGGCGAAGTCTTCCGAGAACAGATCCTCAACACGCCGGCCGACTGCCGCATCACGGCGCAGATCGAGAATGTGTTCGAGTGCTGAGTTCAGACGAGTCACGCGTCCTTCCAGATCGACCGCCAACAGCCCGACGTTGATCGATTCAATGATCGATTCATTGAACTCTTTCAACAGTTTCAACTCGGCGGCGCGCTCCTGCTGATCCTGGTAAAGCAAACTGTTTTCAATCGCGACCGCAACGTAACCGGAAACCGTGCGCAGGATCTCGACGTCTTCCGACGAAAGAATTCCGCCATCGACGGAGCGTCCGAGACCAATCACCGAGACCATTCGTCCACGAACAACGCACGGAACGTAGTAGTGCAGCGCGCGTCGCACCGGACCTGAGCCATTGGATTCTTCGTTGAGATCGAGATCGTCGGCACGAACAACGCCAGTATCAGCCGATCGCACGCGAATCATCTCGCGGAAATCAGAAGGCACCGGGAGAGGCATCGGCAAACCTTCGGAACGTGCAACGATGTAACCCGAAGTTGAATGTCTCGACTCGACGAAGATCGCTACGCGCTCAACGTTGAGTACTTCCTGAAGACGCTGCACTAACGCGTCGAGTAACGGTTCGAGCGCGGTGGTCGCGGAAAGCGTGCGACCGAAATCAAGCAGGCTGTTTCGCAGGTCGTAACGCTCGCCATAGAAAAGCCGATCGACCTGCTCCTGAAGGAAGTTTTTCACCGGCGCGGCGACCATCACGATCGCAGCCATCGCGATCACGGCGATCACGACTCGTAAAGTGATCTCACCGGACGTGATTCCCTGGTCTGAGCCGAAGGCATACAAACCACCAAAATAGACTGCCACGCCAATCAGCAACGCGATCGCGAGCGTGGTGAGCGCGTAAACAAAAACGCGTCGCACCACGAGCTCCACGTCCATCAACCGGTAACGCATGACCGAATAGCCAAACGCAAACGGGATCAGCCCGAGCGGCAGTATCGCGACGTCAGTCAGCCAACGATCGGTAGGCGCCCCAAACAAGTAAACGAGCGCGTAGAGAAATATGAACGGCGTTATCGCGAGCAACGTGCCCCACGCCACCCACTTCACCTGCTGTCGAACAGTTGTGCTCTTTGCTTTGACGTAAGTCCGGACCAGCAACGCCGCACTCGCGATCAGCGCGACACTGAAATGCAACATGTAGAGCCAGTCGAGAATTCCAATGAGTTGTTCTGAAACCGGAATTCTTGAGAATGCGGGGATGGCCTTCGCCAATTCATCGCGCAGATACGCGAGCACTGTGAAAGCGAGCAGGAAGAACGCCGGCACGTAGAGCCAGATAGCGCGCCAACGTCGCGGCGCAGAGAGCTGTTGCCGCGACGGGTAAAGCATACAGAAATGCAAAAATAACGGCGCAAATAGAATCAGCGCGGCATTATCGAGTAACGCGATAGCCAGATCGAGATCGCGATAGCTGCCGACCGGCGTGTAGAAGTGAAAGACAAACGCGGCCAGGCAGAAGGTCGCAAAGTGGAGCACGAACGGCGCACGTCCGCCTTGTTTCAACAGAACAAAGAAGCCGACGAGCAGGTAGAGCACGCCGATAAGGTTGAAGTAGAGGACGCGCGGCGTCCATCGATGAAATGTGCCAAGGTGATCGAGGTCGGCCCAGTACGCACTGAGTTGTGGCGAGTAGGCCGGGCGCGTCATTAGATAATGCAGTTGGCCCCCTCTGCCGGCTTGCTCGAGGTAAATCTGCACGTGGTGCGCGGCGGCGATCTGCTCAGGCCGGGCGTTGGGATCGAGAGTGATACCGATCAGACGATCGCCGGGCAACAACCACGCACGATCGGCAGCGGAACCGCGTTCGATACTTCGGGCGATGACTCCTTCTTTAGTATCGACCCATTCGACGCCGTCCCAGGGCGGCATTTCCTCTCGTGCGCGCTGGCGGAAGTTGAGGAGGCCCGCGCTGATCAATAGCGCTGCGCCAATCAGCAGGAACCAGGTCTTGGTTGTGATTATCGAGCCCTTCACTGCTACCTCAACTACGCGGCCAATTCTTTCAAACGGACAAATCCGACTTTTTTAAGCAAGGTATGTTCCGGCCACTTCTTCTCTGTGCAACCTTTGTGTCCTCTGTGTCTCTGTGGTGTTTCACGCCAAATTGACCACCAAGACACAGAGAACACAGAGGTTGCACAGAGAAGCTCAATCCAACTTTTCGGAATTTCCGAGAATTTGGAAGATCTGCGATCGATCTCTAACTAATATGCAAACAGACTTGGGTTTGTAACCTGAAGGGAGCAGAACTGCGTGCGGCGAAATGGAATTAGCGGTCTGCTCTCTTCATCTGGTCCTAAAACCTGACCGAGATTCCACCACGAACAGACCGTCGATTGTTACCGATAATGGTCAGGGTCTCACCGTTCTCATTACTCGTTTGCGCGTCAAGCAAGTTGCGCGCGTCGAGTATGGCTTCGGCTCGAACGGGCAATCCAAAACTCGGCAACTCCTGCGTGACCTGAATACTCAACGTTGGATCGTAAACACCCAATCGACCAGCAAACGGATCGATCGCAAATACCGTCGCTTCCGGAGAGAAGCGCAACACGGTTCGCACCTGCGTGCCGGTGCGGAACACGCCACCCAACTGCAATGCTGCAGTTTGGAACATTCCGCTTTCGAACATCTCGGCTGGCGTGGCAAAGCCCGCTGCCGAAAGTTGCTGGCCGCGTCCGAAAGCGTAGCCTGCGGACGCCGTCCAAACGCGATTCAAACGTCGCGTGTAAACGACGCGAATGCCGCGCGAGGATCCCTGCTGGTTCGCAACGTCCATAAATGCATCGCCGGCGCTGCCTGAGAACGCGCTGGCCGGTCCACTCAACAAACCGACGCCGCGACCGCTGGTCGTATCGAAGAACGCGGTCGCTTCGACGTTTGAGCTGTTGTCCAAAACTCTCTCGACTCCAAACTCGAGCCGGTGACTGCGTTCGAGGACTGCCTGACCATCGATGAACGCGACTGGCCGCTCGGCCTGATCACGGAAAACAACCTGATCATTTTCGAAAGTCGCAACGCTCTGAATCCCGTCTTCCTCTCCGCCTGAAGCGAATGCCGCTTTCACGCGGGTGCGCGCGTTAGCGTCAAACTGCACGCCGAATCGCGGTGTGATCGCGTGTGCGCCACCGGCGCCGATGAAGCGTGAATAATCGATCCCCATCACGATCACGATACCGTCGCGCACGATCCACTCGTCCACAGCGCGCATCGAGACTTGCCCGTAAAGATCCGTTTGATCGTCGAGCTTGTTAGTCCAAACAGGTGTTGCGAAACGCACTCCCGAAGCAGTCAGGCCGACGCGATGACGATCGTTGACGCGCACGCGTGACGTTGCTTCAAAACGTCCTGGGGCATCGCCCGTTCCAGTCTGTCCGGCGAAGATCAGCTCGACGTGCTCGGAAACCGGCGTTGCTACGGCGAAGTTGAGTCCGACATACGAAGCGCCGTACGCGTTGCTTGCGAAATAACTTTCTAAAACGCCGTGTGGTCTAATTTTGGAATCTGATTTTGTTTCGGTGGGAACTTCTGGCGCACTCTCCATCTGAGCGGTTTCGGCGGCTTGCGCCTCAGCTTCGGTTACCGCTTTGACAGTTGAATCTTCACCTTCATTGTTCTGGAGGATTGAGCGTTTAGTTTGTGCCGATCGCAATATCCACTTCACATTGTCGGCATCTGGTCTTCGTTCGGGCAATGTTCTGCCCGAACCAACCGGCTCGAGGTTGAACTTGTAAACCAGCTCCTCCTGGGCCTTCACATCAACTTCCGTGAAGACTACTTCAGTGAAACCATTCGCGATCGCCTTGATGCCATAGCGACCGGGAAGAACCTTCGTGATGAAGTTGCCCTGCTTATCAGTACGCGCTTCTTTGACGGTCTTGAATCCTTCTCGCATTAGCGAGACGAGCGCGCCTGCGAGTGGGTTACCACGATTGTCGCGAACTGTTCCGCTAATGGTGGCGAGTGATTTGTTGGAGCCTGCTGCGAGCGCGCCGCTGGTGATGAACGACACCAGCGCGACAAGAGACAAACTAAAACCAAATGCTCTTCTCATGCGACAAAGACCTCCGCGGCCAAAGTCCCTATTGGAAGCCATGGACAGGCGAAACTGGTTCAGGAAGGAGACGTTACCCGGAACCCCCAAAACAAGCCGTTATTGTCCGCCACGGCGTAAATCGCTGTCAAGTTTATTGAACACATCTCTGTTGCAAGCTCTGTGTTCTCTGTGTCTCTGTGGTTAGTTTTTTCTCAGTAAAGATCACCACAGAGACACAGAGAACACAGAGAAGGCACAGAGGATTTGCCGCGCTCTTGGGGGCGTGCTAGGATCCAACACCCCTTTCACCACAACGAAGAATTTTCGCCCCTTTTTGGGTCTCCGAAACAAATGATAGACGACGTTCAAGCTACAAAACTCCCCAATGGAATCGCAGTCCTGACCGAACATATGCCGGGTCTCAGGTCCGTGACGACCGGAATCTGGGTCCGCAGGGGATCGCGCCACGAATCACCCGAATTAAACGGAATCTGCCACTTTATCGAACATGCTGTCTTCAAAGGCACCCAACACCGGAGCGCTCGAGATATTGCTGTTGAGACTGACCGGCTGGGCGGGAACCTGGATGCCTATACGACCCATGAGATGACGGGATTTACCACAAAGGTTGCGGATACGGCACTTTCACAAGCCGTAGATTTACTCGCCGACCTCATTTCGCACCCGCGTTTTGACCAGGAAGACCTCGAACGCGAACAAAAAGTCATCCTCGAAGAGATGAAAATGGTCGAGGACACGCCTGACGAGTTGCTCGGCGAGCTTTTCAACGCTGCGTATTTCCCGAATCAGCCGCTCGGACGCCCAATCGAAGGCACGCGAGAAACTGTCCCGACTTTCGATCACAAGATCACGGTCGGATTTCACGCGCGCGAGTTTAATTACAACAATCTTGTCGTCGCGGCGGCTGGCAATGTCGATCACAAGCGACTGGTCGAGCTCGTCGGACAGGCGTTTGACGGTTGTGAAAGCGGCGCCGCAGTTCGGCCGCAGGGACTTGACCCCAGCAAACCGCGACCAGCAGCGCCGATTCTGATCGAACAGAAGAGCGAGCTCGAACAAGCGCACCTCGTTGTTGCGACGCCCTGGCCGCACGCGCTCAGTAATGATCGTTATGCCGGAAGCTTGCTGGCTTCGGTGATCGGTGGTGGAACGTCGAGCCGTCTGTGGCAGGAGATTCGTGAGGAGCGCGGACTCGCGTATTCAGTCGGTGCGGCGGGAAGCGCGTTTTCCGACATCGGGGTTTTTAACATCTACGCGGGAACCTCTCCTGAATATCTCGATGAAGTATTGGAGCTCTCGTTGAATGCATTGAGCGAAGTCGTACACAATTGCGTGACTGACGAAGAGCTGCGCATCGCGAAGGACCAGGCCATCTCGTCGATCCTGCTCGGGCTCGAATCATCAAGCGCACGCGCCGGAACACTTGCGCGACAAGAGATCATTCACGGTCGTCGCATCTCACCGGACGAAGTGATCGAGAAGATCCGTAACACGACTGTCGAAGAGCTTCAGGAAGTTGCGCGCACGTATTTCAAATCGGAAACTCTAGCGCTCGGCGTCCTCGGAAATCTCAACGGCTTCAACGTCGATCGATCACGATTGGAAATTTAGCCGCAAAAAAGCACAAAAGGCACAAAAGCTCTGTTATAGTTCCCTGACTTCTTACTTTGTGCCTTTTGTGCTTTTTGCGCCTAATGAAACTTACTGTTCTTGGCAGTGGCTCAACTGGTAACGCGGTCCTGATCGTTGCCGGCAACACCCGCGTACTTGTCGACGCCGGATTGAGTGCAAAAGAGATCACGCGCCGTCTTGCAATGGTTGGCGAAGATGCGCAACGGCTCGATGCAGTGCTCGTCACTCACGAACACGGCGATCATGCCGGCGGCTTGCGCGTGCTACTCAACTCTCTCGATTGTCCCGTTTACATTTCGGGTCAGACACTTGACGCTTATGTCAGCGAGCGCGTTAACGTCACTAACGAAGAGCCGCGTCGACGTGCGAAGGCCTTGCGCGATCGAGTTGAGCAGATCGAATCGAGCAAAGATTTTCGTATCGGTGAGATCGATTTTCATCCCTTCACGATTCCACACGACGCTGTGGACAATTTCGGTTTCACTGCCACGCACCAGGGCGTGAAGATCGCGACGGTGATGGACTTCGGTCACATCACCACACTCGTCACCGAACGTCTGCGTGGTTGCGCCGCGATCGTTATCGAGTCGAATCACAGCCGCGACATGCTCAAAGCCTGCGACAATTATCCGTGGGAGTTGAAACAACGTATCCTGTCCCGGTTGGGACACCTGTCAAACGAAGATCTCGCAGACTGGATTCGCAAGGGCTTTGACGGCTGCGCGAAATACATCGTGCTGGCCCACCTTTCACAACGCGCAAACAATCCATACCTGGCCAAGATCAACGCCGAAGTCGCCTTACAGGAAAGAGCGCCACTGTTTGTTGGTTTCACCGAGGTCAGTCTCTCCTATCCAAAGGAGCCGACGCCCTGGATCGAGGTATGACCCCCTGTGTGCAACCTCTGTGTTCTCTGTGTCTCTGTGGTGGCTCTCTTCGGCATAATCAACCACCGAGACACAGAGAACACAGAGGTTGCACAGAGAAACCGCGTTATCCGGTTATCTTCCTGATCGTTCTTATAGCCAGCTTAGCTGTTTTGGCGTGCCGGCAAGACGCGGAGCGCGGGCGTGTGCCGAGCGAAGTGCAGGAAGTGGTCACGAGTGTCGGTGAGAATATCGCTCAAGAACGTTACGAGCAGATCTACAACGAGTCGTCCGAGCTTTGGAAAAAAGACGTCACGCTCGACCAGTCAAACGAAGTGTTCAAGACTTTGCGAACAAAGTTGGGTAAAGTCGAATCTCGTGCGCTTCATTCGGCGACTGAGCAACAGAATTCGGGTGGCGTGCTGAAAGGCCACGTTTATATCCTGAGTTACCAAACGCGTTTCGAACGCGGCGATGGGATGGAGACTTTCACATTAATAGAAGAAAATGGGCGGTGGCGACTGGCTCGTTACCTTGTTAACTCGACTGCACTCCAATGATTGATCGTTACACATTGCCCGAGATGGGCGCGCTCTGGTCCGAGCAGAACAAGTTTCAGAAATGGCTCGACGTGGAAATCGCTGTCTGCGAGGTCCACGCCGAGATGGGCACGATTCCGCGCGACGCTTTGGAACAGATCAAAGCGCGCGCGAAGTTTTCCGTCGAGCGCATCAACGAGATCGAGAAGACGACGAATCACGACGTGATCGCGTTCACGACAAACCTCGCTGAGTCGATCGGTGAAGCGAGCCGGTTTGTGCACTACGGTCTCACCTCGTCAGACGTTGTCGACACTGCGAACGCGCTGCTGCTGCGCGACGCTGCTGGCATTCTGCTCAAGAAAGTCGAACAGCTAATCGCGACGCTGAAACGACGTGCGCTCGAGTTTAAGAACACACCACAAGTCGGACGCACACACGGCATTCACGCGGAGCCGACGTCGTTTGGTTTGACGTTCGCGCTCTGGTTCGACGAGATGCAACGCAATCGCGAACGCTTGCAGCGTGCACACGAAGCTGTTGCGGTGGGAAAGATTAGCGGTGCAGTCGGCGCGTTTGCGCATCTCGATCCAACGGTTGAAGAACAAGTCTGCGCGCGACTCGGATTGAAAGCGGCGCCGGTGTCGACGCAGGTGATCCAACGTGACATTTACGCCGAGTACTTAACAACGCTCGCGATCATCGCTTCTTCGTTAGACAAGTTTGCCCTCAATGTTCGTCACTGGCAGCGTACCGAAGTTCGCGAGGCACAGGAGCGTTTCACGAAGGGTCAGAAAGGTTCGAGCGCGATGCCGCACAAACGCAATCCGATCATCTCGGAGCGCATCTGCGGTATCTCGCGAGTGATCAGGGCGAATAGTATTGTAGGCCTCGAGAATGTGGCGTTGTGGCACGAGCGCGACATTTCGCATTCGTCAGCGGAGCGCGTTGTGTTGCCTGATTCGAGTATCGCGCTCGATTACATCCTGCAAAAAGCGATCGGGTTGATTGACGGTCTCGTGGTCTACCCCGAGCGAATGCTCGAAAATCTTCGCGCGACAAAGGGTCTGATCTTCAGTGGTCAACTGCTGCTGGCGCTTACTAATAAAGGACTATCGCGCGAGACGGCGTACGAGTGGGTGCAGCGTAATGCGATGAGAGTTTGGGACGAGGATCGGGATTTTCAGGAGCTGGTAAAAGCAGACGACGACATCAAATCACAACTCTCGGTGGCAGAGATCGAGCGGATCTTCTCGCTCGATCACTACCTGCGAAATGTGGATGCGATCTATGGAAGGCTCGGGCTGTTGTAGCTACTTCGCCGAGAACTTCTCAGCAAAGTTCCCGATCACGGGCAGCTTGAAATACTGGCCCTGGAACGCCTTGACCAGGCACAGGATGAATCCAGCCAGGATGGCAAGGAGAAAGACTCCCCAAACCAATATTGAGACCAAACTTAGCAGTGTGGCCAAAGCATTTGAAAGTTGGGCCGCTATCATGAAGACAACGAACAGCACGATCCAGAGCGCAATCGCGACAACGCCAACCAGCACGTTGAACAACAGCGACTGCATCGCGTGAAACCGAACCAGGAGACTGTCTTTTTCAATCAGGAAGAAAATCAGCCCGGACACCCAGCCAAAAATGTATGACAGCAACGCGGCAATATTTTCATCAAGCCCTGTACTGGATTTGCCGGCTTGGGCTGGCGGCTGGCTGCTCACTTGGAC
>DATFDT010000387.1:0-15830 GCA_035251975.1 Pyrinomonadaceae bacterium | reverse complement strand
TTGCCCCCGCTCCTGCTTGGATTCGACAAGCGGGGGCAAGCCCCTCTTCCTGACTTGTTCTTTTGCACAGATTGACTTGGTTTTTTGCACAGAGAAGAAGTGAGTGAATAAATGATCTCGAATTTCTTTATCAAACGCCCGATCGTCGCGATTGTGATCGCGATTCTGACCGTGATCACGGGACTAATCGCGATGTCGGGTCTGCCGCTGGCGCTCTTTCCCGAGATACTGCCGCCGCAGATCATTGTCTCGACCAATTACACCGGCGCAGACGCGGTCACGATCGAGCAATCAGTCTCGACACCAATCGAGCAACAGATGAACGGTGTCGACAACATGCTGTACATGCAGTCGATCAACGCGAACGACGGCAGCCAGCAGTTGCTGGTCACGTTTGGCGTCGATACTGACGTCAACATCGATCAGGTCAACGTTCAGAATCGATTGGCCCAGGCCCAGCCCAACCTCCCGACCGATGTAAATCAATTCGGCCTGACCACGCGTAAATCTACGGGCCTACCGATGCTCGTCTTTTCGCTCTACTCGCCGAATCAGACTTATGATTCGCTGTTCCTCGCGAACTACGCAAACATCAACATCAACGATGTGCTTTATCGCGTGCCGGGCGTGGGCGAAGTAAGAGTGTTCGGTTCGAGCGACTACGCGATGCGCATCTGGGTGAAACCAGACGTGCTCGCGAAGCTCGGCCTCGGCGTTCCCGATCTCGTGAACGCAGTCAAGCAGCAGAGCAACGTGAACCCCTCGGGTCGGGTCGGCGCCGCACCCGCGCCCGCAGGAATGGAGAAGACTTACACCGTTCGCGCGCAGGGCCGTCTCGAAACGCCTGAAGAATTCGGCCAGGTCATCGTGCGCGCAAACACAGACGGCTCGGTTGTGCGTTTGAAAGACGTCGCACGCATCGAGCTCGGCGCGCTCAATTATCAGCAGAGCAACCGGATGAACGGCCAGCCGAGTGTGATCGTTGCGGTCTTCCAACAACCCGGCTCGAATGCACTCGCAACCGCGAACGCTCTCAGGAAAACAATGTCAGAGCTGAAGCAGCGCTTCCCCAGCGACCTCGATTCCGCGGTCGTGTTCGATACAACACGACCCGTAAGCGAGGGCATGAAGGAAACTGTACAAACGTTGCTCGAAGCGATGGTCCTCGTGATCATCGTCGTGTTTCTGTTTCTGCAAAACTGGCGCGCGACGCTGATTCCAGTGATTGCAGTGCCAGTATCGCTGATCGGAACGTTCGCAATCTTTCCGTTACTGGGCTTCTCGATCAACACGCTCTCGCTGTTTGCCTTCGTACTCGCGATCGGACTCGTCGTGGACGACGCGATCATCGTCGTGGAAGCAGTCGAGCATCACATCGAAGAAGGCAAATCGCCGCGCGACGCAACGATTCAGGCGATGAAGGAAGTTGGTGGACCGGTGATCGCGATCGCGCTGATCCTTTCGTCTGTGTTCTTGCCCGTCGCGTTCATGGGCGGAATTCAGGGCCGGCTCAACAATCAGTTCGCAACTACGATCGCCGTATCGATGTTGATCTCGGCATTCAACGCTCTGACGCTTTCACCGGCTTTGGCAGCATTGCTACTTAAGCCGCGAAAAGAAACGAAAGGCGTAGTCGGCCGTTTCTTTGGTGGCTTCAACCGTGTGTTCGACAAGGTGATGCACGGCTATCTCAACTGGAGTCACGCAATACTTCGCAAAGCCGTGATCGGCGTCGTGATCATTCTCGGCTTCACAATTGCCGACGCGTTCATGGGATACAAAATGCCGACGAGTTTTCTGCCCGAGGAAGACTACGGCTACGCGATGTTGCACGTGCAGCTTCCACCCGCGGCGTCGCTCGAGCGAACGGACCAGGTGCTCAAGAAAGTCGAGACGATTCTCGCGCACACTGACGGCATCGAGTATTACACGAGCATCGGCGGCTTTAGTTTGTTGAATCGCATTTCCGCGAGTTACCAGGGCTTCTTCTTCATGAGCTTCAAACCCTGGGACGATCGAACGTCGAAGGAGCAGCAGGCGCAGGCAATCATTCAGAAGATCAACGGCGAGCTGGCGACGCAGATTCCGGAAGGGATGGCGTTTGCTTTCATGCCGCCGTCGATTCCCGGTCTTGGTAGCGCGGGCGGGTTCTCGTTGTGGCTACAGGATCGTAGCGGTGGATCGCCGGAGTTTCTCGATCAGAATGTGAAGACGTTTCTTGCAGCGGCGCGCAAACGTCCGGAGCTCTCGGGAGTGATTACGCAGTACTCCACGGACGTGCCACAGGTTTTTGCGGATGTCGATCGCGACAAAGTGATGAAGCAGGGTGTTGAAGTCGCCGACGTCTATCAAACACTACAAGCGTATCTCGGTGGTCTATATCTCAACCAGTTCAATCGCTTCGGCCGGCAGTGGCGCGTCTTTCTGCAATCGGAAGGTGAGATGCGACGCACTGAGCAGGACATCGGCAATTACTACGTGCGGAACAGAGACGGTGAGATGGTGCCGCTGTCCGCGCTCGTCACGACGCGCAGCATCACCGGACCTGAATACACAAACCGCTTCAATCTCTATCGCAGCGCGCAGATCATCGGCGCCGCAGCGCCGGGATACAGCTCGAGCCAGGCAATGGCAGCGCTCGAGGAAGTCGCGCGCGAAGTGTTGCCGCGTGAGATGGGCTACGACTGGGCCGATCTTTCGTACCAGGAGAAACAGACAACGGGCGCCGCGATGAAGTCACTCGCGCTGTCGTTGATCTTCGTCTTTCTGATTCTCGCTGCGTTGTATGAGAGCTGGTCGCTTCCATTCTCAGTTTTGCTGACAGTTCCGATCGCACTCTTCGGCGCGTTAGCCGGGCTCTTCTTGCGAGGCTATGACCTCGGCGTCTACTCGCAGATCGGTCTCATCGTCGTGATTGGACTCGCTGCGAAGAACGCGATCCTGATCGTCGAGTTTGCCAAGACTGAGTTTGAGAAAGGACGCGATTTGCTGGACGCAGCGTTGGAAGGCGCGCGTTTGCGACGACGACCATTGCTGATGACTTCAATGGCATTTATCGCGGGTAGTTTGCCGCTGTGGTTTTCAAGCGGCTCGGGTGCAGAAGCACGAAAGATACTCGGAACGGTCGTGGTTTCGGGAATGTTGGCTGACACATTGATCGCGAGCTTTTTGATTCCGGTGAGTTTCTACGTGGTCGAGAAAGTATCGATGCGGTTCGGCAAGAAGCACGGTAAAGAAGGCGGGACCACACAACTGCAACCCGCATCAGGAGATTAAGAATGGTGAGAGCAGCAAAAGAACATTCCCACGAAAACAGGCGAAGATTCTGGGGTGCCAACCCCAGCATCCCTGTATTTGCCTGCCTCGTGGGCCTGTTTTTCCTACTGGGTACAGTAAATGGTCAACAACGGCAGAGTTCCACAATCCAAACGCCTGCGAACTTTCGTGGCGCTGATCCTGTTTCGGATCAAATCTCGATTGGCGATCTGAAATGGTTTGAAGTCTTCAAGGATCCCGCGTTACAAGATCTTGTTAAGACCGCGATGGTCCGTAACTACGATCTTCGTGCGGCTGTCGCGCGTATCGATGCCGCGCGAGCGAATCTCGGCCTTGCACGTTCTGAGCAGTTTCCGCAATTTGACTTGAGCACGGATGTGACGACCACCCGCACGTCTCGAAACGGTCAGCTCGCTATTCCGGGTCAGGGTGGAAGATCGCGCAGTTTCGGTAGCGTCCTGCTCAATCTGTTGACGTTTGAGTTGGACGTTTGGGGACGCGTGCGCCAGCAAACAAAAGCCGCACGCGCCGAGCTGCGAGCTTCCGAAGAAGATCGTAAAGCCGTGATGACGACGGTCGTTGGCGATGTCGCGACCGGTTATTTCAGTCTCCTTGAGCTCGACAGCGAATTGGAGATCGCTAAGCGCACGCTTTCGGCGCGCGAGGAGTCTCTACGTCTGATCCAGTTGCGGCAACAAAATGGCCTCGCGACGATGGCTGACGTTCGCCAGGCGGAAGAGCTCGTCTACCAGGCGACACAAACGATTCCCAACACCGAACGCCTGATCGAGCAGACCGAGAATCAGATCAGTTTGTTGCTGGGAAACAATCCGAGTGCGATTTCGCGTGGCCGTCCGCTGGCCGAACAGGAAGATCTGCCTGCAATACCGCCGGGGCTTCCGTCGTCACTACTCGAGCGACGCCCTGACATACGCGCGGCTGAAGAGAACCTCGTGGCCCAACAGGCGCTCGTGTCTGCGGCGAAGAAGGCCTACTTTCCGCGTATTAGTTTGACGGGACTGTTTGGATTTCAGAGCGATCAGCTTTCGGGTTTGTTTACTGGTCCAAGTCGCGCGTGGACGTTTGTGCCACAGATTACTCAGCCGCTGTTCACTGGCGGACGGCTCAAGTCAGACGTGAAATTCGCGAAGGCACAGCGAGAACTGGCAGTGATCCAGTATCAGCAGACGATTCAAAATTCATTCAGAGAAGTGTCAGACGCGTTGGTCCAGTATCGAAAGGTTAAAGAGATTCGCGTTCAACAAGCCCTTCTGGTTGAAACTCTGCGCGATCGGTCGCGGCTGGCTTATCTGCGATACGAAGGTGGCGTCGATTCGTTGCTCAACGCACTCGACGCCGATCGTGAACTATTCAATGCTGAGCTTGATTTGACTCAAACGAAACGCAACGAGCTTCTGTCCCTTGTGCAACTCTACAAAGCGCTCGGCGGCGGCTGGCAATAAGTCGTTAGACAGGATTTACAGCATTCCTCAGGATTTACATGTTCATCCTGAAAAATCTTGTAAATCCTGTCTACAACAGATCTTCAACAACGAACGTTAGAGCAATAAATATCAACACGACACCACCGATCAAATCTGCTCTGAACCGCAATAAGTTCACGGCCGTTCTTCCCAATCGCAATCCAGCCAATGCGAACAACGAACTCATTACACCGATGATGGTGATGGACAACAATACCGGGAAACCAATCATCCCCAGCGTCGTCCCGGCGATGAGGTTGTCTAAACTCAGCGACAACGGTAACCCAAGCACCATCCATCTATCGTTCTCGCCCGTTTCACTTCCCGCACAACGCTTCGCGATGTAGATCACGTAAACGCCGTACGCGCACAACAGCAACGGCCCGATATGCTCAACCCACGGACCGACAACTTTGAGCAGCGATTGACCAATCAATAACCCAATCAACGGCGCAATCGCATCACAAACACCAAAAGCAATCACGATCTGAAGCTGTCGTAAACGGCTGAGCTTCAACGTACCGAGACCTAGCGACACGCGAAAGCTGTCGAGACTCAACGCAAATCCCAGTAGAAGCAGCGTTATCATGTTGCTATCCGCAAGATCCTTCCCGTTGCCGGTTCGGCACTGACGCCGCCATTCTCGATCATCTCGAAACTTCCAAAGTCGAGAACATACAATGCGGCATCATTGAATTGAACGTCGATCGGTCTCAGTAGTCCATCCTGCACAAACTGATGCATGGTCCAGTCACGTGTATCGACACGCACAACCGAACGTCCAACCTTTGGACCCGAAGGCGCAGTCATCGGCACTTCATCACCAAACAGCGCGACGAAGAGATCACCCGAACCGGAAACTGCAAATTTCACCGCCGCAGTATGAGGTGGAAAACTGAGCAAAGGCTTCTCCGGTGGTGGCAACTCGTCATGATTCGCGAGCAAAAACGACGGCGCGGTACCGCGTTGTGGTTGAAAACGCGGATCTGTGATCGGCACGTCACCGATAAAATCCGGCCAGCCATACCACGCACGGTGGCGCACCCAATACAGCATGTCAGGCACGTTTCCAACCGGACGACTGCCACGATCGTCCGCGCCCTGATCGACCGCTAGCAGACGGCCGTCAGGAAGAAATCCGAGCCCGTAAGCATTCCGTACCCCCCACGCCACGAGCTCGACGTCACTCCCATCCTCGTTGCAACGCATGACCGCGCTTGTGCAAGGTAACTGCGCATCAAGACGCTGCCCGGGCTCCGTGCGAACACCAAACGGCACGAACGCGCCAGTTTCGGTGCGTGCGTTTTCACCGTGAAGCGGATCGCGCGTCTCAACATTCACGCCGTTCAAAACGAGATCGTAACCCGGCAGATCGTGTCCGTGCGGCAAGCGACGCAGCCATCCAAGCTCATACGCATCAAGCCCGATGATGCCCGTGTTCGTCATCGCGCCCTGACTGAAATAAAGCTTCCCGTCATCAGGACCAAAGACGACCATGTTCGTGTGGTAGTTACCTGGACCAGGCAGGTTATCAAGGACCACCCTAAGCAGCTTACCGTCGAGATCGAAACAACTGATGCGCGCGGGATGCCCGCCTTCGGAAACATACAAACGCCCGCGATGAAACGTGAGCCCGTTTACCGGCGCGCGCAAGTTCTCGATCAATAACTCGCGTCGCGACTCCGAGTGCATACGCCAAACACGGCCGCCCGGCGGCGCGCCGCCGAATGGCAACCCCGACTCCGCCACGTACATTCCGCCAGCGTCGTCGAACGCCAAACTTGTCGGAAACGACAACCCGCCACAAAAAGGTACAAGTTCACAAAATGAATTTGATTTAGTGCGCACGCTATTTTCTATCATTTGTGGTTTTGTGCCTTTTTGTGGCTAAAGTTTTTCATTACATTGGGGCGCCTGCCGCAAGCCATGCCAGTAGCACGTTTCGCTTGTCGCGCGACATGTCGCGAGTGACAGGCATGTAACGTGGATCCGTGATTGGATAAGTCAACACGACCTCGAAAGCCTGGATGTTCTGCTGGTAAGTCTTCGGATCTCCGAGACCACCGGGCTTAAAGAGACTGTCCATGAACGGATAGAGCTTCGCATACTGCAATAGAAACGGCGCCACACTGGCCCACGTCGGCGGGCCCTGGAACGTGTCAAATACAAGGACACTCAGCGCGCCATTTGAATCCGGTGGAAAACTCGGATCGTTATCCTTCGCCCACGTAAACGAAACGTTGTAGACCTGCCCATCGATGAACTGTCGTGGATTGCCCGGATCGTACGCATACATTTTGAAAGTCGCACTCCCGTCTGGTCCAGTCGTGACTGAAGGCGGAAACGTGAGCGCTGTTGCAGGCGTCGCGACCGGAAGCATCGCAGTGGGAACTGGCGGCAAAGGCGGTTGCGGCGAGAACGGCGGCGCTGCAGAAATCGGCGCCGGCTGCAACAGATTGCCGTTCAACTCGAGCTGGATTTCCTGCCCTCCTGCGGGTTCGCCGAATTGAGTTGCGAAGAGCTCGACGTCAGCAACGTCGCCGGGATTCATGCGATAGACGATCTGGATGGCATTGATGTAAGTGCAGTTCGCACCTTCAGCAAGTGGAACAACCGGAGATTGACTCGGAGATGGTGTCTGCATGATGCCGAGCGGCGTCGAGGCAAGCAGACTGATCTGGTAAGACGTCGCGTCAAATTCCTGAACACCGGCATTCGTTTCGTAAGCAGCTTGAGAGTAATCGTAGTTGCCGAGAATGCTCGGACTCCCGCTCGGTGGAATGATCGCCGGCTGCAGCACGCCGAGGTTTGGAGGTGGTCCCTGCGGCGTGGTTGTGGGAATACTGTTGCCGAGATCGACGATCACTTTTTGACGGTTCTTGTCGACCTTCGCATAACCGAACGAGAGTGGACTGTTTGGCCCAGCGGGCCGGAGTGCGCGACCGATGACGAAGTTCGGTGGCTCGCCGTCGAAGGCTGGTCCAATCGTGCCGACGATTCTTCCCTGGTTGAACTGCGGCGATGTGGCGTCGTCGTTGTAGCCGTCGACGACAAACTTGATCGAGAGCGTGTTGGGACTGATGCTCTGCAACTTTTGCAGGAGCGGCGATTGAATGTAGCTCCAGACGACGTTGTCGAGCACGGATTGAAAGTAGGCGCTGAACATCGAATCGGGTTTGGGATTGGTGGTCGCGCGCACAAAGATGTCGTTGAAGTTAACGGGTCTAAAATCTCCCTGGAAGTATTCACCCTCGGAGATCGACACCTGCAACTGGAGTCCAAAGATTTGCGAGACCATCTGCTGCTCGGTATCGAGATCGACGAGCTTCGCCGGAACAGGACTGTCGGTGCTCTCGACCTTCGCGTTGACGATCGGATCGCCTGACACCGCGCCGTTCTCATCGAACGCGCTCTTCACCGTGCAGTTGAGAAACTGCCAGAAGTGATTGCCGTTCGGGTTCCATGACGGGAATGGATTGGTAACGGTCGGCTCGAAGTTGCTGGCGGTGTTATTGACGGTTGAGGGCTTGGCAATAAAAGTTCCAGCGAAGTGCAGGCGGGGAACGTCGAGGTAACTCATGTGATCTCCTTTTGTGTCTCTTTGTGGCTAAAGACAATTCCAGCCAGCCAGAATAGGCCGGCGATAAGCAACACGATTCCGAACATCAACGCCGTGTTCTCCAAATTCGCGACAGCCGCACCGGTCAAGGCGTAAAGCAGAGCCGGTGGCAGCGAGCCTGCTAGCGAAGCGACAATCAGTGCTCGCCACTTCATCGATGAAGCGCCAGCCATGATCGCGACTGTCTCGGCCAGCAACGGCACCGGACGCGTCACGATAATCGCTAGTGTTCCCCAGCGCGCGAGAATGCTACTGGCACGCGCGCGTTCAACAGGCGTCACTACACGTTCTAAAAGCGCGCCGCCACGCCGTCCGATCGCAAAACCAAAAACGGCCGCGCCAACACTCCCAAGCAGGGACAGCATCGTCCCCCACAACACACCGAAGAGCGCGCCATGAGCAACCATCACGATGCTGGACGGCACCGGCAGTACGACGTCGGCAATCAACAAACCAACACCAATGCAAGCCGCCAAAACACCACCATGTCTCATCCACGGTGTCGGGTCCGACAACAACGGCACCCCAAGCGCCTCCACGATCACGAACAGGATCGTGAAGCACGCGATCAGCGCCACAACTGTCAGTAAATATCGCTTCATTAGTTCCTTAGCTGGCTTTCTCTGTGCAACCTCTGTGTTCTCTGTGTCTCCGTGGTTAATGAATGCCTGAGAACAATCAACCACGGAGACACAGAGAACACAGAGGTTGCACAGAGAAAGCTAATTCAACAGATTCATCAGCTCTACGGTCGTTCCAAACACAAAGCCGCGACCGGGTGCGGGTGACGTCTGGAAGTGCTCAAAGTACAAACGATTCGTCAGGTTCTCGAGACCGACGGTAAACATGATCCGGTGCTTTTCACCGCGCAACGTATAACCACCACGCAGTGACTGCACTACAAACGAGCTCAAGCTGCGGAACGTGCCGTACTCAGTCGATATCGCAGCCGAGAGATCGAGTGGATCTGCGCGCTTCACCTGTCCCTGGTAACGCAGCTCATATTCGACAAACCACCGCCGATCCAAACTGTCGAAGCGAACGCCATTGATCGTTCGCAGCGGCGTGATGTTCGACAACGGCGCGTCGTCCGCAGAGCCACTCAACTCAACCGGCGTATCTGAGCGGTGATAGAACTGTGACAACAATCTCAGCGTGATCTCGTCGGGCGTAAGATTCGTTCCTTTGAGCCAGCCAGTCGAACCGAAGGCGGAAATCACGCCTCGATTAATTCCGAGGTTTACTTCGTACTGAGTCTCAACGCCCTGAATGCGTGCGCGGGCGGTGTTGACACGCTGCACGTAGAGCACGCCGTGAAGCGGAAAGAACGGCGAAATCGGATTGATACCCAGCGCCGGGTCAGGCGGAATAAAGATCGGTTCCGCGGCAGCCGAGCCGATAAAATCCCTTAGATCGTTGCGGAAATAATTCGCCGACACATTCCACTTCGCACGCTGCACTTTCACGCCGATGTCAAACTCTCTGCCGCGCTCGGGTCGCAACGCAGTGTTCGGAATCACGAGCACGCTGAACGTGGGATCGCCAAAGTCACGCAACAAATACCGCTCTGTGATACCCGGCTCGCGATAACTCGTGCCCCAACGAAAGTACGGATTGATACCCTGCGGCAAACGCACCACCGCTCCGGCCGTGCCGGTCACGACAGTGCGGCTGGTGGAGATCCCTTTGACGCCGTTCACAAGGTCGAGCACACCGGCGGCGCCTGTCGCACTGACTGGACCAGGCGCTGCGAGTAGCTGTGCAAACGATCGATCGAGCAACGTCGATTCGACGCCGAGTGGAAAACCACGCGTCACCTTCGCCTGCGTGCTCCAATTGTCGACGCGTAAGCCACCATTGAGCCGCAACCACTTGAACGGCTCATGTTCGAACAAGTTGAACCAGCCCCAGTTTGTATAGTCGGTGTCAGGATTGCTCGCGCGACTACTGATCGTCGTGAACGGTGAAACGATGTCAGTACGAGAAAACTCGTCCGCTGAAGCATCGCGTAAGAAACCAACGCCCGTCGTGAGCAACGTGCCCACGAAAGGAGCAAACGTGGCTTGCACGTCCACGCCATGCGTTGTGATCGAGTTTTTATTTTCCGAGAGATTGACGGCGGTAAACGACGACGGATTGCCGGTAAGTTGCGCCGAGAAGCCCTGCGGCGAACTCGGATCGGGCACGAGAGTCCAACTGCTGCCGAGAGCGATCTGAGACGTGACAGTGTCATCAGGGAAAGAATATTTTTGACCGTAAAAACTAGCAGACACGCGCGGCAACCAACTTCGCAGCTCACGGCCTTCATAACGTAGTCCGTATTTATCGAGGCGGCGAAAGCTGTTGAACTGTCGTCGCGGATCGAATGGCGGCGCGATGAACGAGAAGCCAAGATCTTTGTGCTGGCTGTTCAACTGGCGGTAGCGAATGCTGTGGTTCACACTCGGGAAAAACCAGACGTCGGCCTGATCGTTGAAGCCGTGTCCCTGGCTGTTTGCCACTTCACCGCCTGCGCCTAAACTCCAAACCGCGTAAGTTCGTGCAACATTGTTCCCAGCTTCATTCCCCATGGCCGTCGCGAGGTTTCCCAAACGGACGACTTCGCTGAGCGGAATCTCTTCGTTGCCAATGTGATAAGCGTTCTCGCGAAACAGTGAACCGCCCAGGCGTGCGGCGAATTTCGAACGACTAAAGTTGATCGTCGCCGCACCGCGTCGGAAACCGCCGTTGGTATGCAAGTCACCGTTGAAGCGGAAGCCCAGGAGGTTGTCACCACGCTGCTCCTCAGGAGTTATCAGATTGATCACGCCTGCCATTGCGTCGGAGCCATACAAGCTCGATCCCGCACCACTCAGAACTTCGCACGCTTCGAGTTGGACCACGTCGACAATGCTTGGCGAAACGCCGGAAGTCGGATCGCTGCGCACGTTGTTGAGTCGCTCACCGTCGAGAACGATCAGCAGTCTGTTTGAAGCGAGTCCGCGCAGTCGTGGTCGTTCGAGTGCGGGATTCGAGTTGATCGTGATTAGATTTGGCGTTTGTTCGAGAGCTCGCGTGGTTGACGCGGGGCGACGCCGTTCAATGTCAGATTGATCTGTGAGCGTGACCATCTGCGGAGCGTCGGCGGCGACGCGCGCGCTCCCTTTTCCGGCAGTCACAGTAATGCTGCTCTCGATAATGCCCGGCGTGAGTGAGAAGTCTTCGACATGGGTTTCGTTGCGACGCAAGGTGATGCTACGTGTCGCGACTGCGAACCCACCGCTCTTGATCGAAAGCATGTAGGAACCGAGCGCGAGTTGGCCCATCTCATACTTGCCTTCGGAATTCGATGTGGTTTTGAAAACGACGCCGCTGCCGATATTCAGCATCTGCACGTCAGCCTCGACGATCACCTGTCCCACTGGATCGCGAATCGTGCCGGTAACTGTCGCGCCCGTGGATTGAGCGGCGACAGTAGAGACACTAAGGCCGTAAAAAAGTGCAATGAGGGTGAGCGATAACTTCAAGGTTGATAACCTTCGTCCATCCACTGTTGGAATAGTTGAATTTGGTCGAGGGTCAGCGGATCGAACGGCGGCGGCGGCATACCACCACCGTTGATACGGGTGTAGATGACCTGCGCGTTTGCTCTGACCTGATCGTAGTTCGTGAGATCAAACCGCCACATCATCTGGCCCGTGAACTGATTGAAGAGGGGCATGATGTCGTTGTTGAAGGAAACCGCCATCGTCGTTTCTCCATTTGATAAAAACCTTAGACATGATTTCAGGATTTACAGAATTCACAGGATTGAATCTTGCTAATTCTGCAAATCCTGAAATCCTGTCTAACCTAAACCGTAGATTCTCAGTACGCCGCCATCTCTTCCGAAGACCAGTGCGCCGGCGACCACGTAGTCTTTCCATATCGCGGCGCCCAAGCAATAGCCATAGCCTCCGTTGTAACCGTCCGTCTGCATTCCGAGGTCGTCCCACCAGAGCAGCTTTCCCTCACTTACGTCAAACGCGTAGATCGCGATCTTGCTTGTCGTACAAAACACGACGTCGTTGACGACCGCAGGCGAGCTTAGACCACACTCACCCGCACTCGTGTACATGCCGGCAAAAACGCCTGTCGAATTGTCGATGTGCGTGCAGTTGACGTATTTGCGCGGGTCGCTGTTGTCCATGGGCCACGCATCGGCGAGGTTCGGCGAGTTGAAATCGAGGGCGCGCATGAAAGGCGTCGTCTCGTAATCGATTCCGGGCGAGGCGTTGTGATAGTTTGGGCCACCAAGACCAATGAAGAAGCGCGGCGAGATACTCTGCGAGCCGGGATAAAAAGCAGCGGTATTGAAGGCACCAGAAAAATTCTCGCCAGGCGTCACGTTTGACACGTCATTGGTCACAGCGGGATTGATCGCGTTCGGGTCCGCCGGATGCTTGTCTACATTCTCGATCCACGTACCGTCATTCATGTAGGGCAACATTTGTCGCCACTTAATCAATTTCAGCGTGCCGGCATCGAGCACGAAGAAGCCGCCGTTCTTGCACGTCATGATCACGACTTTCTGCGCGCCGAGCATTGTGATTACCGGCGCGCTGCCGATGTCGATATCGAAATCGGAGTCGCGGTAATTGCTCTCGGGTGGCACCTGGAAGAAAGCTCTGAATTGACCAGTGTTGGCGTCGAGTGCGAGTAGTCCGTTGGAAAAACCGGGACTTGGCAGCTCGGGCTTGAATGGACCTTCAGACCAGTTGCCGTCAGGTTCCGGTTGCTGGTTGCCCGTCGGACAATAGATCAGATTCAGCTCTGCGTCGTAAGCAATCGCACCCCAAACAGAACAGCCCATCACGATCGGCTCACCGTCGAAAAGCGTGTAGCCTGGTGGTGGCGGAAGAGTTTGCACCGCCTGCGCCGGCAGGACGTTTGGCTGGTTAGGTACGTTGAGGGAAAATTGGTTCGTGCAGTAGATCCACTTGACCTTTCCGGTTTGCGTGTCCAGACAAAATACAAAGCTGTAAAGTTGCGGGTTCTCGCCTTCACCACAACCGACATAAAGCTTAGTACCGTCCGCTGAAACAACGGGCGAGGTCCAGATGACCGCTGCGGGATAACCCACGCTCACACCGTTGTTGTTCGTAATCGGTTGGTTCTGGTTGTGGGTTGGGGCGATGTCTTCATTGCGCAGGTCGGTCATCCACAGTAATGCCAGCGTGTCCTGGCTGAGACAATAAAGCTTGCCGTTGAACGCTCCGAAGTAAACGCGATTATTGAACACGAGTGGCGTGCAGCCCATGCCCGTGAAACTGTGCGCGTCTTCGTTGTCGCTTCCGAGGTCCCAGCTAAACGTGTTGACGGTTTTTCCGCTCTTGATGTCGATCTTGTGTAGCGCGCCGCCGTTGCCGCCCTGCGCCTTGTGATAATTTGCGACGCCCACGTAGATGAATCCATCTGCGACGGCGGGAACGGAGAGTATTGGACCACCGAGCTCCAACGTTGCGAGTGTTTTGAAATTAGACGAAGCAACTGTTGCGGTGTTCAGGTTGCTGTCTGAAACAAAGCCGGTGTGTGCAGGATCGCCGTGATACATCCACCAGCCTGACGGCCCCGGGGCCGCAGCCGCCGCCGTAGACGGTGCGGCGGTCGACAACAATGTGGTGGCGGTTGGCGCCTCGGGCGCGGCAGCGTTTCTGCGCTTCTGCAATGCGATTTCCGATTTTTTATCCATTAGTGCGCCCTCCGGTTCAAGCCCCAGCTAAAGTCAGACTGGCCGGCTCTGTAGTGACAACTCATGCAGCTATTACCACCTGCTCCGGCGGCATCGTTTTGAGTTTGAAAGTAAGTTTCCATTGTCGTGTTGACTGCGCCGGTTGAAGGAAATGCGGCGCCGGCATTTTGTGGATACACACCACCCTTCTGCATCAACTTGTAAGGTTTGTCCGGACCGATACCGGGAACGCCGGGCCATTGGGTAACGACGAGCTGGTAGTACTGCCAGACCGTGCCTTTCAGTAGTCCCTGGTAAAACGCATTAACGTCGCGCGTCGATTGGCCAGCCGGTGTGTTCGGAATCGGATTGACGCGCGTCACCTGGACCGGCGAGGGCGTTGGCGTCGGCGTACCCGGCGCCGTCAATGGCGGTTTGTAGTTGAATCCGTTCGGGGTCGGTGGAGTGCCGGTACCGTTGTTGAATGAATAGCCGTTTGGTGGCGGCGATGGTTTTGGCGAGACGTCCGGATCGGGTGGAACGTTGTCTATTTGCTCAAATGTGGACCACACCCACTCGGTAAATGGATCGACTTTGTGCGCGATATGAAGTCCGACGAGCAACACGGTCGAGGGCGTGCACTTTTGCGTTTGCGAATTGTAAATCTGCGCGTTGATTGCGTAGTAGCGTTTTGGATCGTCACTGGAAGTACTGATACGCCACGCGGCTTTTACCATGATCGAGCCGAGCGCCGATGTTGTGGTCATCGGCATCTGAACGCCAAATTCCTTGTTCTCTACCGGCGCCAGATTCTTCAAGAGATAGAGCCACGTAGATTGATCTTCGTCCTTCCCGCGAATGAAGTTGTATTGCGCTTCGTCGTAACGAATATCGAAATAGACGAAATTGCTTCGTTGGTCGATCAACGGAAACGAGAATGCCTCTTTCGTTTGCATTAAAGGCGTATCGCCTTTGGTCACGAAGATTAGAGTTTTCTGATCTGCGGCTACGCCCGGGCAGGGACTTGTCGCGCTCGGTTGATTCCACGCGCTGGGCCGATCCTTTTGTCCGAAGAGATCGAATGAGTCTTTATAAGTTCCCCAAACTACAGGCGTGCCGTTCGGCGCGCTGAAAAATATGGCCTGGTCATTGGGATTATTGGGAACGCCACGCGCGCTGGAAGCCGGCCAGTTTAAGGCGATGAATGATTCCCACGAGAACTTGTCGAAGAACGGACGCGCGTCGAGGGGTGTGGACGCGCTGCTGGCACCTGCGACCTGCCGTGGAATGTTTCCGCTAATGACTGGAGATGGCATTCCTTGTGGGAACCCGGACGGCCACGGCGGTAACGTTTGGGTTGTTGGCGATGCGACGGCGGCAAGGTTCGCGTTTGTTTGATCTGGTTGAGTTTTCTGGCAACTGTAGCTGGCGAAAGTTATGAAAGCGATACATACGAGAAGCAGAATGATCTTCTCGTGGCCACGCAGCGGGGTACCCATAGTTTGATTCTCCGGTTAGGGCCCAACCGAAACATCATCCACGGTAATGCAAACTTCTGGTGGACAGTGAGGGTAGGCCGAAGATGCTAAATGTAATCGATTAAGTGTGGACGAGGACCACACTGATGATGCCTTTCGATAACGCCCGCATGTTATGCGCCCCTTGAAGATCAGTCAATAGCATTTCTTGAGTAGTTTTAACTCTGCGTAGTCTCTGCGTCCTCTGCGCCTCTGCGGTTTACATGCGTTTTCGTTTTCTTTTA